>CAXUNH010000074.1:0-16057 GCA_964252405.1 uncultured Acidobacteriaceae bacterium | reverse complement strand
CGCTTCAGGTAAGACTTCTTTATGCCCCAACCCTGGCCACCACCCCCCGATCTCCACTCCCTCGAAGAACTCGTCGCCTCAGCCGACGTCGAAGGCTTCATCGCCGAAGGCGGCCAGGCCGACGAATACGAGATTGAAGCCGAACACCTTCACAACGTCATCGGATCCTGGCCCACGGCCGACCTCACGGCGGAGCGCCTCCTCCCCGTGCTCGAAGCCATCTGGGCGCAGGCCTTTTCGCTCGGCGACCCCGGCCTGGAGCAACGCCGCGTCAAGTTGCGTGAGCTCGCCGGCCAGATCGAACGCTTCTTCGGCCCGTCCGCTCAGCCGCAGGTGCGCGGCGGGTGAGTACCGGCCCCACTGCGCTGGACGACGCCGCGGTGATGCGCTTGGCCATCGCGGAGGCCCGCGCCGCGGAGCAGGCCGGTGAGGTCCCGGTAGGGGCCATCGTCCTGTCCCCCACAGGCGGGATCCTCGGGCGGGGCAACAACCAGGTCCTGCGCTCCTCCGACCCAACGGCCCACGCCGAGATCGTCGCGCTCCGCGAAGCGGGCACGATGCTCGGCAACTACCGCTTGACCGGCTGCACCCTGGTCTGCACGTTAGAGCCCTGCGCCATGTGCGCCGGCGCCCTCCTGCACGCGCGGGTCGCCCGCCTGGTGTTCGCCGCGCGCGACCCCAAGGCCGGCGGCTGCGGCTCCGTGCTGGAAGTGATGAACCATCCGGCGCTTAACCACCGAGTGGCCATCACGGAAGGGATGCTGGCGGATGAGTGCGGCGCGATGCTCTCGGATTTTTTTCGGCGGCGCCGTCTGACCCAGGCCCAATCCACAGCCCCGCAAGCCGCCCGAAACGCATCAGACTAGCCGGAAGCCGCAGAGGCGCTTCAGGAGGTCATCGCTCATGGCAGCAGGTCGGTTCCAGGGCAAGGTTGCGGTCGTTACAGGGTCCTCCTCCGGCATTGGCCAGGCAATCGCGGTCCGTCTCGCCAGCGAAGGTGCCTCCATCGTGATCGATTTCCACAGCCATCCGGAGGGGGCGGAGGAGACACAGAAACAGATCGCCGCCAAGCAGGGAGGCAAATCCATCACCGTCCAGGCGGACGTTTCCAAGCCCGCGGACGGTAAGAAGCTGATCGACGCCGCGTGGGACCAGCTCGGCGGCTGCGACATCCTGGTCAACAACGCGGGCATCGAGAAGGGCGCCGATTTCTGGGACGTCACGGAACAGGACTACGACGCTGTCCTCGGTCTCAACCTCAAGGGCGCCTTCTTCATTACCCAGGCCTTCGTTCGCCGCCTGCGCGACGCAAAAAAGCCCGGTCGTGTCATCAACATCTCCTCCGTGCACGAAGACATGGTCTTTCCGCACTTTGCCACCTACTGCGCGGCCAAAGGCGGCATCCGCATGCTCATGCGCGACCTCGCCATGGAGCTCGGCCCGCTGGGTATCACCGTCAACAATGTCGCTCCAGGGGCGATCATCACTCCGATCAATCAAAAGCTCCTCGATACCCCCGAGGAACTGAAACCGCTGCTCAACAACATCCCCCTGGGCCGTATGGGCACCTCGGAAGAAGTCGCCTCCCTGACGGCCTTTCTCGCCTCCGAGGAAGCGTCCTACATCACCGGGTCGACCTACGTCATTGACGGCGGCCTGATGCGCAACTACAAAGAGCAGTAACGGCCCCAACGCACAAGCATGCCCCTCCTGGGAGACAATATGCGGATGGAACTTCTTGTCTACACCGCGGACTGGTGCCGCGACTGCCGTGAAGCAAAGCGCTTTCTCAACAAGCACGCCATTGCGTTCAAAGAGGTCGACATTGAGCGCACGCCCGGGGCGGCCGAAGAGGTCATTGCTCACACCGGCAAACGCGCCATTCCGCAGTTCGTTCTCGACGGCAGGTGGGTTCAGCCCTACAAGCCCGGGAGCGGATTTCTATATGACGAGATGAGCAAGCTGCTCGGGGTGGATGAAGCCTAGCCCCGTTCTCCAGGGCAATCCCGACACCTCCCCCGCGGCACAAAGCTGCGCCGCGATCATACAACCCGCGGGGGAATGCCAGGCTCCTCTAGGCGTCGATCTCCGCGGGCGCTTCCTGCTCCGCTCCGTCCGGCGTCCCTGCACGGGCGGCCGCCTGCACCTGCGCAGGCGTACCCTCTGCGCCGAACGGTGGAACCGTCACCGCCACCGGCGGGGCGTCGGGTTCTGCTCCGCGGCTGTAGGGCCAGCGAAGCCGCAGCACACGCCGGCGCGAGCTCTCGCGCTGGGCCTGCTCGCTTCGCCCCTTCAGCAGGTCTTCAATCGTGACAATCCCAAGCAGCTTGCCGTCGCTTGAGACCACCGGAAAGGTGGTCAGCTTCGACTCCGCCATCTCCACGGCAACGGTACGCAACGTGCTGAAAGGCGAGATGGTCTTTGGCTCAAGCTTCCCCTGCGATACCAACGAACAATCCGCATCCGCGTTCTGGGCTGCGTGGATCATCTGCGACCATGTAAGCGCGCCCGCCAGCCGTCCCTCGTCATCCACCAGCGGGAACAGCCGTTGCCAGTGCGACCAACCCTCGGCGCCCCGATCCTGCGTCTTGGCCAGCCACTCCGCCGCGTCCCTGCAGGTCGCCTTGTCGTTCAATGCGTACACACTGGTGTGCATGGCCTGGGACACCAGCATGGTCTCCAGCGGATCCACCGAGAACTCCCGGCTCAGGTGCAACCCCTTGCGGCTGAGGGCCTCGGTCAGCAACGACCGTGGCTGCACCAGGACACTCACCGCATAGGACGCGCCGCAGGCCAGCAACACCGGCAGCACCAACCCACCGTTATGGGTCAGCTCGATCGAAAGCATGGCCGAAGTAAGCGGGCAGCCGATCGCGGCCGTAAGCACGGACGTCATCCCCACCAGGGCCCACGCGCCCGTGGACATCTGGGGCAGCACATGCCCCAACGCCGCGCCCAGCGCCCCGCCGAGCATGAGGAGCGGCGCCAGGATACCGCCGGCCGTCTCCGACCCCAGCGAAAACACCCAGATCAGGCTCTTGATCACCAGCACGCCGGTCAGCAGTTGCCACGAGCCGTCGCCGGAGATCATCTGCTGAATGACGCTGTACCCCACCCCAAGAGCCTGCGGAAATAGCAGTCCGCCCAATCCGATACCCAGCCCTCCAATGGCGGGCCACCACATCCAGTGGATCGGCAGCTTCGCAAACATATCCTCGCTGAAGTGAATGGCCCGGCTGAGCCCCGCGGCGAAGAACGCCGCAACAAACCCCACCAACAGCGCGCCCAGCATGGCCGAGTGGTACACCGGCGCGCCTGTGGGGTCCATCTGCAGCAAGGGCTGCGGTCCCAGCAGCAGACGACGCACCGCACCCGCTGTCACGCAGGCCATGGTCACCGGAACCAGCGAGCGCGGCTTCCACTCAAACAGCAGGATCTCCACGGCCAGCAGCACGGCGGACATAGGGCAGTTGAACGTCGCGGCCATCCCCGCCGAGGCACCCGCCACCATGAGCACCGTGCGTTCGGAATCCGTCATGTTCAGCAGCTGCCCCAGCACAGAGCCGATCGCGCCGCCGGTGATGATCACCGGACCTTCTGCGCCGAAGGGCCCGCCCGAGCCGATGGAGACAGCCGTCGCCACCGGCTTCAACACCGCCACGCGCGGCTGAACACGGCCGCCGCCGAAGACAATCGTCTCCACAGCCTCCGGCATGCCGTGCCCCCGCACCTTGGGCGACAGGTACCGCGCAATCAGACCCACCAGCAGCCCGCCCACCACCGGCACCAAGACCAGCCACCAGTGCCGTCCCGCCTGCCACGGATCCACGCTGCGGTCGCTCCAGCGGTGGAAGTAGAACAGGTTGGTAAAGAGCGCAATCATCTCCAGCAGCGCCCACGAAGCCAGGGCGCTTACGGCTCCCAGGACCGCGGCCAGGGCGCTCACGTACAGGATGCGGGCGTCCGCAGAGTAATCCCGCAAAGCCGCGGCGGCAGGCGCTTTCATAGCGGTTTCTCCGCGCTGCCGTGCAGCGGCCGTTCCCGCAGGTTCTGGAGGGATTGCAGAAGCAGGTCCCCTGCCTCGCCGCTCAATTGGGAAAGGTGCGCGGCAATCAGCCGCTCCAGGATGGAGCGGCCCTCCGGCGTAAGGACCACAATGGACCGCCGCAGATCGCGTTCGTCACTTGTACGCTTCACGAGGCCGGCTCGTTCGGCGCGATCCACCAACTCCACCGTACTGTTGTGCCGCAGCACCATACGCTCGGCCAGGTAGCTGATCGAGGCCGACTCCCCGTCCGGCAGCGACCCGATCACCTGCATCAGCTGGTACTGCTGCGTCGCCACGCCCAGCCGCTCCGACTCCACCTCGCTGAAGTGCAGAAAGCGGCGCAGTTGGTAGCGAAATTCGGCTAGCTTGGACAGACGCGCGAGATCCGGGGTAGCCACTGAGCCGTCGTTCATCGTTCCCCCAACAGTATATCGTGCAACGATAGGACCACAGCGGCGACAGACCGTAATCCGCCTTCTGCCTGTCTCCCCGCCGCCGGAGAAAGGTCCCCGGGAGACGCCTATCATCATAGGAGCGCGCCTGCCCTCCAAGAGGGTCGCGGCCCGACCTTTCCCTCCTTCGGAGTTTTGATGATCTCTCGCTACACCCGCCCGGCTATGGCCGCCCTGTGGTCCGATCAGAGCAAGTTCAACCGCTGGCTGCAGGTCGAGCTCGCCGCGACGGAGGCCCTTGCCGCGGCAGGCGTCGTGCCCGCGGCTGCGGCAACCGAACTCCGCGCCTATGCCGGCTTCCGTATCGAACGGATCGACGAACTCGAACGCGAGCTCCGGCACGATGTTCTGGCCTTCACCACGGCCGTCGCGGAGAACGTAAAGGCGGCCGGCTCGGATGCAGCCCGGTGGCTGCACTTCGGCCTGACCTCAACGGACGTCGTCGACACCGCGCAGGCGCTCGCCCTGGTGGAGGCCTCTCAGCTCATCCGTGACGGCATCCTGCGGCTCCGCGAGGTGCTCAAGCGCCGGGCCCTTGAGTTCAAACACACCCCCGCTATAGGCCGCACCCACGGCATCCACGCCGAACCCACCACCTTCGGCATGAAACTCCTGCTCTGGTATGCCGAGATGGGCCGCAACCTTCGCCGCTTCGACGCCGCAACACAAGACATCCGCGTAGGCAAAATCTCCGGCGCGGTCGGCAGCTTTGGACACCTGAAGCCGGCGCACGAGGCCGCCATGCTCGCCTCGCTCGGCCTCAAAGCCGCTTCGGTCTCCACCCAGGTCCTCCAGCGCGATCGCCACGCGGCCTACATCACCACCCTCGCCGTCATGTGCTCCACGCTGGACAAGATCGCCACCGAGATCCGTCACCTCCAGCGCACCGAGGTCCGCGAGGCCGAGGAGTTCTTCAGCGCCGGGCAAAAAGGCTCCAGCGCCATGCCACACAAGCGCAACCCCATCACCAGCGAGCAGATCTGCGGCCTCGCGCGCGTGGTGCGCGGCAACGCCCAGGTGGCGCTTGAAGACGTCGCCCTTTGGCACGAGCGCGACATCTCCCACAGCTCCGCCGAACGCGTGATCCTGCCCGACACCACCACGCTGGCCGATTACCTGCTCGACAAGACAGCCACGCTGATCGACCGGCTGCTCGTCTACCCCGACCGCATGCTTCGCAACCTGGAGCTCACCGGCGGGCTCGTCTTCTCAGGCCAACTGCTGCTGGAACTCGCCGAAGCCGGCATGAGCCGCGAAGACGCGTACCGCCTGGTCCAGGGCCATGCCATGGCTGCCTGGAACGACCCCGACCCGGCCGCCCCTTCCTACAAGGAGCGCATTGCCGCGGACCCCACCGTCCAGGCTCACCTCACCCCGGAAAAACTCGCCCACGCCTTCGACTTCCGCCGCCAGCTCACCAACATCGACGAAGTCTTCGACCGAGTCCTCGCCGAGGGCTAGTCTGGTTCGTCGCCAGCCAAAAGCTTCTGCTTCCAGGGCTCTGCAAAAACAGACAAGGAGGCCAGTTCCCCTACCGGATCTTCGCCACGGTGCCGTTCCCCGAGCACAGATCCACCGTCTCATTCTGGCCGTACAGCAGGGTCGCCTCGCCCGCGACTTCCACGTAGAGGCATTTTTCCTCCAGCGTGCAGGCGATCTCGCCCAGGAACTGCTTCAACTCCGGCAGGCCCCCTTCGCCCGCCAGCGCCACCGTGAACTCACGGTGTTCGCCGTAGCTGAAGACCCCATCTTCTTCGGTCCAATACCCAAACAGATTGGCTGCGGTCGCGGTATAGCCGCCAAAGTGCCGCATCAGGAAGTCATGCACCGTGTTTTCTACCGTGGTGCCCGCCGCACACGGCAACTTCAGCTTCAGCGAGGGCAGAAGAAAGCGAACATTCTTCCCCAGCGGCTTCTCCACATAGCCCATGCCCGGATTGTAGCGTCCGCTTCGGGCGGAACCGCAGACCTACGGCAAAAAGGGCACAGCGTCGCAAACGGTGTCGCAAGTCATGCCGCTCACCGGCGCAGCGCTCCCACTGAAGAGCGAAGGCTCCACCTGTCCTGCGAGGCTGTTCTGCGGCCCGGCCCCAACCCCGCTTACGTCGCCCGCCAGGCTCCACGAACCCGGAACCGGGGAACCGGGAAGCGATGCACGTTGCAGGCGATCGTTGGCGCGAGCGCGCCCGGACCCTGCAAGATCAAGCACCGGAGCATTCTTGGGCACCAAAAACCGTCCCCGCCCAAGGTAGGCGACCACCACCACCGCCGTCAGATGCGGCGACAGGATGGCCAGGGGCACCGCATACCGGGTGAGCAGGCTGCCGGTGACGCCCTGGATGCTCATCGAACGCGGGATCGTCCCTTGCATCTGCGGGACGCGAAACGTGGTCAGCCCGAGCTCAGGATGCTGGTGTCCGTAGTGCACCAGCCCACGCGCTACCGATTTCGGCGTGGTCAGCCCGAAGTCTGCCACGTAATTGCGCCGAACGGCTCCGGGGTATAACCGGTTCAGGATGATGCGGGTAAAATCCGCGCAGTTCCGGAACGCGCCTTGGTACCGCGTCACATTGGGCCGGTCATTGAAGTACTCGACCAGGCCCGCATCCTGCTCTGGCGTGGTCTTCATCTGGAATCCGTAAAGATCCCGGTCGAACGCCGACCCTACTAGTTCATACCAGTTACCCTGGGGCATGCCGCCCTCCGGGGTATCCGGCGCGACTGTCTCCAGATGCGCCCGCCGGTAAAGATCCCTCACTCTCAGGGCGGACAGCTTGTCCATGGTCTCCGGGACCTCACCGGCTGTCTCCACTCCGTACAGGTAGGGAATCAGGGGTACTGCGACCCAATCGTAATTCCCGATGCCGTCGTACCGGCTGAGCACCACGCCCAACTCGCCGGGTTGGCACGGGCGCAGTTGCAGCGGCGTCGCCGCGCAGATGTGATCGAAGTACAGGGCGGCATGACCGGTGGGGTTGAACGTCCCCAGATCGCCGTAGGGCATCTCCAGCAACAACGCCGCGGAGCCCCGCGCCTCACCCACGCCCAGAGCGGAGGCAAGCGCGGAGGAGAGAACCAAGGAAAGAAGCCGTCGGGCAGCCTGGCTCTGCAAACCAGGAAAGCTGAATCTCATCATCCTGAAGAAACGCCGGTGGCTTGGGCTACCACCGTCCTCCCGGTTAGATGCATTGACTCCATCCAAAAGAGTAAACACGACCCCTGGCAAATGTCTCTCAAAGCTCGGCAATGCCTGATAATGCGACAGGTGCCCCCGTTGACCTCGCCTCCCGGACTTTCAGTCACTCTCGCGGTAACGGGGGCCAGCGGCTCTGTCTTCGCGGCCGAAGCCCTCCGGCAGCTCGACGGCGAGCAGCGGGTAGGTCGCGTTCACCTGGTCGCCTCTCCCAGCGCGCTCCGCGTCCTGGCCGAGGAATCCGGCCTCAGCGGCCGTACCCACCTCGCCGAAAAGCTCCTTGGCCACCCATCCCCCAAATGCAGCACCCTCCCCCACGACGACATCGGCGCGGCCATCGCCAGCGGATCCTTTCCGGTCGACGCCATGCTCATCCTGCCCTGCTCGATGGGCACACTCGCCGGCATCGCGAACGGTCTTGCAGAGAACCTGATCGAGCGGGCGGCGGACGTCTGCCTGAAAGAGCGCCGCCGCCTGGTCCTGTGCACCCGCGAGACGCCGCTCAATCTCATTCATCTGCGCAATATGGCGGCCGTTACCGAAGCCGGCGCGACGGTCTTCCCCATTACGCCAAGCTTCTATAACCAGCCGGAGGACGTCGGCGCGATCATCCGCAACTACGTCCATCGCGTTCTGCAGCACATCGGCTTACCGCAGCCGGACGCGTTCCAGTGGGGCGCGGACCGCTAGCGCTGGCCGGTCTTGGCCATGTTGGCCAGCGTCCGCACACTTCCTTCGGGTGCGGGATTCGACTTCAGGAAGTCCGCCACCGCAGGCGCAACCCGAGCGGCGCACAACGATGGCGCCAGATGCCCGCAGCCCTCTACCACGTCCAGCTCCGAATGCGGATCCAGCGCATGCATCTGGTACCCGAGATCCAGCGGCGTTAACTGGTCCCGGCTTCCCCAAACAATGAGCAGCGGCTCCGGTAGACCTGGCAGGAAGGAGTCCACAAAGGTCGGCGAGCCGGTCATGGCGTTCATGTTTTTGCTCACGATCCATTGCTGGTCCTGCAAGCGCCGCACCAGGTCTTTACGCACTGCGTCGGGCAGTGGCCTGGCCTCGGGTTCCATCAAAGACCACAGCCGCTGGGCGTCCTCCGGCGTCTTCGGATCGAAGATCGTCAGGGGAAACTTGGGCTGGAACTTCATCCCAGCCGCGTCGAAGATCACCACACGATCCAGCACTTCGGGATGGTCACGCGCCAGATCGAGCGCGATCCATCCCCCCATCGACCACCCGCCCAAATGCGTCTTTTGCAACCCCAGCGCCTGGATGAAGTCGTAAACGAACTTGGCCTCCCCTTCCATGCTGTAGTCGCCATCGGCGGGCTTCGGCGAGCGGCCATAGCCCAGCAGATCCGGTGCGTACACGTGAAATCCAGCCCGCTTCAGCCGCTTCAGCATGGGCGCCCAGCTCTCGTCCCGGTCGGCCAATCCGTGGACCAGCACTAGGGGCACACCGCCGCCCGGAATGCGCGGTTCGGCGTCGTAGTAGTGCACCCGGCCCTCCGGCGTGAGCACGTAATTGCTCTGCACCCGGGCCAGCAGCAGCCCCAGGTGGGTGAACTGCATCTGCAGCCACAAGGGGGAACGCAGAACCAGCACGACTCCCAGGACCCCCAGAAGAAGCACGGCCAGCAGCAGACGACCCAAAGCTCTCATCTCGACGTCACCCGCTCCCATGCTCTGCCCTGCGTTACGGCGGTTCTGGGTTGGATGCTCTCCCCCTCAGCGTAGCGGCTTGCCAAACTCTTCTCCAAAGACGGTATGGCTCATCTCAAAGCGCCCACCGTGAAACTTGTCCGGCCCATGCAGATGGCCGATGGCCAGCAGCGCCACGACCCAGTAACTCATGGGCAGCCGCAGCGTCTCACATACCTTTTGCTGCTCGAATCCTTCCATCGGTGCGGTGTCAAACCCCAGCACCTCGGCCATCAGCATCATGTGCGTGAACGCCAGCATGACCTGTTTGTTGAGCCATCCCGTCATCTGCTCTTCCGTGAAGCTGGACAGGTAGGCCGGCACGCTCGCCTTCGCCTGCGCCGCATAGCTCTCCGGCATGCCCGCAGCGCGTCCCAGGCGCAGCATCTCGTCCAGGTCCTTGCGCCAGCCGTCGCGGTCCCCACACGCCACAATCACCGCGGAAGCCTCTTCCACCTTCGCCTGGTTATAGCTGGCCCCCCGCAAACGCCGGCGCTGCTCCGGGTGCTGGACCACAATAAACCGCCACGGCTGCATGTTGTATCCGCTCGGCGCATGGAGCCCGGCATCGAGGATCTGCCGCAGATCACTGGGAGGGATGGGCTCGCCGGTGAAGCTGGGCGTGGACCGCCGCTCGCGAATGGCCTGCGCGAGTGTCTTCACCTCTGTCGCCATCGTCTCTCCGCGCCGTCTCCGGCCCGCGCTCGTTTTCCGCTGCGCTGTTCGGCAACGGCCCTCACTTCTTCACCGCCGGGAACTCGCTCATAGGCCTTTGCACAACAAAGGGACTCGAACCCGGGACGTCGGCGATCACCCAGACATTCTCGAAGCCCTCCCGCAACTCAGAATGTGCCGAGATCAAGGCGCTGGCCGCCGCGAGATTACGCGCGGTCGCTGCCTCCCCGCTCACGTCACCCGCCGCCTGGATGTGCATGACCAGGTTCAGCGCCTTGCCCCCGTCGCCGGCCTGCGCCGCCAGGCTGGTCACGCGGAACTGTGCTCCATTCGCGCCCACCAGCGCCAGCGGTGTTTGGGCATTCAACCCGTTGGTCAGCGGCTCCGGCGCCGCTCCGCGCTGCTCGCTTCGCAGTTTGTCCAGGTTGCCCGAACTGGCAAACCCCGCAGGCCGCAGAAGTTGATCCGCTTCCCCGTACAGCACCCAGGCCAGCCACGGCTTGTTGGCCTTCGAGTCCGCGCGCGCCGTCGTCCAGTACCACAGGCCGTCATGACCCGCCGCCGCTCGCTCATGCGGGTAAAAGCCCGCCATCTTCCAGGTCCCGGCCTCCCCTTGCAGCAAAAACGCCAGCAGCCACGGATTCGCCCCGCGAGCCTCGACCATCACAAACGCAAACCGGCCCGGCGGCAGCCCCGGGATCCCGAAGTCGGTCTCCGACACCGTACCGGACAGAGGGCACGCAAACTCAGCCTCCGCGGTGTCACCCGCCGGACGCGCGGAGGCATCGAGAAGATACGCCTGGGTCACCGCCAGCGTATCGCCCGCGATCCGGCTCGCCGTCGTCTGCATGATGTACGCGGTCTGGTTGAAATCGCCGGCAAACTGCGCCACGGTGCTTGCCCGCACTCGCGCTGTATCCCCGGCCAGCACCGCGGAAGCCAGCGCATAGGCCGCTGATCCAATCTCGCTCCGCTGCTCCGCCGTCATCCGGGACTGCGTCGTGCAGCTTTGCGCAAAGGACTTCTGCAACAGGGTTGGATCGGCACAAGCCGCCAACGCGCAGCAGGCAAGCACCGCTCCCATTCGCCGGGACCGCAACCATCGCATGCTGCTCAGCATACGGAGCAGGGCCCCCAGAGTCCAGTACGGACGCACGGCCTACAACCCGCGAGGGGCAAGCGAAAAGCTACCCGGCGTCGCAAATCCACGTCCCATACGCATGAGCAAGCGACCTTTCGCCCTTCCGGCCCTTTCCGCGGTGCTGGCACTCTGCTGTTCTTCGGGTCCCGTACTTGCTCAGACGCCAGGCTCTCACCTCCCGGCGCTCGCGCCCACTACAGCCCCGCAAACCGGCGCTTCCCCCGCACCCATCGCCGCGACCTCCACCGCTCCAAACCGGGCCAACGGCACTGCCCAGCGAGCCGACGTCCGCTGCGCCGACGGCCGGCTCGAGGTCCGTGCGGAAAACTCCAGCCTGAACGGTATTTTGCGGGCCATCTCCCGCTGCACTGGCATGCGCATCACGGGCGGGGTCTCCGAGCAGCGCGTCTACGGGAACTACGGGCCCGCCGCCCCCGCCACCGTGCTCGCCACGCTGATCGACGGCACCGGCAGCAATATGCTGCTCCATGAAACCGCCGACGACCAGCCCGCCGAACTGATCCTGACCCCACGCACCGGCGGACCCACGCCACCGTCGCCGTCCACCTACAACGATGCCGAGACTGACGACTCCTCGTCAGCCAGGCCTCAGCCGTATGCGCCAGGGCAGCGGGCGCCTTACATGCATCCCGGGCAGGGCTCTGCGCCCCGGGCCGGTCAGATGGTCGGCGCCGCAACCAGCGTCGACCAGACACCTGCCGCCCAACCCGGCAACGGCTCCGCCGTCACCAGCCCGCAACCCATTCTGCAGCCCACCAACAACGTGAACGGAAGCCCGGCGAACACCTCGCCCACCGCGTCTACCTACCCGACGACGAACTCGGTTCCCCTGGACTCAATTCGAACCCCCTCCACGACACCTTCAGCAGATGGCATCGTCGACGCGCCGAACCCGCCTCCGGCCGGATCGGACACCGCGGCTGCTTTGAGCGGTGCCCCCAACGGCACCCCGGGAACAACCAACATCAACCCCGGCGCAACGGCCCAGACCTCAACACCGGGCGCGACCAACACCACCATCCCTGCCAACAACACGCAGGCCCCCCCAGGGGGGGCCTCCACCCCGCTCACGCCGGAACAAATCTTTGAGCAACTGCGCCTGAGGCAACAGCAACAACAGCAACAGCAACAACAACAGCAGCCACAAGCGCCACCACAGGGGATCAGCCCTCAGTAAACTGCAAGGCTAGCTGCGAACGGCTCGCAGCGGCTTGCCGGCCAACCGTGTCCGCGCTGCCGTTTCCGCATGGTTCCGGAACACCCGGAACATGAATTGGCACATTCCGTACGCCGCCAGCACGCCAAGCGCGAGGGAAGCCAGCACCGCGCAGATTAACATCGCCATTCCGATCACAAACGCACTCCTGAGTCCTCCGAGCTGCCGTCCCGGCATGCATCGCATAGGAGGTCTTGGCCATCTTCCTCCGAAACCCGCACTCCCCGTCTGCAATTTTCGTGTGAGTCTGTTACCCAGACAGATACGTACCCGGCCGTCCCACCTGCCGGCAGCTTGGGGTCGCTCACCGGCCCCCGTCCGCGGCGCTGTATCCTAGACGTTGGGCCGCCAAGCCTCCCAGATCGCTATGAGCCTGACCCACATCAACGTCCGCGGCGCCCGCCAGCACAATCTCCGCGACATCTCCGTCTCCATCCCCCGCAACTCGCTGACCGTTGTCACCGGCCTCTCCGGCTCCGGCAAAAGCTCCCTCGCCTTCGACACCATCTACGCCGAAGGCCAGCGCCGCTATGTCGAAACGCTCTCCGCTTACGCCCGCCAGTTCCTCGACCAGATGGAGCGCCCCGACGTCGACTCCATCGACGGCCTCTCGCCCGCCATCTCCATCGAGCAGAAAACCACTTCCCGCTCGCCACGCTCTACCGTCGGCACCATCACCGAGATCTACGACTACCTTCGCCTCCTCTGGGCGTCCGTCGGCCAGCCCCACTGCCCCAACTGCCACCAACTCATCTCCCGCCAGTCCGCCGACCAGATCGTCGCCCAGATCGTCGAGCGCAATCAGACCGAGTCCCCCGGCGAGCGCATCACGGTCCTCGCCCCCATCGTCCGCGGCCGCAAGGGCGAGTTCCGCGAAGAGCTCGAAGCCCTCGACCGCAAAGGCTACCGCGTCCGCGTCGACGGCGAAATCACCGAGATCGAAGAAGGCATGCGCCTCGAAAAGCGCAAGAACCACACGATCGAAGCCATCGTCGACCGCATCATCCTCAAACCCATCCAGCCGTCCGAATCCCCCGCAAACTTGTCATCTCGACCGGAGTCGGAGCGCAGCTCCGACGGAGTGGAGAGACCCGCGTTTCTGCCAGGCGAGCCACCCAAACCCCAATTCGACACCAAGCGCCTCCAGGCGGCGGTCACCACCGCCCTCCAGCTCGCCAACGGCCTCGTGCTGATGGGCCTCCAGCGCGCGGGCGGCGAATACATCGAAACTCTCTTCTCGTCCTCGATGGCCTGCCCGGACTGCGGCATTAACGTGCCCAAACTCGAGCCGCGCTCCTTCAGCTTCAACTCCACCTACGGCGCCTGCCCCGAGTGCCACGGCCTCGGCTCCATCTTCGACTTCGACCCTGCCAAGGTCGTCACGGACTGGTCCAAACCCCTCCTCGACGGCGCCCTCGGCCCGGGCTCCGCGTCGCAGTATCTCCTTCGCGCAGTGAAGCTTGCCGCGGAAAGGTTCAAGATCAACCTGAAGCAGCCGTTCGAGGCACTTACCAAAGAGCAGCAGGACCTCCTCCTCTACGGCCCGCCCCGCGCCGAAGGCCCCCGCCTCGGCTTTCACGGCGTCTTCCGCTACCTTCGCGACAACATGGACGAGTCCAAGTCCGAAACCTACCGCGAATACATGATGGGCTTCATGTCTGCCTCCGAGTGCCCGCGCTGCCACGGCGCCCGCCTCCGCCCGGAGTCCCTCGCCGTCACCCTCCCCGTCGCCGACGCCACCACCGGCCCGCTCGCCCCAGCGAACGACATGGGTGCCCCAGGTCCCGATTCTGGGACCTGGGATGCTGAGGCGATCAAGTCTCCCACCGCGCGCCGCGACATCTCCATCGCCGACTACACCGCCCTCTCCCTCGAACGCGCCCTCAACGCCGCGCGCTCCATGCACTTCACCGGCCGCGACCGCCTCATCGCTGACCGCCTCCAGAAAGAAGTCATCGAACGCCTCGAATTCCTCAACGCCGTAGGCCTCGGCTACCTCTCGCTCTCCCGCTCAGCAGCTACGCTCTCCGGCGGCGAAGGCCAGCGCATCCGCCTCGCTACCCAGATCGGCTCCCGCCTCCGCGGCGTCCTCTACGTCCTCGACGAGCCCTCCATCGGCCTCCACCAGCGCGACAACCAGCGCCTCATCCACGCCCTCACAGACCTCCGCAACCTCGGCAACACCGTCCTGGTCGTCGAACACGACGAAGACACCATCCGCAAAGCCGACTTCGTGCTTGACTTAGGCCCCGGCGCCGGCAAAAACGGCGGCCAACTCATGGCCTCCGGCACCCCCGCCGAGATCATGGCCAACCCGGCCTCCGTCACCGGCAAATACCTCTCCGGCGCCATCGACATCGTCACCCGCCCCACGCCCGACAAGAAACCTCGCGAGCTCAACGGCCGCTGGCTGTCCGTCGAAGACGCCACCTCCCACAATCTCCAGCACGTGACCGCCCACTTTCCGGTCGGCGTGATGACCGTGGTGACCGGCGTCTCCGGCTCCGGCAAATCCACCCTGGTCAATGACATCCTCTACCGCGCCCTCGCCCGCGAGCTCTACAAGTCCCGCGAGGAGCCCGGCGCCCACAAAGCCATCCACGGCGCCGACCAGTTCGACAAAGTCATCCAGATCGATCAATCCCCCATCGGTCGCACCCCACGCTCCAACCCCGCAACCTATACTGGCGTCTTCACGGCCATCCGTGACCTCTTCGCCATGCTCCCCGAAAGCCGCGAGCGCGGCTACAAAGCCGGCCGCTTCAGCTTCAACGTCCAGGGCGGCCGGTGCGAGGCCTGCCAGGGCGAAGGACAGCGCAGAATCGAGATGAACTTTCTCCCGGATGTCTATGTCCTGTGCGAAGTTTGCAACGGGCGGCGCTACAACCAGGAGACCCTCGCGGTCAAGTTCAACGGCTACTCGATCGCCGACATCCTCGACCTCCCCATCGAAGAAGCCGTCCCCATCCTCAAAGACATCCCCGCCGTCCACCAGCGCCTCTCCACCCTCGTCGACGTCGGCCTCGGCTACATCCACCTCGGCCAGTCCGCCACCACGCTCTCCGGCGGCGAGGCCCAGCGCATGAAGTTAGCCAAAGAGCTCTCCAAGCGCCAAACCGGCCGCACCCTCTACCTCCTCGACGAACCGACCACCGGCCTCCACTTCGACGACGTCCGCCGCCTCCTTGAAGTCCTCCACCGCCTCACCGACCTCGGCAACACCGTCATCATCATCGAGCACAACCTCGACATCATCCGCAACGCCGACTACCTTATCGACATGGGTCCCGAAGGCGGCGAAGGCGGCGGCCGCATCGTCGCCCAGGGCCCGCCCGAGACCGTAGCCTACGCCCCCGGCTCCCACACCGGCCACTTCCTGGCCCGCTACTACGACGAGGCGAACGTGGCGCAACTGGTGCTGCCGCCTCTGGTGCTGCCTGACTTCAAGAAAAAACCGCCCAAGCCGAAGTTTATCGCTCCCGCAAAGAAGACCGGCGTGCCGACCGCCTCGACGGAAAAGCCTCAGGAAGGCCGGGCGCCAAAGACGGCTGCCAAATCGGCCCTAGAATCCGCCGCGAAACCAGCGGCAAAACGCGCCAAGGCAGGAG
>CAXUNH010000073.1:0-16366 GCA_964252405.1 uncultured Acidobacteriaceae bacterium | reverse complement strand
CCTTCTTCTTGCGGGCGGTTGGAATGGTCAGGGAAACAAGGCCGAAGGCTTTTGGCCCGTGAACAACCGGCGCAAGCCTGATTGCGGAGGTACGGACGCCGCGGGAGACGAAACTCTTGAGAACGTCTTCCGTTCTGGCTCGGAGGATACCAAAGGCTGCGGGATCATGGTTGTAGGGTTCATCCTCGGTCGCAAGCTGCCCGTACTTCATTCCCATGGTGCCGAACGTCGCAACAAACGCGCTACCCTGCTGCAAAGCTTCGCCGATGGCCACGATAGCCTGACGATCAGCGGCGACTCCAGCTTCCATAAACCGCTTGAAGATGCCTTGAGGCGATCCGCCCATGAAGACGCGAAGACGCGTCAGCAGCGGCATATGCGAGAGTTGATGGTAGAAGGCCGTGTGAACGACACCATCCGCGGCAGATGCTCCCTGGCGCAGGATGGTCAGATCCTCCATCGTGCCCACCAGCGCGCGCGCACCGGCTTCCGTCAGTTTCTGCGCGGAAGAAGTGGATCGGGCAAGGCCAGTCACCTCGTGCCCTGCCGCTAGGAGTTCCTTCACGACCGCAAACCCAATCAGCCCTGTTGCACCCGTTACGAAAACACGCATTCGGCGATGACCTCTCTTTGGAAGAACGTTGTTATTAAGCGTGGAGGAGCGGTCTGCCTGCCATGGCCTGGCGAAACATCAACCACACGATCGTTGTGTAGACGGCGGCCCCTGCCACCACTCCGCCAATCTGAAGATGTTCGTTCAGACTGGTTTGACTGAGGAGTAAGCCAAGCAGCGGAAACGCCTGAAGCGAGTGCACGCCGAAGAAATGCGCAATCCGCAAATCGCCGAAGGCTTTGCTCCAGTTCAGAAACGGCAGCCCGGGAACGCCGTCCGGAGCGCCGACCGTATGACCGCCATTGTTCACCATTGGCTGTCCTTCCGCGCTGCCTGCAAGGAACAGCAGCAGTCCAAGACGGACACCCCACGTCACAGCCAACGGCCATTTGAAATGCCCAAGGAACGCGAGTGCGACAAGCCATACTGCGCCCAGCACGAAGACGCCCAAACCTATACCCATCGCTGCCCAGATCCTCGAATCGAGCGGTGTGTCTTTGTTCATGTGGGAGCGCGTTCCGCGAAAAGACTGCAGGGAGATCAGCAGGTTCTCCCCTGAAAGCGAGATCGAAATGGCCGCCGCAATCCAGGTGCGGGCAGTCGCGTATCCCTCGAAGCCGGTAAGGATCGCGGCAATCGTCACAAAGACAATCAGGATCGACAGGTCGAACTTGAGCGGCTTGATCCAGGGATTGACGCCCAGGATCTTCCGCTTGTCGAAGGGCATGGCTCCAAGTGCGAACAGCGCCAGCCCGATTTGTAACCATACCCCATACGCCAGAATCGGGTACGCCCTAAGCCATCCTAGTATCGTCGTCAGCATATGTCTTTCCTCCTAGCGGTCCATGCACCAGACGGCCAGGCCTCTTGATGGCCAGCCTTGGAGTGTGGCCAGGCAATCCGCAATGGAGCCCGAACCAGAGCCCTTGAGTTCACGCTGTGTGTCAGCGCAAAGAAGTGGGTCACGCTGCTTCATCCACAGCGCCAAAAGTATGGCGCAGCGCTACTTTCAGTAGAAGGTAGAGTGCCAGTCCCGCCGGCCCGAAGAAGAGCGTCAAAAGGAGGCAGGGTGCCACAAGCCACGGAGAGATCCCAACCCGCTTGGCGTCGCGCGCCTGCCATGCTCCGGTAAAAAGATCGAACGCGGTATAGTGAATCCACCCCGCGAGCAGGGCAAACGGCGATTGGAACAGGATGCTTACCTGCGCAAGCGAGCCGAAACCGGAGCCAGGCGGCACCTTGTGCGAGACCAACAGCAGAATGTATGCGGCCGCAATCAGTAGCGGCGCGACAAAGGTCGCCAGGAGCTGGCTCCCACGCCATCGTGGAGCGACGAGCAAGAGCAGCCAGCAGGGCAGCGCCACGGCTCCGCTCAGGTTGAACAGTTCCGACAACCGCACTCCATACAGTGTCTCGGTTCCCATGTTCCCTCCGCGCGCTGGGTACTTGCCGGTTCAATCCGGTCTGAGCCTCTCGTAGCCCCGCTAACCGTACACAGCCGACGCATTCGGCCACAACCTCTTCCTACACGCTATGACAAATCTGGCGTATGATCTATGCGATGGACACCGGATTTATATCGAGATCGTCCAGATCGGCTATGGACCCGCTGTCGGATATCCTGTCTCTGTTAAAGCCATATGCCTACAAGTCCGTTGGACTGGATGCGGGCCGTGATTGGGCTTTCCGCCTGGAACACTCCGAGGGCTTTATGTGCCTCGCGCTGGTATCGGGGACATGTTGGATCATCGTGGACGGAGCTCATGCACCTATCCGTTTGAACGCTGGAGAATTCATCATCTTTCCGAAGGCGCCTGGCTTTTGCATCGCCAGCAATCCTGCGGTGCCTGCTGTTTCCCTCTCCTCGGCGATCGAGCATTGGCCCAAAGGTGGTGTGGTCACATGGCAGGGTGGCGGAGAGTGCCTTTTGCTCAGTGCCCTCTTCACATTTGCGAGCGAACACTCCAACGTCTTACTCGAAGTGCTTCCATCGCTGCTGCATATGGACAACTCCGTGGATTGCACTGCCTTGCAATGGTGCTTGCAACGCATGATGGCCGTGCTGCGCGACCCGCAGCCGGGCAGTGTGCTTCAGGGAGAATATCTTGCGCAGTTGATGTTGCTTGAGATCCTTCGTTTGCACGCGACAGAAGGTCTAAGCCCCCAGGTCGGTTGGCTGTCCGCGCTGGCCGACCCGCAGTTAGGCGCCGCTATCACCGCAATGCACCAACTTCCGGGACATCGCTGGACCGTACAGGAGTTGGCCCAACGCGCTCGCATGTCACGCTCCGCGTTTGCGGAACGCTTCAAGCAAAAGGCAGGGACCTCGGTGATAGGATACCTTGTCCGCTGGCGCATGCTTCTGGCAGCCGACCGGCTCGTGGCTTCATCTGAGCCAGTTGCGTCCATTGCGCTCTCACTCGGGTATGACTCCGAGAGTGCCTTTGGATTTGCATTCAAGCGAGAGATGGGATGCTCGCCGCGCCAGTACTTCAGAAGACAAAATCCACCGACCGTGGGCATGTCTTCTGAGAGCGCTCCGTTTCAGGCAAGCCTGCAGAGTGCTCTCTCAGCAGGTCTTTCGCTTGGTGCTTAGCCTGATCGAGGCGCGAATGTGCCGGAAGTCCGCATGCAAGGCAAAACTTGCCCGTCTCCGTTCCGAGTAGGGAGATAAACGAGCTTCAAGAGGGGAGCTAAAGCCCCAGGCTGTCGTTCACGGCCACGGCGATCTCCTGTTCCGAGCCAAGGTAACGTTCGGTGGTCTGGATCGACGAATGACCTAACAGAAACTTGATCTGTTCCAGATCTCCTCCGGCCTTTCGGCAGAGCTTCGCGCAGGTCCTTCGCAGATCGTGTGCGCCAAACCTCTCGATGCCAATTCGTTTGGCAGACTGCTCCACGATCGACCACACCGCCCAGTCACTCAGCGTGTCGCCCTGCATCTTGCCGGTCTTCAGCACGCGCCGCAACAGCCGGCCGTCTTCGATCCTGGCCGACGTCATCCAGTCGTTGATCCCTTGCTTCACCCACATGGGAACGGCTACGGTACGGATCCGCCTTCCCTTCCCGCAAAGATCTGCCAGAACCCATCGTCCTTCGCGCAACTGGATCGTTTCAACTTCCAGCGTCGCCAGTTCCGTCCGGCGCAAGGCGCACCCGATGAGCAGCGCCAGGATGACATAGTCGCGCTTCCCCTTCAGTGTGGAACGGTCCGGAACCGCCAACAACTCTTTGGTCTGTTCCTTGGTCAGCCAGTTTCCTAGGCGCGTGCCCCGCTGTGGAACGTTCGGGATGTCCTTTATGTGGGAGGCCTCCTCGGCCCCCAGGATGCCCGCCCGCCTGGCCTCGTCGATAAGCTTGCGCACGGTCGCAAGCTTCACATTGATGGTGGATGGCTTCAGGTCCCGTTCGAGCATCGCCGCCCTGAACTCGAGAAGGAGTGTTCGAGAGACGGGCTGCTGACGAGCGGCGCAGAAGGTCGCGAGCTCGTCCAGAGTCAGACCGTAGCTTCGTCTCGTATTCTCCGCCGCAACACCGTTCAACACGGACCGGCGCAGCTCCTCGAAGCGACCAGGAGCTCGGTTCGACCCTTCTCCTGTCAAAGCGTGGACCAGCTTGTCGCTCACAAAACCTTACCCCAGATCTTTGTTCCCGAAACGTATAGTCGCTGGGCCGTTCCAGAGGTAAAGGCTCCGGAGGCCCCGCAGGCAGCTCATTCAGCCTAGCAGACCGTCACCTCTGACAAGTGACATTATCGTGGGTAATGCTCCCCAGGCTCTGCATCCTGTTGTTAGCAGGCCGGCCAACAATCCCGGTATCCTGAAGAGGTCGTTCTGGAGGTGTTTCAGCGATGGCACGTCCGCTCAAGTGGGCCCGCGACCTCCACCTCCTGCGCGAAAAAGCTGCCCGCTCGCGCACCGCGACCTGGTCCCGCCCCGAGCTTGAACACCTCTTCGGCGTCAGCCGGGCCAGCGCGCAGACCCTGATGAAGGCCATTGGCGAGGTGCAAAGCGTGGCTGGCGCCCACTTCATCGATCGCGCTTCCCTGCTCGCCTTCCTGGATGCCATGATCGTCGCCCCTTCGGTGGAAGCTGCTCTTCGTGCACGGCTGGCCGGAGCCGAACCCGTACCGCGGCCCGGGACGTTGAAGGTGTCCCTTCCGCCCGATCTTCGTCATGCCATGCTTCCGGACCTCCCCCCAAGCATCACCCTGGAGCCAGGCCGGTTGGAGATCCGGGCAGAGACCGCGGAGGGCATGCTGGAATGCCTCGTAGCTTTAGCTATGGTCCTCCAGAACGACCTGGAGAGATTTCGGAACGCGATAGAGCCGCCCAGGCACTCACCCGACAGCGACAATCTGCTCGTCGATCATGACCGCGAGGTTCTCTAAGCAATTGCCTAGGCAGTGTACTGATTGGATGCCTAGGCGGTTAAGCAGCCTTTCAATGAGCCGACTAGGCAGTTAGGCTAAGCCCATGATCGTCACCATGGCCTCGTTCAAGGGCGGCGTCGGCAAAAGCACCTCCGCCGTCCACATCGCTGCCCACCTCGCCCGTTCCGCCAAAACCCTCCTGGTCGACGGCGATCCCAATCGCAGCGTCACCCGCTGGGCCTCGCAGGGCCGCCTTCCCTTCACCGTCGTCAGCGAGGCTCAGGCCACCATGCACGCCCGCCACTACGAGCACATCGTCATCGACACCAAGGCCCGCCCCGACCCCGAAGATCTCCGCGAGATCGCTACCGGTTGCCATCTGCTCGTCCTCCCCTGCCCCCCTGACCCCCTCTCCGTCGACGCCCTGCTCGCCACCGTCAAGGAGCTCCGAGGCCTCGGCACGGACCGCTTCCGGGTCCTGATGACCATCGTCCCACCCCGTCCGAATCGCGACGGCGCGAAGGCGCGTGAAGCCCTCGTCGAAGCCGGCCTGCCCCTCTTCGAGTCCAATATCCCGCGCCTGGTCAGTTTTCAGCGCTGCATTCTGGACGGCGAGGTGGTCTACTCTCCGGAATACGCCGACGTAGGCACAGAGATCGAGCATTTGGTGGGCCAACTCGTCGCCTAAGCGCCTGCCCGATTAGGCGGTGATCCGAATACCCGCCATACCATCCAGTCAGATCCCCTCAGGAGAGACACATTGACCAAGCCAAACCAGTTTCGCTCCCTGATTGCCGCCAGTGGGCAAGCCCCGCTCGCCGAACCCAATCTCTCGGTCGTTCCGAAGATCACAGCCGCGGCACCACGCAAGGTCGGCAAGCGCACGGCTCCGGATTACGTGCAGGTCGGCATCTACCTTCCCAAAGCGCTTCACAATCAGGCCAAGGTCATGCTGATCCAGGAAGGAAAGGGCAGAGACTTCAGCCAGCTCATCGGAGATCTTTTGGAGAAACACGTCAATCAGTAAGCAACTACACGGCTAACTGGCTACGCAGCGTTCCGCGTGACCAGTTAGCCGGTGAACCACCTTCTACAGGGTAGGACTCATTCCCACAGGCTTGGTCCGTATTGTCAGCGCAACCGCCGCTGAGGTGCTCGAGCTATAGTTCGCATCTCCGGAGTAAACAAACGTCAACGTATGCGCACCCACCGCGAGGTCCGTCGGCAGCAGGCTCCGTAGGTCGCCTCCAGCCACGGCGTTCATCGTATAGATCCCGATGACCTTTGTCCCATCCAGCACCTGGATTGTTCCGGTCGGGCTGGTCTTGCCGCTGGTTCCAAGCCGCGCATCGAAGCTGACCGGCGTCAGGTAGTTCACCAGAGGCGTGGAGATCTGCAGCGTAGCCGCAGGATGTTGTTTGCCGACCACGATCGTCGTCAGCGCAAAGGCTGCCGTGTAGTTCGCCGTCGCTGCCTGGCTGGCAAAGAGGGTGATAGTCCCGGCGCCGTTTATCGAGAGCATGTTGCCGGCCATCGCCGCCGGCCCGGAGACCACGGAGTAGCTCACAGCACCAGTCGAAAGGGAAGACGCGTTCAGAGCAACCGGACCCGCGCCATAGGTCTGGGCCGGGATGGCTGCGAAGAGCAGCTGGGGCACACCGGGCAATACCCTGAAAGAGGTCGTCGCCGTGCCCGCCGAGTAGTTTCCCGCCGCCGCCTGGCTCACCATCAGCACAACCGTGCCGGCTCCGGTAAGCGTCACCGTATTGCCCGCTACGCTGGCCGGACCACTCACTACGGAATAGATGTCTCCTCCGTTCGAGTTTGAGGTAGACGAGACGGTAAACGGAGCCGTCCCGTAAACCTTTGCCGCTACAGGCGCAAGAGACAGGGTGGGAGCCACCGGCTTCACCGCAAAGCTCACCTGTGCCGTTCCTGCTGCATAGTTCCCGGCTGCCGCCTGGCTGGCCTGCAACGTCACCGTGCCTGCGCCCGATACGCTTACGGTCCTGCCGGAGACGGACGCCGGACCACTCACCACCGAGTAGCTGATCGTGGCGGGGGAGTTCGACTGCGCCGAGACGGAGAAGGGAAGCACCCCGTACGTCTTATCCGCAATGGCCGCAAACGCCAGCCCGGGAGGGATCCCGTTGACCGCAAAGGTCGCCGTTGCCGTTGCCGCGGTATACAACCCGGCCGACACCTGGCTCGCTTCCAGAACCACCGTCCCGACTCCCGTCAAGGTCATCATGTTGCCCGAGATGGTGGCCGGTCCGCTCACAATCGAGTAAGTAATCTGTCCCGACGAAAGGGAAGTAGCCGACACAGGAACCGGGGAGCCACCAAGCGTCTGCGCCGCCACCGGAGTCACCGTCAGAGCAGGATCCTTTGTAGGCGCCGGAACCACCGTCACCGTGGTTGCCATGCTCGCACTGCCGAACGCATTCCTGCTGGTCAGCGTGTAGGTCGTCGTCTGCGTAGGAGCCACGGTCATCGACGAGTTCCGCATAAAGCCGGCATTGTCGATGTAGCTATACGACGCGCCGGTCACCGCAGAGTTGAGCGTAACGCTCTGGCCGGCCACAATCGTCGGCGAGGTCGGCGTCAGGGCGTTGATCACCGGGGCAGCGCCCGTCGGATGCGAGTCATTCGTGTAGATCGTTGGCATCTGGATCACTTCAAGATCCGTCGTGCCAATCTGTTCCAGCGCGGTAAGGTCGTTATCGTCCCATCGAGCGTCCGGAGTTCCCTGGAAGTACAGAGAAGACCCATTATCCGCAAGAATCATCCCGTATTTCTTCATTGCGGTCAGAATGATCTGGTTCACCCGCGAGTAGCCCGAGATGTCGAAGCTGGCCTTCAACCGAATCCGCATCCCCATGACGTTCAGCGTGCCGCTGTTGTTGCATGCCGCATGCGTGGCGGGCAGAACGTAAGCTCCCACCCCATCCCCATTATCGTAATGATCGCAGCGGGTGAGAGCCGTCGTGAACCGGATCGCGTGGTTGATGGCTCCGGCCGCGATCTCGTCATAGCGAACCAGGCCTTCAAAGACCGAGAGTCCCGCCGCGTCCACCGAGGTGTACCCATACGGCCTCTTTTCTACGGTGGTCGTATCCCACAACACTCCATTGGCCGCCTGCCACTGTGGCGTGTTGCCGGGGCAGTATTGCGCCCGGTAGAACTCGTAGTCCACGCCCGTCGCCTTGTCCAGGATGATCGCGTGATTGTCACCCGTAATAGTGCAGTTGGGTGGCGTGCTCTCGATCGGTAGGCCCATCGGGATCGGGTACAGCGTCAGATCGCTCTCGTCGGAGTAGAGCTGGTTGAGAAATGGTACGGGTGGCGTTACAGATGAGTCCACCACGATGTACGGAATGCCATAGTTGCCGCCATTCACCGACGACCAATCGTGATGGAGGTGGCTTGCGCCGATGCCCGCCATAATGTTGACTGAGTTGCTATCAACCGGCGAAGCGCTGATGTCCTGGTGAAAGGCATCTCCCGCAAAAGGTACGTAGCCGTGCAGATCGCCCATCGGCCCAAGCGAGATTCCGGCCAGCGTTCCACCCCCTACGACATAGGTGGCTGTCTGAATCGCCGAGTTGGCATAGCCCGCCGCGCAGGCCATGAAGCTGAGCGTAGCCGTGGCAGAGATCCTGATCGGCGTTGCATATACAGCCGAAGAGCAGGTAGGAATGGATCCATCGAGCGTGTAATGAATGATCGCCCCCGGACTGCTATCGCTCAGAACAACAGACTGCATGCTTGCATAGCTTCCCGCCGCAACGCTGGTAACCGGGGTAGCCGCAAAGCTGCCAGGTACCAACAGAAGAAGCTCCTGGAGTGAATTACCGAAGTTGCTATAGAAGTAGTGAAAGGTCGTCGAGATCGGTGTTGTCGTATTAGTGGTGAGAGAGCCAGACATAAAGGCGCCCAACCCGCCGTCAGACTGAAGAGTGATCCAGCTGGCGTCTCCAGGCGTCGAAATCGCTCCTCCGGAAGTGAAGGAAAGAGGAAGCGTTCCGATGACGGAGGGAACCAAGGAAGGAGAACTCGTGACACTCACATTTCCCGGGGGGTTGCCGCTGTAGCTGTAACCGATTTGCGCCGCAACAGTGCCGGATGCTTCCACCATGACGCCTTCAACGCCAGGTCCATCCGTACTTGTCGGTACGAAGGTGTAGCTTGTTCCGTCGCCGCTCACCACCACGTGAGAGCAGGTGTTGATATGCACACCTCCACCTGCCCCAAGCGTGCAGGTCCAGCTGCTGTCGGGCGGATTGAAGTTCCGCTCACCATAGATTCCAAAGCCTACTACCGCAAAAAGCATATTCCCCGGCTTCGGTGTTGCCGGCAACGTCAACGTGATCGGCGCGCTCGGGCCGCTTGACATGCTGCTCTGGACAACAACTGGTGTCACCGCTTTGGCTGGGAGAGAAATCGCAAGCGAGAACAGGAGCGTAAGAGAAGACAACAGAGCTTTCGGGTTCATAGGGCGAAATATCGACTTCGCTCCCACACGATTGCCTGGTGTTCAAAATCGACGCACCCTTTAAGTAGCTGGTTTTGCTGGCCTGATGCTCTGTTTGGGCATAAGCGTGCCTAGAATCCAGCCAGCTGACGCGCCGAGGTAATATCGCCTCTTGCAGGCGCTTTGGTGCAGACTGCTAACATATACAAAAAAAGGGACTTGCAGCTCTCACTGCATGCATGTCCAAAGCGATCACCCAACCGGGGGAGCGAACATAACCAAGGTCATGTCTCTTTCTGGGTGCATCCCTATTCCACCCCGCAGATCTTGAGCACCAGAAAGCATTCTTCACTGGAGGCCGCGTGATCACTTGGGAGCTGTCGAGCAGTCAGCCCTTCGCGTGGGTTCGAGTGCAGAATGCAAATCCCATTCAGCGGACCCGGGTAAATCTTTGTCTACAAACTCAACCCCTAGCCGTCTTAGTCAGCCCCTTGCCGCCTTAGTAAGATACCGGCGTCGGATCGTCACGAGGTCCAGACCTGCTTTCAGGAAGTCTGACCCGCGCAGCTTCGAGCCGCCCACATCCTCCCATGTCTGCAGCGGGTATTCGTAGATACCCCCAACGCAGAAGGCGTGTCCTCGCCGCTGAATAAACCGCGCCACGATCTCCACATCGAAGATCCATCGCGACGAAAACGGCTCGGTCAGCACCTGCTCCAGATCGTGCGTGACACGGAAGATCTTCGCCCCGCACTGGGTGTCATAGACAGGAATCGCCAGCACCATTGAGGCTGCCGTCGCAAACAGCCTTCCCGTGTAGTGCCTCACGGCCTTCCGATGAATCGTCCTGCCCAGCAGCCGGATGCGCGCGCCAAATACCATCTGCAACGAAGCATCCTGCTCCAGCGTCCTCAGCAGATCGGGAATCGCCCTCAGCGGCGTTGCCAGATCGGCGTCCCAGAACCCCACGAACTCGCAACCCTCCAATCGCATCGCGGCCAGCATTCCAGCACGGATCGCCTCGCCTTTGCCCCCATTGACCGTCTTGTCCAGCACCTCGATTGCGCCACCGCCCATGCTCTCCAGCGCACGCAGCACATCCATCGTGCTGTCCTTGCTCCCATCGTTCACAAACAGGAAGCGAACCGGATACCCAAGCGCCAGGAAGTCTAGAAACGCCTGTGGCTGCAGGCGTCGTGACTCGTTGTAGCAGGGAATCACGATTACACATCGCCCCTGCCCGATCCTCCCTGGTTCGTTCACCGCGGCATCTCCAAAGACCTAAATGGTATATGCAGGGAATCAGGCGGGCACACAGGCCAAACGTCCCCGTACAATTTAGAGCAGCGTTTGAGTCGCCGAACAGGAATAGGACATCAATGAAGAAGAACCGAACCGGGTTGGTGCTTGCGTCTTTGCTTGTTTTGCTTGCTGTTGTTCACGTCGCCCGCAAAAAGATGCCGCCTTACGAGCTCGGTCTTCACACCGTCGAGGCCCACATGAGCGGCGGGCCCGGCGAAGGCGGCCCGCACATCGGCAACTGTCCGATCTTCCCCGCGGACAACATCTGGAACACCCCAATCGATAAGCTGCCTAAGCTTGCCAAGAGCGACGCCTACATCGCCTCGATCGGTGCCAAGAAGATTCACCCGGACTTCGGTACCAATCTCAACTATGGTATCCCGTACACCGAGATTCCTCCCAACACCCGCGAAGTTCCAGTCACGTTCGAGTACGCCGAAGAGAGCGATCAGGGTCGCTATCCCATTCCGCCCGACGCTCCCATCGAGGGCGGCTCCGAGAACCCTGGCGATGCCCACGTCATTCTGCTCGATAAGCAGAAGTGCATCCTCTACGAGCTCTACCACGCCGCCCGCCAGAGAGATGGAAGCTGGTCCGCTGGCTCGGGCATGCACATGAACCTGAACAGCAACGACCTCCGCCCCGATGGCAAGACCTCCGCCGACGCCGCCGGTCTGCCTATCCTGCCCGGTCTCGTTCGCTATGACGAAGTCACCTCCGGCGAGATCAATCACGCCCTGCGCTTCACTCTGCCCCGCACCCGCAACAGCTACGTCTGGCCCGCACGCCACAAGGCTTCCTCCAACGGAGACAAGAACCTGCCGCCGCTCGGCACCCGTTTCCGCCTCCGCGCCGACTTCGACATCTCCGAGTTCTCCCTCAACGACCGCGTCATCCTCAAGGCCCTCAAAACCTACGGCATGTTCCTGGCCGACAACGGAAGCGCCCTCTATCTCAGCGGCGTCTCCGATAAGCGCTGGAACAACGACGAACTTCACCGCCTCGGCGAGATCACGGCCCAGGACCTCGAAGCCGTCGATGAATCCGACCTCCAGGTCTCGTCTGACTCCGCGAAGGTTCGCCCGAAGAGATAGATCGCTGCGCTCTGCGCTTGCCCAAAACGATCCTCACAGGCGGCAAGCTTAGGAGCCAACCTCCGTCCACGATCACCTCCCCGACGATGATGGTACCTATGGACATCTCTCCGCACTCTGCCGGGCAGGCGGCAACTCGTTCCACATGGACAGCCGCTTCGCCCTCTAGAATCCAATGGAAGTGGCTTCTCCTCGCGGTGACGCTCTTCTTGGTCCAGGTACTGCCTTATCTCTCCTATCGCTGGGTCACCGACGAAAGCTGGTATGCCGGGCCCGGGTACACCTTCTCCCAGTGGCAGGGCTCCAGCGATCCCGGCATGGGACCGAACGAGCCGGAGCATACCTTTGATTCGCGGCCACCTGGCACGGCTCTCATCATGGCTGGGTCTTTCAAGCTTCTGGGAGTCGGCCAGGTTCAGGCCCGCATGGGCTCGGTGCTGGCTGGTCTCGCCATTGTGCTTCTCACCTATTTGCTTATGCGCGATCTCTTCGGCGAGACCGCGGCTGTTCTCGCTATGCTCATTGCCGCAACCGATAACCTTGTCGTGATCACGTCACGGACGGCGCGGCCCGAAGCCCTGACAACGATGGCGATTCTGCTTGGCCTCTACGCCCTCAAGCGATACGCCCACACCGGATCGCGGCTCGCAGTCATCGGCCTGGGCTTCGCTGCCTCGCTCGGCACCATGTTTCACGTCACCCTGCTCGGATATATCGTCTCCTTCGGCCTCCTTACCATTGCGATCGACTGGAAGCAGAAACGGTTCCCGCTTGCCGGCGCAACCGTCTATACCCTCTCCTACTTCGCCGGCCTGATTCCGTACATCGTTTGGATCTTCACCGCACCCAACAACGCGGGCATCATCAGCTTCAAGGAGGAGTTCTTCGCCAAGGCCGCCGTCAGAACCCCCATGCAGAAGATCGCCGCGGAAGCATACCGTTACATGGACTTTTTCGGCTTTGACACCATTCACGCGCATGGCTTGTCCTCCATACCCGTGAGATTGCCCATCCCGCTCATCCTTCTCACCGCAAGCCTTCTCCTCTGGAGATACCGTCGTTCCTGGTTCTACGTGGAGCTTGCGCTACTCCTTCCATCGGTTCTCTGGCTCATCTACATGGCAAACAAGTCTTCGCGGTACCTGGCCATCTTGGGACCGCTATTTGCCATGGTGATCGGGTCCGCCGTCGCTGCGGTTTACGCAAACGCAAGGCTAAGGCGAACGATGGTCGCGCTCGCGAGCGTGGTGATCATCGCGCAGGCCAGTGCCAATCTTTACTTATTGTTTGGAGCAAGAAAAGCCGATTACACCCAGCTCTCCACCGATCTGCACCGGCTTATACCCCCAGGCGAGACCGTCTATGGCACCATCACCTTTTGGTTCGGAATGCGCGACCATCCTTTTGTCGCTTACGAGCGAACCGACCCGGAGATGGCTGCGGAACAGTTCCACGCGCGGTACTTCATCCTCAACGATCGCATGATGGCCGATGGCTCCGTCTTCGATGCGGCCTACTACAAAGACCTCACTCGCCGGTTGGTCGAACTCACGTCAAAGGGAGACCTCGTCGGGGAACTTCCTGATCCTTACTATGGAGACCTGAAGATCTATCGACTCCGCCCCTAGGCTTCCACCTTGTGCGCCGAGACAGGAGCAGCCTCGGGATCAATCGTCTGGTCGACTGCTTTGTAGGTCCGGTCCGCCGGCGTCATCAGAGCCTCCTGCAGCAGGTACAGCGGCCTCTGCTTGGACTCCGTGTAGATGCGCCCGGTGTATTCCCCCAGCACGCCCAGGGAGAGCATCTGGGCGCCCGACATAAAGAGCATCCCGATAAAGGACATCGCCCAGCCCTGGACCCACGAGTGGGTAAACAGTCGGACGACCAGCGTATACACGATGCCGAGGAACGATAAGCCCGCCGCGCAGAAGCCGATCAGGGTGACAAATCGCAGCGGCAGCGTGGAAAAGGAGACGATGCCATCGATCGCGAGCGCCACCATCTTCTTCAGGGGGTACTTGGTCTCCCCGGCAAATCGTGCATCGCGCTGATACTTAATCCCAATCTGCTTGAACCCGATCCAACTTGACATCCCGCGTAGCAGGCGGTGCCGCTCCGGCATCCGGCGAAAAGCCTCCACGACAGAGCGGTCGATAAGTCGGAAATCCCCCGTATCGAAGGGAATATCAATCTCCGACAGCTGGTTGATGATGCGATAGAACAACTTTGCCGTCAGCAGCTTGAAGGGGTTTTCCCCGCTGCGCGACTCACGCACGCCGTAGACGACACGGTACCCCGAATCCCACAACGTCAGCATCGCCGGGATTAGCTCGGGTGGGTCCTGCAGGTCGGCGTCGATGATAATCACGGCATTGCCGTTAGCGGCATCCAGCCCCGCCGAGACGGCCGGCTGGTGGCCGAAGTTGCGCGATAGCCGGAGCACGACCACATGGGGATCGTTCAGGTGAAGTCGTGCAAGGATCTCGGCCGTACCATCTTTCGACCCATCGTCTACATATACAATCTCGTAGGGCTGACCCAGCTTGCCAAGCACCGAAGACAGGCGCTCGTGACAAGCTTCCATCACCGCTTCTTCGTTGAAGCATGGCACAACGAGGCTGACTACGGGCGGAGCGAAGCTCATTTTCAAATCTCCGTGCTGTTCTGATCCACCCATCATACAAGTGGCGCACGCAGGAAAGGCGCGACAGGAGATGAAGCAAGATGGTGCCCCGATCCGCCGGAAGATTTAAGGCGCAGTGGCTCTTCGCGTTGATCATCAGTTCGCTCTTGATGAGCTCCCTTCTACAGCGGTACCTGGGGGGCATCATGGACGAGCCGGATCTCGACTTCTACGACTACTACTTTGAAGCCGCGATGGTGCACGATCATCCGCACACCGACATGTACTCCGCTGCAATGAGCGGCAATCCGCAGCTACGCCATGCGCCGCCGGAGAGCGAGGTTTACCAGCGCGCCGAGGCCGCTGGCTTCAACGGAACTAACCTCTACCTCTATCCGCCTCTGCTCGCCGATCTCCTTATCCCTCTCTCCACCTTGCCTCCGCACCTCGCGGCCATGCTATGGCGATGTTTCAATCTCTTCCTTGTCTTTGGCTGTGCCGTTCTGTTGACGAGATTTCTCGGCTTATCCCTGATCTCGGCAGAAGCAGGCCTTTTGCTCTTCGCCTGTTTCACCTTTTGGCCTGTGCACGAAACCATCGCGCAAGGGCAGATCTCGATCGTGCTCCTTGGCCTCTGGACGATCGCTGTGGTCGCTTATGGCAATGGAAACGCAGTGCTCTCGGCAGCCTGCCTCGCGCTCGCAACCTGGCTCAAAGTGACCCCCGTCCTGGTTCTCCCACTCTTCCTCATCTGGAACGATAGGAAGTGGATCGCCTCGTATCTCTCCACGGCATCCGCCTTCGGCTTGCTCGTCGTCTGGATCAACGGCTGGCAAAATCTCCTGACCAGCTTCAAAGTGCTGCTTGGCATGAGCGGTAGCGTTCCCGCCTTTCCTAATAAATGTATCGGTGCCCTGCTTGCGTGGTTTTATTACGGGAAAGCAGCCACTTACGATGAGGCTCGCGTCCTCATCGCGAACCCCCAGCCACACGGGCTTCTCATCACTGCAAAGGTGTTATCGCTCGGCTTTTATGCAGCCTGCATGATGATGGTCTGGCGCCGCCGATCCGAGAAGCCAGTCTTGCGAGCCATGACGATCGCCGTCTTCGCCATCGTCATCTCACTCACGTCCCCCGTCTCCTGGAGACATGGCTACTCCGCCGCCGCCATTCTGCTCATCATCCTCTGGGTCCAGTGTCTGCGGAAGCCTGCGGCCGGCCTCCGCCTGTGGCTTCTCGCGCTGACAACCCTTTCGCTCGGCAGCCTCTTCTTCGATCTCGCGATCAAGGCTCCCCTGCCGGACATGCTCAAGATTGCCTGCTCCGGGACATGGGTCGTCTTCAGCGTGCTGCTCTGTCTCGAGGTGCTCTGGAACGGCTTTTATCCTGCACCCGACCAGCAGGGAGGAGGCTTGCAGGGGGCAGTTCCTTCCGGCGGTCAGGCAGTGCTCAGAAGTTCCTGAACCGGATTATGAGCGATACCGCGACGACGAGCGCGCAGGTGATCCCCATTGTCCATCCTGCCAGGAAGAAAGGCTTATCCTTCTTCGGCGTCAAGCCGCGCTCTGCCCCCATCCGCATTACGGCGTACATCATGCCGCAAAACATAAATAACCAGATCGATAGCGCCCGCGAAAGAAACCATCCGGCGGTCAGAAATCCCGTCAGCGAGACAATCAGAATCCGCGCCATCTCACGAACTTCATCATGCGTCATCTCCGGAACGTCGAAGGCAGAGTCCGCGTCGGCTGTCTCGATCTTTGCCGCCAAGGGCTCCTGCAATCGATTCCACGGAAGCGGCTCCTCATCCTCTTTAGACTTCTTGATTCGTCCCTCTTCTCCAATCAAAACCCCGCCCCGAATCGTAGAGAGCATAAGCAGCACCCAG
>CAXUNH010000072.1:15950-16659 GCA_964252405.1 uncultured Acidobacteriaceae bacterium | reverse complement strand
CCCCCGGGGGGGGTACCCACCGCCGAGGTTTGCTCTTGGGCCGCACACAGAAGACTCGCTCCCCTCGCATCGCCGCGCTCCTGCTGCCATCCCTCGCTGCACTCGCGCACGCCGCCGCCCAAAACGGAACAGACCCGCTCCTCACCGCCATGCAGGATGAGCTCCACCGCGAGGGAGCCGATCTCGTCCTCCCCGGCATGCAGCACCCCTACTTCATCGAGTACCGCCTCGAAGACATCCACACCTACGAACTCGTAGCCAACTACGGCGCCCTCACCACCGAAACCGAGAACCACCAGCGCGTCGTCCGCGTAGAAGTGCGCATCGGCGACTACAAGGTCGACTCCAGCTCCGCCCGCGGCAGCGGCTCCCTCGCGCTAGCCCCTGGAGACAACGACCCCGACGCCCTCCGCGAAGCCCTCTGGACCGCCACCGACGAGGCCTACAAAGCCGCCCTTCGCGCCTACTCCGCCAAGCAAGCCGCCCTCAAGCAGTTCCAGAACCCACCCACAGCCAACGACTTCACCCCCGCCAAACCCATCACCCTCGTAGAACCCCTCGCCGAGCTCACCCTGGACCGCAACGACTGGAAACACCGCCTTACCGAAGCCAGCGGCCTCTACGCCCTGGAGCTCACGGTCAAGTCCTTCGCCGCCGACGTCCAATACTCCAGCGCCTCCCTGAACGCCCAGACCATCAACCGCTACAT
>CAXUNH010000072.1:0-15940 GCA_964252405.1 uncultured Acidobacteriaceae bacterium | reverse complement strand
CCCCCCGCCCGCCGCGCCTTCTCCGGCTACCAGGACACGGTCTCGGTCGGCGGCCAGGCCGCTGATGGCATGCAGCTAGGCCGCAACAACGGCTCGACCGCGACCACCGCCGCAGGCCTCGAAGACTGGCCTTCCCTCCGCAAACGCACCCTGGACGACCTGCACAGCTTCGAGGACCTCCGCAACGCCCCGGTCGTCGACGCCGAGGACTACCACGGTCCCGTCCTCTTCTCCGGCGACGCCGCTGCCGACGTCGTCAACCACCTCTTCATGCCCAACGTCGAAGCCGACCGCCCTGAACTCGGCACCCTCGCCCGCACTGTCGGCGCCTACCAGTCCAGCCTCCGCAGCCCCGTCCTTCCCCCCTTCCTCACCGTAGTCGACGACCCAACCCTCCGCGAGTTCCACGGCAAACCCCTCCTCGGCGCCTACCGCGTCGACGACGAAGGCGAACCTGCCGAACCCGTCACGTTGGTAGACCGCGGCAAGCTCGTCAACTACCTGGTCAGCCGCCAGCCCGTAAAGGACTTCCCCGCATCCAACGGCCACGGCCGCGCTACCCTCGGCGGCCCCGCCCACGCCCACGCCGGCGTCCTCGTCGTCAAAACCGATCAGCCGCTCACGATCGACCAACTTCGCGCCAAGCTCCTCGCCCTCGCGAAAGACCAGGGCCGCGACGTCTACGAGGTCGAGACCCTCGGCGGCGGCGAACTCAACCCCCGTCTGCTCTACCGCGTCTCCCCTGACGGGGAACGCACCCTCGTCCGCGGGGCTGTCTTCGATGAGCTCGACCAGCGCTCTCTCCGCTCCGAGATCGTCGCCGCCGGCGGCGAACCCTACATCGCCCAACAGATCAGCCCACTGCCTCAAACCACCATCACGCCTGCCCTGCTCTTCGCCGACATCGCCGTCAAACGCGGCAACGCCCAGCAGGAAAAACTCCCCTATTATCCGCCGCCGGGAAAGGCGAGCCCACGCTAACCCTGCCCGGTCAGGACGCTCAGGGTACCTGACGAAACATCGCTGTGGGGAAGATCCACTTGTCGTACTGCCCTCCCCACAGCGCGTTGTAGTACCCGAACCGCACAGCGGGGGCAACAGGACTGACACCGAGCAGCACGTGACGGCCAGGGGGCACAGAGATGGTCGCCGGCTGAAACTGCACGGCTGCAAACTGGACCAGGTTGACGCAGCCCACAATGGCCGCCAACCACGCGAGCACCGTGACGCGCCGGCCGGCAACCAGGCTCAGAAGACCAAGCCCGGTTGCGAGCGCAAGGTGTAGAAAGCGGCTGTCGATGGTGGTGACGCCCAAGGCGTCCAGAGGCGAGAGCGCGGCCATCGCCGCCAGGCCCAGGGCAGTCACCGCCACAAACCTTCGCGGATCAGCCGACCGGCAAAACCGGATGCACGTGGAACACAGGGTCCATCCGCCAAGTCCAGCCGCGGCGATGCCCACCACGGACAGGCACAGGAACGCCCCCAGCGGCCAGAACACGCGATTGCCGGACGTCCCTGCCGTAAGCAGGTTCAACGGTCCGAGCCAGCCAAACAGCATCAGGACCTTGGATACCGCCACCATCATCGGCGTGGGCAGGGGCGGCGGCCATACCACAGCCCAGGTTCCTGCCCTGCGCACAGACGGGTCGGCTTCCGGGGAGGCGCGCGCTGTCCAGAACAGAACCGCACCCAGCGCCAGCACCGCCGGCAGCAGGTGGAGAGGCGATTGCCTCGCCGGCCCCGGATCGCGGGACAGCGCATACCAGCCCACACACAGAATCGTCGGTACGGCGGGCAACAGGCGCCGTGCGTCCCGCTCCTGCAGCGCAAGGGCGGTTATGGCCAACAGCCCCGCTCCGCAAGGGAGCATGTGCGTAAAGAAAGACAGCAGGGAGAGCAGTGCCGTCCCTACCTTTGACGCACCGGGTTTCAGCAGATGCGCCAACAGCAATAGAAACAGCGCAAGACTCAACTGGAAGTTGATGCTGCCATTCCAAAGGTCCAGTCCGACGACCACCGAAGCCGCAAACACGGGCAGCGCCGCGTCATGCTGCCCACCTAAACGCCGCACCACGCGCAGACAGGCCGCACCCAGCGCCGCCAGCACCAGCACCAGCCACAACCTGGCGGCAGCCTGCCATCCCACGACGAGGCTCAGCAGGCCCACGCCGACGGTGGTCACACTGTTCGGGACGGGATAGTGTTTCAAAGCGTAGCCGGGCACCGGATGCCGCGTGACCAGCTTCGCAAACAGCACGCCCTGGTAGACCCAGTCCGGGTAGTCCTGCAGGACCGGCGGATGCGGCGAAGCGAGCAGGACCACCGCATGCCCCGCCAAAAGAGCCACAAAGAACCAGGACCACAGGCGTGTGCCCCGTACGGTCAGAGCGCCCGTCCTTGGGTGGAGAGCACCGATCGTAAGGCTCTCGGGGAATCACAACTCGGGGAGGTCGGGGACATAAACGCGTTCGCCCCATGGTAGCCCAAGGAGCACACGAGGAGGCCCGGGCCGCCCCCTCCGTTACGATGAAGGCTCAGGAGAGTGCAATGCAACTGCTACGCTGGCTGGCCCTGGCCGGTTTCGGGCTTCTCGTTTCTGTTTCGGCGACTGGGCACGCGCAACAACCAGCCGCCGTTCCGGTTCCCTCCGTCGTGCCGCTCACGAAGATGCCCTACTCGCCCTCGCTTGACCTCCAAAGCATGGACCGCAGCGCGGACCCGTGCGTCGACTTCTACAAGTTCTCCTGCGGTGGCTGGCTCAAGCACAACCCAATCCCCGCCGATCAGGCCGGCTGGAGCGTCTACGCGAAGCTCGCCAATGACAATCAGCAGTTTCTCTGGGGCATCCTCGAAGCCGACGCCAAAGCCACCCAGCGCACGCCCGTGCAGCAGAAGGTCGGCGACTACTTTGAAAGCTGCATGAACACAGCGGCGATCGATGGCAGGGGAGTTGGGCCAATCTCTCCGTGGCTTGAGACGTTGCAGGATTCGCAGGCGCGAGAGCAGGTTCTCAAATTCCTGGTGCAGCTACAGGAGGAAACACCCGGAAACTACTTCTTTCGCGTGAGCACGGGCCAGGACGCGGTGAACTCTTCGGTCGTCATCGTGGAGGTGATGGCAGGTGGCTTGGGGTTGCCAGACCGTGACTACTACACGAAGCAAGACCCGCGAAGCATCAAGCTGCGGGACCAGTACGTACAATTCATCAAACAACTGATGACGATTGGTGGCGGAGAGTCCGCGCGAGCTGTACAGCACGACGCGGAGCAGATCCTGCGCATTGAAACGGCGCTAGCCAAAGCGCAGTTAACTCGAGTGGAACGGCGCGATCCGCACAAGACCTACCACATGATGGCGATAACGGATTTGCAGGAGTTGGCCCCTGCTGTGGACTGGGAACGCGTGTTCCAAGTGCATGGGGCGAAGGGGTTAGCAAGGGTCAACGTCGCGGAACCGGACTTCATGAAGGCGCTCCAAGCGGAACTAGCCAATGAGCCTGAGGACGCGCTCAAGGCCTATCTCCGCTTCCACCTGCTTTCCGCCGCAGCGCCCTTCCTCGCCAAGCCCTTCGAGCAGGCAAACTTCGCCTTCTACTCGCACACACTGCGCGGCGTCGCACAGGAGCCGCCACGCTGGAAGACCTGCGTACGTGACGTCGACAACAATCTTGGCGAAGCGCTCGGTCAGGAGTTCGTCGCGCGCACCTTCTCGGCCGACATGAAGGCCAAGACCGAGCTCATGACCGGCCAGATTGAAACCGAGATGGGCAAAGAGATCCAGGCGCTGGACTGGATGAGCCCTGAGACCAAGACCGAAGCGTTGCGCAAGCTCCACGCCATCCGCAACAAGATCGGCTACCCGGCCAACTGGCGCGACTACGCCGGCTTGGACGTGAAGCGTGACGACTTCTTCGGCGACTCCCTGCGTGCCTCTCAGTTCGAACAGAACCGCGAGTGGCACAAGCTGGGCAAGCCCGTTGACCTGAACGAGTGGGGCATGACCCCACCCACGGTCAACGCCTACTTTAACCCGCAGATGAACGACATCAACTTCCCCGCCGGCGTGCTGCAACCGCCGCTTTATGACCCCTCCCTCGACGACGCGCCCAACTATGGCAACACCGGCGCCACCATCGGCCATGAGCTCACCCACGCCTTCGACGACGAGGGCCGCCAGTTCGACGCGAAGGGCAATCTCCGCGACTGGTGGACCCCCGCCGACGCCAAAGGCTTTGAAGACCGCATCAACTGCATCCGCGATCAGTACGCGGGCTACATCGTCGTAGACGACATCCACATCAACTCCAAACTGACCAGCGGCGAAGACGTCGCCGACCTCGGCGGCACCTTTCTTGCGTACCTCGCCTGGAAAGACCAGGAAGAGGGCAAGACGCTGAAGGACGTCGACGGCTTCACCCCCGACCAGCGCTTCTTCATCGGCATGGGCCAATGGGCCTGCGAAGAGATTCGCCCCGAAACCCTGCGCGTCCAGGCCATCACCGATCCGCACTCGCCCGGCTTCGCCCGCATCAACGGCGTGGTCAGCAACATGCCCGAGTTTCAGAGAGCCTTCGGCTGCAAAGCCGGTCAGCCCATGGTCCACACGCCCACCTGCAAGGTCTGGTAGTACGGGCCGGTTCAGGGAAGCATTCCACCAGAACCGGCTCACCTCGCTCACCTCAAACCGGGTCACCCTCACACGACGTCATCCCAACCAGACCAGTCTTACGCCTCTTGATTCCGAGCGAAGCCGAGCAATCTGCATTCCGCAGTAACACAGCGAAGCCGACCCGACTCCGCATCGCGTATCCCCGCTGGCCGTTGCCCGGCGGATCTCGCCTTGAGGGCTCTCCGCCCGAATCGCGTCGCAGGGGGGCGAGCCGGCTCGGTCCCCGGACCGGATCTCCGCGCAGCCCGGCGGCGGGAAGACGTAAATTGACATGGGTGGCCGCATTCTGAGCAGGACGGTGAGTTGGGTGAACGGCATTGCGCGCTGGGACAGCCGCCTGCTTTTCCAACCGTTGAACACGATCCCTCCGCGGCAACGCGTCGCTGTGGCAGCGGTGTGCACCCTGCTCACCGCCGGCTGGAGCTGGTCGCGCAACGCCAACCTGCGCTATGCCTGGACGTTGCCCGACGTCATGTACTACGTTGACATGGCAAAGGGCCGGTACGATCTGGTCCCCGCGCCCTTCAGCGCGCGGCCGCTCGCTCCGCTGCTCGCCCACGTCGTTTCTTCGCTTACCCACGGGTCGGTTGAAAGCGGATTCGCCTGTCTGGCCGCGCTTTCCCTCTTGTTCGCGCTCGCGGCCGTCTTTGGGCTCGCCGTGCGCACCTCTGCGCCGCGATGCACTCTGCTCCTTCTTGCAGCCGTGCCGTTCTGGCCGCAGTTGCTGGGCAACGCCGGCCTGCCGGACCCGCTCTACGCCGCCCTGATTGCGGGGCTGCTCCTGGCCCTGCACGCCGATCGCCTGCACCTATGCGCCGCGCTCATGCTGCCGCTGATGCTTGCGCGTGAGTCCACCTGGCTGGCGCTGCTTTGCCTGCTTGCCGTCACCTGGCCAGGGGCACGGCGCCCGCGCGTGGGCCTGCTCGCGCTCGGGTGCGCCGCCGCCGGGGCCCTGCTCGTGCGCCACCTCAGCGCAGGCGGCTTGCCCAACCCGGAACATCTTCCCGGTGCGCTCTACATGGCCGGCAAGCTCCTGGCCAACACTGCCCGGAGCTTCGGCCTGACGCCCTGGAGCAACGTATACCCGGAGCTCTGCAGCACACCCGCCTGGCAGGCCACGCTGCACCTCGGCCCCGTGCGCAGCATCGGTGTCTGCCAACTCTCGTCCGAGGGTCCGCTCGAGGCCGTTTCGGGGGGACTCACCGTATTCGCCGTGCTTCCCCTCTTGGCGCTGCTGCTCCCCGCTGCTCGGCGCCTCTCGCTCGGGCGAACCTCCGTTCTTACGCGCTTTTGCATTCTCTACGGCGCAATCTCCTTTCTGCTCGCACCCAGCCTGGGGACCTGGTACACGCGCCTATTCGGGTACGGCTGGCCGCTGTTTCTGGTGGCCCTCCCGAGGCTGCTCGGCGATTGCAACAGTCCCACCGGCCCCGGCGACCTCAGCGACTCCCCGGAGTGGCTCACCGGAGGCGCCGCGCCGTGGGGTTTGCTGGTGGTGGTACATCTGGTGATCTGTGGGCTCAGTCTGCTCCCGTTGTCCCGGCCGGTTCTCGCGGGAGTCGGCCTTACGGAGGTCGCTGTGTCTGCACTGTTTGTGGTGCAACTACGCCGTTTGCCGAAAGCGTCGCCGGCCGACTGAAACCAGCGGTTCCGCATGGTAAAATCCTCTAGGGAAATCATACGATTCAGGCGGGATTTCCTTGGAGTTTTCGGGCCTTTTCTGCGCCCCCCGCATTACCTCAACCCCGCCTGTGCTTGGAGCTCGATTGGCAACGCAAACCCCTCTTCCCGATCCACAACAACCCACCCCTGCGGCAGGGAACAGCTACAGCGGCGAAAACATCACCATCCTGGAAGGATTGGCCGCCGTGCGACTGCGGCCGGCGATGTACATCGGGTCCACGGGCGAGCAGGGACTGCACCACCTGGTCTACGAGGTCGTCGACAACTCGGTTGACGAAGCCCTCGCCGGCTATGCCACCCGCATCGACGTCACGATTCACGTTGACAACTCGGTCACTGTCGTCGACGACGGTCGCGGCATCCCGGTCGACAACAAGACCCTGCCCACGGGTGAAGTCATGCCCGCCGTGCAGGTGGTGCTCACGATGCTCCACGCGGGCGGCAAGTTCGACGCCTCGAACTACAAGGTCTCGGGCGGTCTGCACGGCGTCGGCGTCAGCTGCGTCAACGCGCTGAGCGAAGAGTTCGACGTCGAGATCTGGCGCGACGGTCATGCCTGGGAGATGGACTACAGCAAGGGCGATCCCATCAGCGAACTGCGCAAGATGGGTCCCTCCAAGCGCCGCGGCACCAAGGTGCACTTCCTCCCCGACAAGTCGATCTTCACCGTCACTGAATACAACTTCGACATCCTGCAAAGCCGTTTGCGGCAGCTCGCCTTTCTCAATAAGGGCATCGAGATCACGCTGACCGACGAGCGCGTCACCGACGCAAAGACCGGCGAAGCCAAGACCCAGAGTTTCAAGTTCAACGACGGCATCGCCGGCTTCATCAAACACCTGAACAAGGGCAAGCAGGTGTTGCATGAGAAGCCCATCTACATGGAAGCCGAGATCGGCTCGCTGGTGCTGGAGATCGCGCTCCAATACAACGACAGCTACACCGACACCATCTTCAGCTTCGCCAACAACATCAACACCGTTGATGGCGGAACCCACCTTTCCGGCTTCAAGTCGGCACTGACCCGCACGATCAACGCGGTGGGCCAAAGCATGGGTCTGTTCAAAGACATGAAGGAGAGCCTGGAAGGCAAGGACGTTCAGGAAGGCCTCGTCGCCGTCGTCTCGGTCAAGCTGCCGCAGCCGCAGTTTGAAGGCCAGACCAAGGGCAAGCTCAACTCCGACGTTGCGGGACAGGTACAGCAGTTTGTGAACGCGCGTCTGCAGGCCTTCCTCGAGCAGAACCCGCCCGTGGCACGCAAGATCATCGGCAAGGCCATTGACGCCGCCCGCGCCCGCGAAGCCGCGCGCAAGGCCCGCGATCTCACGCGTCGTAAAGGTGCGCTGGACGGCGGCGGCTTGCCCGGCAAGCTCGCCGACTGCTCCGAACGCCGGCCTGAGATGTGCGAGCTCTACCTCGTCGAGGGTGAGTCCGCCGGCGGCACCGCCAAGCAGGGCCGCGACCGCAAGTTCCAGGCCATCCTTCCGCTCAAGGGCAAGATCCTCAACGTAGAGAAAGCCCGCTACGACAAGATGCTGGGCCACGAAGAGATCCGAGCCATGATCACAGCGCTCGGCACCGGCATCGGCAAGGACGACTTCGACATCGCCAAGCTCCGCTACGGCAAGCTCATCCTCATGACCGACGCCGACGTCGACGGCTCGCACATCCGCACGCTGCTGCTCACCTTCTTCTTCCGGCACATGGGCGAGCTCATCAAGCGCGGCAACGTCTACATCGCTCAACCGCCCCTGTACCGCATCAAGAAGGGCAAGTTCGAGCAATACATCAAGGACGACCGCGAATACGACCAGGTCATGGTCAAGCGCGCTTCTGACGGCATGGTCATCCGCCACGGCGAAGGCGGCGCCCGCCTCGAAGGCAAGGACCTTACGAAGTTCATGGCCCAGCTCGGCGACTACCTCGCCGTCTTCGACAAGGTGAACAAGCGCGTCCGTAACGACGACGTCGTTCGTGCCTTCGCCGAGATCTTCGCGAACGAGGGCAAAGACCCCGCCAAGCGCGCTGACTTCGAGTCTAAGGACAAGCTCGAGGCCATGCGCAAGCGCCTCAAGGACATGGAGCGCCAGTACCAGTTCAAGGCCGTCAGCGACGTGGAATACGACGAAGAACACAAGATGTACTCCGTCACCTTCACCGACGCGCAAGGCGCCCCCCGTCGCATCGATTGGGCACTCGCCAGCGCGCCGGAGTCCCGCCAACTGCTCGCGAAGCAGGCACAGCTCGGCCCCGCACTCGAAGGTCCGTTCCACATCGAATACGCGAAGCAGGGCGACGCCGCCAAGGCAGACACTGTCGTGAACGCCGCGCCCACGCAGGAAGAGCTCGACGAAGCCGACGAGATCGAACAGGAAGAAGGCGTCAACGAGACCATCGCCGCCGCTCCCGGCACCAAGGACGAAGCCAAGCCCGGCAAGCGCCCCGGCAAGGGCACGCAGGACCCGGTCGAAAAGGCCACCGTGCGCGAACTGCGTGAGTACGTTATCGAACAGGGCCGCAAGGAGTACCAGGTGCAGCGCTACAAGGGCCTGGGCGAAATGACCGCCTCCCAGCTCTGGGAAACCACCATGGACCCCGCCAAGCGCACGCTCCTGCAAGTCCGCCTCGAAGACATCGCCGCCACCGAAGAGATCTTCACCACCCTCATGGGCGAAGACGTCGAAAGCCGCCGCAAGTTCATTGAAGAAAACGCGCTCGACGTCAAGAACCTCGATATATAGCCCTGCGCGAAGACGATCCCTTCAGGAGAGCATTGGCAGTGGAGGAAAGTACTGTAGCAAAGCGAGAGCTTGGGTACGCTCTCTTGCTGCTGCTGATCGGTTTCTTTGCTGGCGCCGCTTTGCTGCATCTGTTGGTGCTGCATCCGCTGTCCCTTTACGGTGCGGAGCGCAGCGAAAAGCTCGCGATGCTGCAACAGCAGCATTACGCGTTTCAGTCAGCCGCGTTTGGTTCCAGCCACATTCATCTGGGCTTCGACCCGCGTGTCTTTGACCGGGCGTTGGCGGGCACACCGCTCGCCACGCGAAGCGTCAACCTGGGGCTGAACGGCGGTGCGCACGTGGAACAGCGCGTGATGGCCCAGGACTTCCTGGAGCATCTTCAGCCCTCACCGGCGCATCCCTGTCTCGTCTTTCTGGAAGCAACGGCTCCCCCGGACTTCAGCCTGCAATACGCGTCCAATCCGCGTCGCATCAACATTTATGGCAATGCAACCATCACTCTGGCGCGGAGCTTTCCCGTGCCCGGCAACACCCGGCTGCACATGCTTCGTCTTCGTACCGCAGCGTACGAGGCGTGGATCGATCACGCCATCAACCTCGGCATGCTCAGCAACCGGATCTTCCGGCCCACGTTGCAACAGAACAGGCTTGATCAGGAAAGTGCCAATGACCGTCGCGGCTTCGATTTTGAACCGGCCAGCGACTGGGGCCGCCATCAGATCGACACGATGTTCAAGGAGCGGCCGACGCTACCGAAAGTCGTCCCACGCAGTCTCGATCCCGGGCTTCTCCCCATGATCGAAAGCTTGCATCGCGCGCCCAACGGAAACGGCGTGCAATTCCTTTGGCTCGCCACGCCCGGTCTGGAAGACCTCACCACAACCTATCTCTATCCCGCGTCGCAACACACCAGCTTCGGCGAGGTTCCCGTCATCGATCTAGGCCGTCCGGATCTGCACCCCGAGCTCTACCAACCTGCGCTCTGGGCAGACGACCAGCACCTCACCGAGGGAGGCGCCGCGCTGCTCACCGGCTACATCGCCCAAAGCGTCCTGGAGTTCGATAAGGAGCATCGGCTCCGGCAACACTGCGGTGAGTAGCGCATGCTCTTTGTAGAACTTCGTTTCTTTCTCTTCTTCGCCGTAGTTCTGTTCCTTTACTGGAAGCTGCGCTCCAACAGCGCACGTAAAACACTGCTGCTGGCAGCGAGCTACTACTTCTACGGCTCATGGGACTGGCGCTTTGCGCTTATGCTCGCCGCGCTGTCCACTGCGGACTGGTACTTCGCCCTGCGCATTGCGCGCTCCGACGACGCGGCCGTACGCAAGCGCTTCGTCATCGCCTCAGTTGGAATGAACCTTTCTGTCCTCGGCTTCTTCAAGTACTTTCACTTCTTTGTCGGGAGCGCCATTGCAGTGGCCGCGCAGGCGCATCTGCGTCTCGACCAGCCCACGCTCAAGATCATCCTCCCCATCGGCGTCAGCTTCTTTACTTTTCAGTCGCTCAGCTACACCATCGACGTCTACCGCAGGGACATACCACCCGTCCTCAGCCTGCGCGACTACCTGATGTTTGCCGGCTTCTTTCCGCAACTCGTGGCCGGCCCCATCGTGCGACCCAGCTACTTCGTCCCGCAGATGGCCACCGCGCGCACCGTCTCCCTCGACGACATCAAGGCCGCGCTCTATCTCTTTCTCCTCGGCTTCCTGAAGAAAACTGCGCTGGCCGACAACGTTTCACCCTACGTCGACCGTGTTTTCGCCGCGCCCGCTCACTTTTCTACGCTGGCGTCCCTCACGGCCACCTGGCTCTACGCTGTGCAGATCTTCTGTGACTTTTCCGGCTATTCAGACATGGCGATCGCCGTCGCCGCCCTGCTCGGCTACAAGCTCGTGCTGAACTTCGATGCGCCGTACCTTGCCGTTTCCATCCAGGACTTCTGGCGACGCTGGCACATCTCGCTGTCTACCTGGATTCGTGACTACATCTACATCTCGCTTGGCGGCAGTCGCATGCGCAATCGCGGTCTTGTGTACCGCAACCTGATGCTCACCATGCTCGCCGGGGGGCTATGGCACGGCGCTGCCTGGACGTTCGTCGCCTGGGGCGGCATGCACGGTGCCTCGCAGGTGGTGCACCAGGAGTTCCGCCGCGCGTGGCCCGTCGCAGAGCATCATGAACCGTGGCGCAGACTCCTCGGCTGGTTCCTCACCCTGAACAGCATCTGCCTTTTTTGGATCCTGTTCCGCGCGAACAGCTTTACCGCCGCCTGGCTGCTCATCCGCCGCTATCTTTTTCTCGCGCCCGCCGGTCCGGAGTCGCTGCCTCTATGGCTCGCGTTCCTGCCAGCCGCGTTGCTGGCCGGACAACTGCTCATGCGCCGGTACGCGTTAAGCGAACGCCTCATTGCACTTCCGCTCAGGCACTTTGCCCTCCTCTATGGCGCAGGCTGGGCGCTCGCCATGGCCATGCTTCCCCTCGGCTACCGCCCTTTTATCTACTTCCAGTTCTGACTTCGTCGCCTTCGCCGGGAACAAAAGCGCCGCAGCGGAGTCTATATCGCTGCAAGGCCTGAGAGGAGCACCCGGTGCGTGCTTTGGTTGCGTTTGCCGTTTTTGCGTTCACCCTTCCCTCCCAGGCCCAAACGCACACCACCGAGGCCCACGCGGCATCTCTTCTCCACGCGACTACGCCGGCACACCAGTCGCCCAACGGTCTCCGCGTGACCCACGTCTCGCTTTACAAAAACGGCGTCGGCTTCTTTGAGCACGATGGAACCGTTACCGGCAACGCCGCAGTCCGGATCGATCTCACTTCCGCCCAGCTGAACGACGTCCTGCAGAGCCTTACCGCCATCGACCTCGGCGGCGGCCACGTAACGGGCGCAAACTACAACTCCACAACACCCCTCGATCAGCAACTGCGCACGCTGCCGCTCTCACTCGGCGAGCAGCCCTCGCAGGAGGATCTCTTCAACGCCCTGCGTGGCGCACGCGTGGAGGTTTCCGGCTCCGGCGCAGTCTTCACCGGGCGTATCCTGTCCCTTGAGATCCGCCCCGGCATCCCTGCCGACGACGGCAAGCCCGCACCCGAGCACCGATGGCTCACCGTGATCGCCGATAGCGGCTCGACGCGCACACTGGAAGTGGGCCCCAACACCGTCGTTCGCCTGCTCGACCCCAACTTGCGCGGCGATCTAAACACCTATCTCGAGTTGCTTGACCGTAACCGGACAGAAGGCATACGCCACCTCGTGCTCACCGATCTGGGCACCGGCTCGCGCACACTCCACGTCTCGTTTCTCTCCGAAGTGCCGGTGTGGAAGTCCACCTACCGCCTGCTGCTCACGGCAGGGGCGGGCTCCGCGTCAGCCACGGACAGAACCGCCACGATACAAGGCTTCTCCGTGGTGGACAACACCACCGGCGAAGACTGGAACAACGTCCAGCTTTCGCTGATCGCGGGCAGCCCGCAAAGCTTTCTGCAACCCATCTCGCAACCCATCTACGACCGGCGGCCCGAGGTGCCCATCGCTGCGAACGCGCAGACCACACCACAGACGCACGAGGCGGCTGAAGGCAGTGAACCGCCCCCGGGCAGTGCGTCCGCAGACCTGAGCAGTGGAGCCGGCGGGAATCCAACCTCGCTTTTCGGCAGCCCCACAGGAACGGGGTCTGGAGGACCACACGCAGCCGCAGCGTCGCCGTCGAGTATCGATCGAATGCTACGTAGCGCCCGAAAGATCCCGAACAACAGCTACATGATGAAGGACACCGGCCCACCGCCTCCGCCCATGTCCGAAGCAGTCACCGTGGAAGCCGCCCCCCACTAAAACGAGCAACAAGCCACGGCCTCCAACCAAGCCAACACGACCACCTCGTCCTTCGACGACTTCTTCGCCTATAACCTCACCGATCCCGTCACGATCCCCCGCAACGGCTCTGCACTTGTACCCATCCTGCAGACGCGTCTTCCCGTTGAGACCGTCACCCTGTGGTCCGCCCAACAACCCCGCCCGCTGCGCGCGTTGTGGCTCACGAACAACTCCCAGCTCACCCTTGATCGCGGCTCGTTTTCCGTCGTAGAAAATGGTGCCTTCGCCGGCGCAGGCCTACTCGATCCCGTACACCCCGGCGAACGCCGTCTGCTCTCCTACGCCGTCGACCAGGCCGTCCGTGTCTCCACCGCAGCGCTCCCAAACCTGAGCCGCGTCACGCGCATCACCGTCGCCAAAGGCGTCTTGACCGCCAGCCACACGGAGGTCAACGGCGCGGAGTTCACCGTGTCCAACGCCGCCCCCGAGGCACGCACCGTGGTGCTCGAAGCCGCACGTCTGCGGGACTGGACGCTGGACACCGACACCAAGCCTACCGAGACAACACCTGACACCTATCGCTTCCGCCTGGAGGTTCAGCCCCACGCCGCCGCCCATCTCTCCGTCAAGCAGAGCCACGTGTTCGACCAGTCCTTCCGGCTTGCCGACACGTCGGAAGACCAACTCGTGGCCTACCTTCAGGGCAACGGGGCAGACCCACAGTTCCTTCGCGAGCTTCAACCCATCTTCGCGGCCAAGCGCAAGGTCGCCGAACTCGATGCCCAGATCAACGCCTTGGGGGCAAAGGAGAGATCCATTGGCGAAGACCAGAAGCGCCTGCGCGAAAACCTGGCCGCGCTCAAGGGATCAGCGGAGGAGCGCACGCTTGTCCGCCGCTACACCGCCGAGCTCAACACCCAGGAAGACGCCCTGAACGACCTCCACCGCCAACTCGCCACCCTGCAGGACCGAGGCACCGCGGCAGCGGCCGAGCTCAGGGGGCAGATCGAATCCCTGCAGATCGCAGAAACAAACCCCACGCCCGCCCACTGATTCCTCCTCTGCGTAGAGGGCACCCCGTGGTTGCGAGCGAAGCGCAGCGAATGGAGAGACCCTGGGTTTGCCGCCATGCCACCATCCTTGCCGGTCGTGGTTCAACCAACGCGCGCAGTCCGCGAGTACGATAACCCTCATGCCGGACCAGCCCTCACCCGACTGCCTCTTCTGCAAGATCGTCGCGGGCACCATCCCCGCCAAGCGCCTTCACGAGACCGAAGACGTGGTCGCCTTCGCCGATATCCACCCGCAAGCCCCCACGCACGTACTCGTCATCCCCAAGCGTCACATCGCCTCCCATGCCCGCGCACTGCCGGAGGACGCCGGGCTGCTCGGCAGGCTGCTGGCGGAGGCCGGCAACATCGCCCGCGCGCATCACCTCGACCGCGGCTACCGGCTCGTCGTGAACACCGGCCCGGACGGCGGCCAGACCGTCGACCACCTCCATGTGCACATCCTTGGCGGCCGTTCGATGGGCTGGCCTCCGGGCTAAGCGGGCCTTCCTGCCGCAGCGCCTTCCCTGTCGGCCAAAAGCGAAGCTGTCGTACCCACTTTGCTGCAACACTCAGAGGCACTGCGCCCCCTCCTGGCTGCAGCGAGACCATGACGCTCCAGCAAAAGTCCACTCTCTTTCTCGTCCTGCTCGCCACGGGTCTGCAAGCCGGTCTCCAGTTCTTCATGAGCTTGGGGGAACTCCCTGCCCTCCGCCGCGAACCGCTCCCCGTCTTCGTCGCCCACTGGCAGGCTGTCGATCGCCTTATGGCGGTCCGCATGCCGGTTGTCGCCAACCTGATGCTGCTGTGTTACCTGCTCGCCATCGTCAGCAGCTTTTCGCAGCGACGCTCCGTTTTCTTCGTGGTGCTTGTCACCTGCTTCCTCCTCAGCCTTGGCGAGGTGGTCCTTACCGTCACGCGCCAACTCCCCGTCAACAAGGCCATCCAGGCGCTCGACGCGTCACATCTCACCGACGGCACAGGCGTCGAGCAGCTCCGGGAAGCAACGCTGGCCCACTTCACCGTGCGGGGTGTCTTGTCCCTCACCGCGTTCGCAGCCCTTCTCGTCACGGCCGTTCTCACGCAAATACCGGGACCGGCGGCTCCCGTCCCCGCGCGGACTCCAGCGCTAGGGCAAACCGTGAAGTGATGCTCAAGGAGATCGTTTACCACCCTGATTCCCTTCCGCACAAAACCCGTTACGGCACAGGCAGCCAAGCTCACAACGTTCACGGACGGTCTCAACCACGCCGGCAGGCCAGGGGCGACGGCACACCCATCCAGGACTTCGTAGCCGAACGCACCAGGAACGCAGAAGGAACAGCCGACGAACTCGCCGACCGTGAAGCCATGCTCCACGATCTCAACGCCAACATCGCCCTGCTCCGCGGGGATCTGCAGCAAGTGCTAGCGGAGGGCAGAGGTCCCACTGAGTGGCCACCTGCCGCTACAAGATGTTCACCGCCCGCGCCGCCAGCAAGGCCACCGTCGTAAACGAAATCAGACTCTGAGTCATCATCAGCACCTTGGCCCAGCGCGACAGTACGGGCGCATCGGTCGGCGAGAACGCCGTGCTGGTGTTGAACGCCACAAAGAGATAGTCCACAAAGCTCGGGCTCCATCCCTGCAAGCCCATCTCCTCCTTTGCGTCATCACTTAGCGTCATCTGCGGAAACAGGAAGGCTCCGTTCGCGTGTTCGGCGCGTTGTTCGCGCGCGTGCGGTCCACCGGCGTCCAGGCGCCAGTACCACGACGCAAATACCAGGATGTTCGACACCCACAACGCCGCTGCGGACCGCAGCAGCGCTCCCGGCGACTCGGTATGCCGCGGCAGCGCCCGCAGCAACAGACCCAGCGACCACAGCATGTCGGCCGTCACCAGCGAGCTGAGCACATAGCCCAGCCCCTGGTTCAGCCGGTGGCCGCCGCGCCACAGCGCCCACAGGGTCGGCAGCAGCAGAGCGCCCACCACGGCCAGCAGCAGC
>CAXUNH010000071.1:0-16725 GCA_964252405.1 uncultured Acidobacteriaceae bacterium | reverse complement strand
GGGGAGGACGCGGTGGGAGGTGCAGGTCGGTGCGCGGAGGGCGCCGGGAGCGTGGGCGTTGCCGGGGCTTTGTGCCGGAAAAGCCTTGTGAGAAGAGACATAATCGAGCGTTTCCGGCTCCCTTCCCATTTCGTTTCAGTCCGGGGAGAACTCGAAGGTAGCGCGACATGTGGGGCAGGTCAAGTGGAAAAGCCACCATATGTAGTGTTGACCTTCCGGGTGCTTCGGCATTGGTCTGCAGACTCCGGTTTTTGTGCGGTTTGCGCCGGCTCTGGTGGGGTTTCCTGCCGGAAAGAACGTTGCGTCTGCAACCAAAGTGGCAGACCCAAGGCTATCGGGGACGTGAGGGGATCACAAGGCGGAAATCCGGCAAGTTTCTCTGCGAGAGATGGGGAGATGTGGAAAGCATGGGTGTATTCGGGCGGCGTCCCCGGCGACAACGGACCGCTATACCCCAAACGTTGTAGAAAGCCCCTGTTGCCGGTCCCGCATCTTCGATCCGGGGAGGGGCGAGAGGGTTAAAGGTGGCCCCACGGGCGGAAAGAGCCTTACCCGGGCTCGAAGGAACGGCTTTGGGGCGCTCCTTACCCGGGCTCGAAGAGAACGTGCTCTCCTCATGGTCGTAGAGCAGAACGACGCCAAGCTCAAGGGATGACGACGCGCGTGGAGTGGCGGAGTTTCGTACGGCCGCGAGATGGGCGAGGGGCAGATTGGCATTCCCGAGGCGCAAGAGCATCGGCTGCCGGGCGGTCCACGGACGCCCTGAGCCTGGACCCGGAGGTTCGCCCGGTGATGAGGGGGTGTGCGCGCCCGGTTCTCTGCCGGGCCTGAGGTCGCATTGCCCCCCTGAGCCCGATTGCATCCAAGTGAGGCATTGCCCGGAAGGGTTTGGGTGCCATGGAATCTGCGTTGGATGCGCTTGCGGAACGGGTAGGAATTGAGCCGGAGTTTGAGGACGCGCTGGGGCAACGGCACGAGACGCCGCCGGACAAGAAGAAAGCACTGCTGAAGGCCATGGAACTCGCCGCGCAGGATGAGGCAGAGGCTGAGGCTACGTTGGGCGAGTTAGACCGGCAGGAGTGGATGCGGCCGCTGGCCTCCTGTGTGGTGCTGTATGAGGGCAAACTGCCGGCCGTCCCTCTGAGTTTGCCGGCGGAACACGGCAGTCTCCGGTGGACCATCGCTCTCGAGGACGGTGGCGAGCGCGCGGGCGAGGCAGGTTTCCCGTCGCTGGAGCGCGTCGCGGAGTTCGAACTCGACGGAAAGGCCCTGGAGCGCCGGCTTTTGCTGCTGCCCGAAGATCTGCCCTGGGGCTACCACCGGCTTCGGCTGGAGGGGCTGAACGAAGCGGAGATGTCCCTCATTGTGACGCCGGGCCGGTGCTGGCTGCCGGAAGGCGACGCCGCGGGCCGGCACCCTGGGGAAGGACCGCGTGGGAGATTTTGGGGCATGTCCGCGCAGCTCTACCTGTTGCGCTCGGAACGCAACTGGGGAATTGGCGACTACTCGGATCTGCGGGGATTGGTGGAGATCGTCCGGAACCAGGGCGGTGACGCAGTGGGTGTCAATCCGCTGCATGGCATGTTTCTGGACCAGCCGGAGCAGGCGAGTCCTTACTCGCCGCTGAGCCGCTATCTGCTGAACGTGCTGAATATTGACGTGGAAGCCATTCCCGAGTTCGCGGCCACAGCGGCAGCACAGCGAATGGTAACTGCCCCCGAGTTCCAGGAGCGGCTCACGCGGGCACGGGGCGCGAAGATGGTGGCCTACCAGGACGTGGCGGCGATGAAGCTGCCGGTGCTGCAGGCCGTCTTCCTTCAGTTTGAAAGCACCGCGGCGCCCGAGCGGAAGAGGGCCTTTGAGGCCTTTCAGCGCGAGTGTGATGCGTTGCTGACGACGGGTTGCGTGTTCGCCGCGATCCGGCAGTACCTGACCGATCAGGACCCGGGCCACCGGGATTGCGGCCGATGGCCGGAGGAACTTCGTCATGCCGGGTCGGAGGGCGTGACGCGCTTTCGGCAGACGCATGCCGCGCTCGTGAGGTACCACCTCTGGCTGCAATGGGTAGCTGATGAACAGCTGCAAGCGGTGAAGAAGGCGTGCGAAGGGATGGCGGTGGGGATCTACCGCGACCTTGCCGTGGGATCGAGTCCCTCCGGCGCAGAGACGTGGGGCAATCCGGGTGTGATGGTGGCGATGGCCGAGGTGGGCGCGCCGCCGGACATCCTGAACACCGCGGGGCAGAACTGGGTGCTGCCGCCGTTCCATCCGCAAAGGATGAAGGAGGACGGGTACCGCAGCTTCATCGCGCTGCTGCGGACCAACATGCGGCATGCCGGCGGCCTGCGCATTGACCATGCGATGGCGCTGCAGCGGCTGTACTGGATTCCCCGGGGAGGCTCGCCGCGGGACGGCGGGTACCTTCGCTATCCGACCGACGACCTGGTCGGTGTGATTGCGCTGGAAAGCCAACGGAACAGGTGCCTGGTGGTGGGCGAAGACCTGGGCACCGTCGCGCCGGGGTTCCGCGAACGCATGGCGGAGGCCCAGATTTTGAGCTATCGCGTACTGCTGCTGGAAAAGGCGAAGACCGGATGGGTCGAACGGGAGGGCTATCCGCGCCTGGCGCTGAGCACAGCCAGCAGCCACGATCTGCCCACCCTGCGCGGCTGGTGGGAGGATGTGGACCTGGACTTGCGCGAGCGCCTGGGCCTGGTGAAGCCGGAGGATGTACGCCACGGCCGCGAAGAGCGGAACACGGATCGCGAGGCTCTGCTGGAGATCTTCCGGGAGGAAGGGCTGCTGGAAGGCAACAGTTGGCCGGTGACGGACGAGTTCATTGACGCGGCCCACCGCTTCCTGGCGCGCACCCAGGCAGTGCTTTTCATGGCGCAGTTGGAAGACACGGTTGCCGAGCCCGAGCAGGTGAACCTGCCGGCCAGCATGCCGGATCAGTACCCAAGCTGGTGTCGTCGCGCGCCAGTCACGCTTGAAGAGCTGGCCAGGGACCCGCGCCTGGCGCGCCTGGCGGCCATCGCCAAGGAAGAGCGCGGCGCGGGATCAGCCAGGGCGTAGCAAATTGGTGGGCCCACCAGGACTTGAACCTGGAACCAACGGATTATGAGTCCGCTGCTCTAACCGATTGAGCTATAGGCCCGTGATGGAAGACAGGTGGCGGCTGCCACTCCATGGCTGATCAGACCCGGCCGATCGTATGCGCAGACCAATGGCGGCGCTCCCTGGATCGGTTCCGGCGGCTCCTCTGGAGCATTGTCAGTATCACATGGGCGCAGGTCTGGCTGGCTTCCCTGTTGGGGCTTGGCCTGTGTCTTCGCGGGAGGGGAATGCACTTCCCGTGCCTGGGCTCTTCCGTGGGGCGTGTGCCGTCTTCGTTAGCGGCCAACGAAGCGTCTGTTGAGTTCGTTTGGGGACGCGGTCTGCGAGGTAACACGTAAGGTTCGATTGTTAGATTGAGAGTTATACCTTTACGAAGCTGCGTCCAGTACGCGGACGTCGCCGCTGGCCGTTCAGGCAAGCGGGCCGGTGAACCGGCGAACCGCGTGAGCGGATCGTGCGCGGCGTTCAGGGGGCTGGCCGGACTCCGCGCGGCAACCTGGTGAACGCGCCGCACGTGACTGCGGCGCGACCGCCGATTACCAGGGCGCCGCAAGCTGGTAACCTCTTTAGAACGAGCGTAATCACTCGACACACCCCATCGTCACGTGACTGCCACCTTTCGAAGTCTGACTCCCCCCTTTGGGTCATTTCCCTGCGCCCAGGACTGGGTAGGCTCGGGTTCATCGAAGGCGTTACGAGCCACGGGAGCGGACCCTCTCCGCAATGCAGCAGCGCTCCCCGGCACCGTGTCTCCTGCGAATTGCGGTTATGCAACTCTGCAGAGTTTTTCAGTCGAGTCACTTACTCATTCGGCTTAAATCGGAAAGGTTAGTTATGCAGTTACAAAAACTACGGCGCAGCGCCACATGGGGTAAGTCGACACTCCTACCGTGTACGCTTCTGCTGTCCTCCATCACCGGGCTGGGCCAAGCGAAGCTCTCCCGGGATATCACTCCGCGCAACCAATCAGATCAGATCGATGTCATTGTTCAGTTCAAGACGGCGCCGACCGCCGAACTGCACAAGCGCGTTCTGCACCATGGCGGCTTCATGCGGAACGAGCTTGGGCTGTTGAAGGGCGGGTCGTACCATGTTCCGGCGTCGGTGCTGGCGGAGCTTGCGGCTGACCCGGATGTGGCGTATGTTTCGCCGGACCGTCCGCTGTTTACCACCTCTGCCCCGCCTCCGCCGGATGGTCCGAAGATCGATCATCATCAACAGACGATCAGTCTTCCGACGACTCTGAACGTCGACGGTACGGGGATCGGTGTTGCGGTGATCGACAGCGGCATCGCTCCCGTGGCCGATCTCAGCAGCAATCGCGTCGTGTACAGCCAGGACTTCACCGGCTCGGGTACCGCGACGGACACCTACGGTCACGGCACCCACATCACAGGCATCATCGCCGGCAATGGTGCGGGATCGACCGGATCGCAGTATTCGTACACGTTCAAGGGCCTGGCGAGCAACGTGAACCTGATCAACCTGCGTGTTCTGGACGGGAACGGCGCAGGGACCGACGCTGAGGTGATTGCGGCCATCCAGCAGGCGATTGCGCTCAAGTCCAAGTACAACATCCGCGTGATCAACCTGTCGCTTGGCCGGAGTGTCTTTGAGAGCTACCAGCTCGATCCGCTCTGCCAGGCTGTAGAGCAGGCCTGGAAGGCCGGGATCGTTGTGGTGACGGCAGCGGGTAACTATGGCCGGGACAACAACCTGGGCACCTATGGGTACCTGACCATCACGGCTCCCGGCAACGACCCCTACGTCATTACGGTCGGCGCCATGAACACACAGGGCAACACCTCGGACAGCTATGCGATCCCGACCTCGTATACGTCCAAGGGACCGAGCCTTGGCGATTGGGTGGCCAAGCCCGATCTCGTTGCCCCCGGCAACCAGATTGTCTCGCTCTACGCGAAGGGCCAGACCCTGGCACAGCAGGAATCCGGCTATATCCTGCCGACCTCGCTGTACCAGACAGATGGCGACAGCACTCTCTCGCAGGAGTACATCGCGCTGAGCGGCACGAGCACGGCGGCGCCGATGGTGACCGGAGCGGTAGCGCTGATGCTGCAGCAGAACCCGGGCCTGACGCCCGATCAGGTGAAGTTGCGGCTGATGAGCAGCGCCGATAAGACGCTTCCGCAGTACAGCTCGACGACGGACGCCACCACGGGCCAGGTATTCCATGGCCAGGCCGACATCTTCACGGTGGGAGCGGGCTACCTGAACGTCAGTGCCGCCCTGAACAGCACGGTGCTGGCGCCCGCGACGGTGGGCAGCGCGCAGTCCGCCAATGTTGGCCTGGACAGCGCGGGGTACGTGGTGCTCGTGAACGGAACACCCAACGCGTACGGCCCCTCGGTCTTTGCGGGCAAGGACGCACTTGGCTTACCGATCCTGTGGGGCATCAACCCGCAACAGGTCGCGGGCATCCTGCCCACGCTCGGCATTCAGCCGGGTACAGGAACGGTGCAAGGCAGCACTGTGATCTGGGGCAGCACCGTGATCTGGGGCAGCACCGTGATTTGGGGCAGCACCATCATCTGGGGCAGCTCAGCCGCAATGGTCGACAAAATGTAAGCGCAACAGCTTCCGCGGCCTGAGCACCCGTCAGGCTGCGGAAGTGTTTCCCTCGCTCACCTGGCTGGCAGCCGAAGCAAGGTGAGCTTCTGCGTCAGATCTTTCTTCGGGAAGGTCTGACGTTCTTTTCGAGTCGCAGCTTCCAGGCCGATCGCAGAGCACCCTCCAGGGTGCGTTCGTCGGCGGACGCGAGCCGGATGTGGGTCGCGCCCTGCCGTCCCCAACCGCCTGCCACGGGGAGGAAGAGGTGGGGGGTCTCCGCAACGAAGGCGGCCTGTTGCCCGGGCGCGAGCATGAGATTGCCATAGCCTTCGGCGACGTGGGCCAGGGTCGCGAAGATATGTCCACCGACACGGAAGTCCTCCACACCCATGTGCGACCCCGCTTCCGCGCCCTCCAAGGAGAGCGCGATGCGGCGGAAGTCAGCAGCCGTCATGACGGTGTTTACGGCTTCGCGTTGGAGCCGGGCGTTGTTCCTGTTTGACCGGGGGCAGATGGATCGAGCTGCTTCTGGGCGTTGTCCGGAGTAGCGGATTGCACGTGGGTTTCGCCGGGTCCGGCGGTGGCGGGGTTCTCACCCCGGTAGCCGGAAGGCTGGGCCTTGGCGCCGGGGTTTGCGTTCGGCAGCGGGCTGGGGGCATCGTTCGTCTGCGCGGGTTGGTGCTGGTTTGCTTCGTTTGTCTGGTTCAGCGTCTGCGGATCTGCCACGGCGTACGGTCCTCTTGGGCAGTTTGGATGCTGCCTACTGCCGGGTGCGGTCGCTTTTCGCGGGATGGCGGCCGCGGCTCGGGGCGCGGACCCGCCGTGTTGCCCCGATCGGCTACCGGTTCGCAGCGGTCTGCGTGACTGCCTGGCGTGCCCCGGCCAGTTCCGGCAAACCGGGATCGGCGGCGCTCCAGGCTTGAAGAAAGGCGGTGTAGTCACGTTGTGCGTCGGCTGTCTGCCCCGCCAGTTGCTCCGCATGCGCCAGCCCGTAGAGGCCGAAGCCAGAGCCTGGTCGCTCTTCCAGCGCGGCTTTGTAGGCCCTCTGCGCACCCGGGTAGTCGCCTGCGCGCGTAAGGGCGGCGCCTTCGGTCTCGCCCACTGGACGAATGTAGAAAGGTGGTTCACGATAGCCGAGACCTCTTTCGGCCTTCGAGGCCTCCTCGTAGAGCTTCTTCGCGGCATCCGTCTTTTTGTTCTGGAGCAGGATGCCGGCACGAAGTTCGGTGGAAGCGATTGAGAGGCCCTTCACAAGGGGCTCGGAGAGGGCGTCCGGCATGAGGGGCATCATGGCGGGCTTGCCAAGATCGGTTTGCGCGCTCGGCTTGTTGTCGGGCGCGGGTGTCGCTTCGTCCGGATGGGCTGCATGCATTCGCCAGAGCTCTGCGTCCATGCGGTCTGAGGCGGCCTGGGCTGTGGGCAGGTCGTTCCGCTCCAACGCGGCCATGCCTGTGGCATAGAACCGCAGCTCCGTGGCAAGGAAGCGCAGGTTGGCGGTATTGTCGCGTTCGGGCACTTCCTGAGCGTTCAGGAGAGCCAGAACCCCCAGCCAGTCCCCCGTGCGGAGTGCGATGGGGAGGCGATTGTTGATCCGGGTCATGCTGTCGCGCGAGGACCAGATGTAGAGCGTGGCGGAGACCTGCCCATGGGCTTTCCCCAAACGCTCGGACAAGGCGTTGGCTTGGGTGAGCTTGCCTTCCTCCATGAGGTTCGCAATTCCGTACATCAGGTTGTGGACATAGTTCCAGTCATCGTCCGCCGCGACGTGCTGGGTGTCCATGTAGTGCTCGTCCACTGCGGTGGAGGCGGCGAACCAATGCTCGGCCTGAGCGTAGTCGCCGCAGCGGTAAAAGATGTGGCCCGGCATGTGGACCATATGGCCGGAGTTGGGCGCGAGGCTGGCGAGTTTGGCGGCGCTGCCGAGGGCGCGCTCCGGATGATTGCTGGGCTCCATCGCATGAATCCAGTAGTGGTTCGCGGCGGAGTCGTCGGGCGCGTCGCGGAGGACGCCTTCGAGCATGGCAATCTTTTCATTCGTGCTGCCCTGGGGGTTGCCGTGGTCGTCAAAGCCGTCGCCCAGGGAGCCTGCGAGGAAGATGCGAGCCTGGACATCCTTCGGGTTGAGCGCGACGAGCTTGCGGTAGGTCGCCGTGACCTGCGCGTTGCTGTCCTTGTCGCCCCGCGCTTCGATCTCCGCAGCTTCGATGTAGAGCTTTTCGGGTTTGCTGAGGTGCTTCTTGAGGGCAGACGCCTGCTTCAGAGCCGCGAGGCCGTAGCTGCCGGCGTCGTTCCCGCGGAAGCCTTCGGCCTTCGCCAAACCCCAGTAGCACATGGCGCATTTCGGGTCCGTGCGCACACCCTGTTCGAAGGCGCGGGCAGCCTCGTAGTTCCAGAAGTCATGGGTAAGATTGAGACCCTGGTCGAACCAGGCCTGGGCTTGGGGGGTGGCCGTGATCTTCATGTGTGAGTTGCCGATGCCGGGCAGGGGCAGGGGCGGCGGGAGTTGCTCCGGGCGGGGAATGGGCTTGGTGTCGGCCATGCTCATGCCGGACATGGACCCCTGAGCGTGAGCGTGCGTAGCGGTGATGCTCATCAGGAGGCAGGCGAAAGCTGCCGGCGGACAGTGCCGGAGGAAGCGGAACGGCATGGCAGCACTATACGCTGCGGTCTGCCGCTGCGTTTGCGGAGGCTTCCACGCGGAACGTGGATTCCTAGCGGCTAAAGCCGGATTGCGTGGCGTGGTTCAGGCCCGGCTGAAGCCGGGCCCTGCCGAAAGGAGGGGCTTGGCGGATTCAGTGTAGAGGCTGGGCGATCCTGGGCGGGCGGGATTCTGAACAATTGTGCAGTGGCGAGGAGCTGAGCGGACCAGTCCGATGGGCTGGCGCCTTACCCGGCGGCTAAAGCCGCGGTTTGTTGGAGCAGGAATGGCCCGGCTGAAGCCGGGCCCTGACGAAACGTAACTGGGTGTTCTGTTGCGTGGAGCAGGGAACGCAAGCGTGTCTTCTATCATGTGCACAGGAATGGCCCGTCTGAAGCCGGGCCCTGACGAAACCTAACCGGGTGTTTTGTTGCGTGGCGCAGGGACGCAAGCGTGTCTTCTGTCGTGTGCGCAGGAAAGCCCGCTGAGCCGGGCCCTGACGAAACGCAAGCGGGTGCTCTGTTGTGGAACCCACTACGCCGAGAGTACGGCTTCAATCTGCTCGAGGCCCCACTCCAGGTCTTCGCGGCTGATGGTGAGGGGCGGCGCGATGCGGATGATGTTGTTGTGGGTCTCTTTGCAGAGGACGCCGAGTTTGGCCAGCGCCTCGCAGAAGGGGCGTGCGGGCGTGTTGAGTTCCACCGCCAGCCAGAGACCTTTCCCGCGCACGGTGGTCAGGTGCCGGCTGCTCAGTTGCTCGAGGCGGCTGAGCGCGTAGGCGCCGAGTTCCGCGGAGCATTGCGCGAGACGTTCGTCGACCAGAACCCGCAGCGCGGCGCGGGCAACAGCGCAGGCAAGCGGGTTGCCGCCAAAGGTGCTGCCGTGGTCTCCGGGCTGGAAGACGCCGAGGATCTCGCGCGAGCTGAGCACAGCGGAGACGGGGTAGAAACCGCCCGAAAGCGCCTTGCCGACGATGACCATGTCCGGCGTGACCTTGTCGTGCTGGTAGCAGAAGAACTTGCCGGTGCGGCCGAGGCCGGCCTGGATTTCGTCGCAGATCAGGAGGACGTTGCCCTGGCGGCAGATCTGGGCGACCTCCGCGAGGTATCCCGCGGGTGGGACGATGATGCCGGCTTCGCCCTGGATGGGCTCGACCAGGAAGGCGGCGGTGTGCGGTGTGATGGCGGCGCGCAGGGCGTCTGGGTCAGCGAAGGGGATCGTCCGGAAGCCGTTGGCGAAGGGGCCGAAGCCGTGACGGTACTGCGGGTCGGTGGAGAAGCTGATCACGCCGATGGTGCGACCGTGAAAGTTGCCGGCGCAGGTGATGATCTCGGCCTGATTGGCGGGGATCCCTTTGACGGTTTCACCCCATTTGCGCGCGCACTTCAGCGCGGTCTCCACGGCTTCCGCGCCGGAGTTCATGGGCAAAGTCATGTCGAAGCCCGTGAGTTCGTGGAGGTCGTTGACGAGCCGCGGAAGCTGGTCATTGCGAAAGGCGCGCGAGGTGAGGGTGACCTTCTGGGCCTGTTCGGTGAGGGCGCGGAGAATGGCGGGGTGGCAATGGCCCTGGTTGACGGCGGAGTAGGCGCTGAGAAAATCGAGGTAACCGCGGCCGTCGACGTCGTAGACCCACGCACCTTCCGCACGTTCGATGACGATGTCGAGCGGGTGGTAATTGTGGGCCCCGTACTGGTCTTCCAGCGAGATCAGTTCCTGGGAGGACAGGGTGGGGTCGGTCAATGTTCCGAGGGTGGGCATGGATTTACTCCTTTCCGGTCGCGCATCAGGCGTTGCAGGCCGAGGTTGTGTGCATCGTGGGCTGGAACTGCAGGTGCGGCATGTGCAGGTGCGGTGAAAGCTTGAGCACGAGGCACTTGGCAGCTCCACCGGCTTTGAGGAACTCGTCCAGTGGCGTCTGGAGGACACGGAAGCCACGCTGGGCAAGCGTTTTTTCGAGCTCGCGGCTGATGTGGTTGAGCACGATCGTGCGGCCCAGATTTACGGCGTTGCAGGCAAAGCAGAGGGCATCGGCCTCGGTGACGGGGATGCGTTGTGAGGGCGCGTAAAAGGCGTCGATGGCCTTGCGGGATGGGGTGTCGAAGGCGCCCGGGAAGTACAGAATGGAGCCGTCCGTGAGTGGGGCAAAGCAGGTGTCAAGGTGGTAGAAGCGCGGGTCGATCAGGCGCAGACCGGTGACCTCGACGTCCCACAGCGCGGACAGCGTGGCATGGCTCGCGCGATGGGTGCGGGTGCCGTGGCCAACCCAGAGGCGAGTGCCGTCAGCGGAGAAGAGTGCGTCGCCTTCGCCTTCGAAGGGGGTCTCGCGCGGCAGATCGAGGACGTTGTACCCGGCGTCGGCAAACCACGCGCGGAAGTGCGGCTCTTCGCCCTGGCGCTCCGGGTGAAAGAAGCTGGAGAGCACCACCTGGTCCTCGCGGATGAGGCCGGCGTTCGCAGTGAAGACCATGTCCGGCGAGCCCGGGGCAGGCTCGATGAGATGCACCTGGGCGTGCTGCGCGAGCAGGTTGTACAGACGGTGCCATTGCGCCATGGCACGCGCCTGGGAGCATGCGCCGACGTTGCCGTCCATCCATGGATTGATCACATAGTCGACGGTGTACAAGCTGGGCGCGCACATCAGCAGCGCGGGGCGGGGTGTGCCGGGATCGTCAAACGAAGAGTAAGAGTTTACGGAGGAGAGATCCATCGCCTGCTGGTTCCTTGTAGCTGCTCAAGGAGCATGGCAGGCGCGAGGAGGGCGCGTCAACGCTAATGATTATGCGGTGTTCCGTGCATCTTTATGCGTCGAGCAACCAAGCTTGCGCGGTTGTCTCTGTGTTCGCTGCGCGAGCGTCGAGGAGGATCGGCACGCACCTGCGATGTATGCGGGGGTAGCGACTTATTCCTAGCAAAAAGGGGGCGGCGCGCCCTGGGGACGTGTGCGGTCGAGGGCTGCCGGCGAGCCTCCGTGCGCGTTTCTTAGCTGTGACGAGGAGCCTAGTACTCGATGATGTGCGGCGACGGGTAGGTGAAGCTGCCGTCGGCGCGTGTGACGTAGATGAAGGCCTTTTTGTCCGCGTTACCGTTCAGCGTTGCACCGACGATGATGCCGGTGCCGAAGGTGCCGCTGCCGTCCGTGCGGGAGACGTCAACGTGATGCGAGACGATGGGACCGCCGGCGGGGCTGTACTGCGGGTCCGTCCAGTCCTCGATGAAGCGATCGAGCGGGTAGCCGGAGTACTTCGACGAATGCTGCTGCCAGTCGGCGTCGTTCTGGTAAATGCCGTAGGCCCGGGCGTAGTCCTTAGCTTCAAGCGCCTTATAGAAGGCATCCACCCGGTGCTCGGTAGGCAGGTTGGAAAACAGCCAGCCGTGGCCCAGCAGATAGCCCACAACGGTCAGCACAAGCAGGAGCACAAACAGGGCCGCGAGGCCGATCAGCAGGTTGCGGTTGCGGTTGGCGCGGCGGCTATCGAATTGGGGGGCGTCGATCAGGGTCATTGGTGCGGTTCGACCTCAGGTGTCAGCGTTCTTCCCAGCTATTAGACACCGGGCGGAGGTCCCCCGTGCCCTCAACTCTCGTTCAGGTGCCGGGCGTGAGCGGGAACGCGGCGCGAAGGTGTTCCAACTCCGGACCGGTGGGGACGTCGTAGACGCTGAGTACATCAAAGCGGATCGGCACGAGGTCGCGCCAGGGCTCCGGCAGTCGGCGGCGGTAGGCGAGCGCCATGCGTCGCAGGGTGCGCTGCTTGTCGTGGTCGACGGCGGTTTCGGCGGGGGCGAGGTCGTGCGCGGTGCGGGTCTTGACCTCGAAGATGACCAGCGTGTCGCCATCCCACGCGACAAGGTCGAGATCGCCGCGAAGCCGGGCGGAGTGCCAGCGGCGCGCGACGACCGCGTAGCCGAGCTCGCGCAGGAAGAAGAAAGCGAGGTCTTCCCCGCGCTCGCCGGTGAGGAGGTGGGGTGGCTTGGGGTTGCGGCCGCGGCGGAGGGCGCGCGCGGCCTGGCGGCGGTCGGCCATCGTTCTCAGGCGAGAGTAAAGGCGCTGCTCGAATCGACTCAGCGCCGTTGCGAGACCGAACGCGTCTACCTTGCCCATCGCGCACCAAAGGCCAGGGAGGCAAGAAAGACGTTGGCTTCGTCGCTTCCGCGTATGACGTTCCAAGCCCAGAAGATCGCTTCCGCATCACTTAACCGCGCCTGAACCGTGGAGCGAGTAAGAACAAGACTGACATCGTAGTCCGCGGAGTGGCGAGCCTCCTGAAGTTCGACGAAGGAGAACGCAAGCATTTGAAGCTCGTTCGATGCGGAGGATCCGAGAAGATCACGGAGCGCATCGGGAAGAGGACTGCGGCGGAAGGCGTTGCAAACCTGCTTCATCTCGCCATGCTGAAAGGAACGGCTCACGCGGTCTGCGAGCTTTGCCGGGCCAGCCGGAACGAGGGTATGCGCCGCGTCGGTTGTAAGGAGGTGAAATGCTGCGTAGTACGCGGCAGAGATGGCGCGTCGAAGGTTTGCCTGCTTCGGGCGACCTTTGTCGAGCTTTGCCAGATGGTGCGCTTGCGCAAGCAGGTCCTTTGCAAAACTCATGGCCAGCTAGCGAACGTCCTCGAAGGTGGTATAGGCGAAGCGGTCGACACCGCCATTGAGCACAGCGTCGGCGGTGGCCCTCGAAAGCGCAGCGAGTTCCCGTCCCCTCGCAGCCGTCAGCGGAAATCTCCTGGACACACCATAGACGACGCGAACTGCCGGATCGCCGGTATGATCTGTGTCCAAAGAGAAGCGAAGGAGGCGGACTCCCTGCGGCAGGCGCACGGTCTCGAGCGCTTCCCGAACGCGCTTTTCCTGAGCCGGAGATGCCAGCAGTGTTGCGCCCATGCCGGTACTATACGCCGGGCATCGGTGACAGGCCCTTACACTGTCGCGGTATACAACAACCACTCAAGAGAGCGGCGCTATTTGCCGGAGGGCTCTGCGGGCGGCGTCGTGGTGATATGGGTTCCCTGCTTCCAGCGGTCCTGGATTTTGTGGGTTGCGGGCCAGTTTTGCAGGGGATCGGCGGCGAGCACAAGGAAGCTGGCCTCGTACCCGGGTTTGAGCTCGCCGAGGTGGCGCTTCGGAAAGATGTTCTGCGGCGTGGTGACGGCCCACATGCGCAGAAGCTCCAGATTGGACCAGAGCGCAAGGCTGTTCAGGTAGTCGGCTTCGAGGACTGAGTCCTGGCCGTAGTGATCGGAGCCGATCAGGATGGGGATGCCGGCAGCCTTCAATCGTGTGAGGTTGTCATGTTGCACGTCTTTGCGGCGCTTCTCGTTGGCGATCTCCTCCGCCGTGGCGTGGCTCGGGTCGACAACGGCCAGCGAGGCTGTGGGGATGACGACGCAGTGTTTGTTTGCAGCGAGCGCGATGTCGGCATCGGCGATGCGGTACAGCGCTGCGGATTCGTCCGGGGTGAAGCCGTAGCCGGGCATGTGCGCCAGGATGTCTACGCCGCCGGCGACAGCGTTGTGGAAGTCGGCGGCAGTGTCGACGTGGGCGGCGACGCGTAAGCCGGCGGCGTGGGCCTTCGCCGTGATGAGTGGGACGAGCCTGGGATCGATGCCGCCGGAGCCGAGTTGCGGATCGGTTGCCGTCGCCTGGCGGAAGGACTCGGAGTGGAGCAGGTAGACCTTGATCAGGTCCGGCTTTGCGGCGAGGATCTTTGGCCACTGCTCTTCGAGGTCGGCGGCTGTGGCGATCTCCCAGTAGGCTTGCCCGCGGCGAGCGTGGGAGGCGCTCACGGCTGCACGCTGCTGCGGGGTGGCAGGGTAGGAAAAACCAAGCGCGATGGAATCGTAGACCTCCTTGGGATGACCGGTGATGCCGGTCAGGCCGCCGTGCGCGTAGGTGACGTCCGGAGACGTTGGCGTGTCTACAAGATGCGCCGCCACCACTGCCTGCGCGCCGACCGTGGTGTCCGTCACGCCCTGGGCGTAGAAGATGCCGTCGTGAAGATAGCGCTGGACGACAGCCTGCGTGCCGCCGATGCCGTCGAAGTTGTGCTCGTGGGCATCGCCGTAAGGCGGGACGACGAAGCCGTTGTGCAGGTCCACGGTGAGCGCATGCGCCGGGTCGCGCGGCGTGTGCGTGAGGAGGCCGTCTTCGGCGTAGAAATCGGCGGAGACGAAACGGGTCCCGTCGAACCACTGGCCGTGGACGAAGTGCGTTGCGGGCGGCGACTGGGCAACGAGGGAGGTACTCAGCAGCAGGGAGGCGCCGACGAGCGTCTTCATGAGGCTGAGGCTAGCTCGGAACCAGCGGAACTCCAATGGATTCCTGCGGCTCCGGTCGGCGGGGAACAGCGCGGTATACTTGATTGTGCACACCACGCACAACACACCAAACAATTCAAAAGAGGTCGCAAGCGTGTCGGCAAAGTACATCTTTGTGACGGGCGGCGTTGTGTCGTCGTTGGGCAAGGGACTGGCGGCGGCCTCGATCGGCTGTCTGCTGGAGGCGCGCGGGCTGCGGGTCAACCTGATGAAGTTCGATCCGTACCTGAACGTGGATCCGGGCACCATGAGCCCGTTTCAGCATGGCGAGGTGTTTGTTACCGACGACGGCGCCGAAACGGACCTGGACCTGGGCCACTATGAGCGCTTTACGCATGCCAAGCTGACGCGCGACAACAACCTGACCACGGGCCGGATCTACGAGTCGATCATCACCCGCGAGCGCCGGGGCGACTACCTGGGCAAGACCGTCCAGGTCATCCCGCATGTGACGAACGAGATCAAGAATGCGGCCAAAAAGATCGGCCAGGACTGCGACGTGGCCATTGTGGAGATCGGCGGCACCGTGGGCGATATTGAGTCGCTGCCGTTTCTCGAGGCGATCCGGCAGATGCGTCAGGAGCTTGGCCGCGACCATACGTGCTTTGTACACGTCACGCTGATCCCGTGGATCGCCGCCGCGCAGGAGTTGAAGACCAAGCCGACCCAGCACTCGGTGAAGGAGATGCTGAGTATCGGGATCCAGCCGGACATTCTGCTGTGCCGCGCGGATCGCGAAGTCCCGGAAGAGATGCGCGAAAAGATCGGTGCCTTCTGTAATGTGGAGCAGGCGGCGGTGATCATCGCCCGCGATGTGCCGAGCATCTATGAGGTGCCGCTGAACCTTGCCGGCCAGGGCGTCGATGCGCTGGCGCTAAAGTACCTGCGGATCGAGGCCAGGGAGGCCGACCTGTCGCGCTGGCGCGATCTGGTGCACCGCGCTTACCACCCGACCGACGAGGTGCGGATCGGCGTGATCGGCAAGTATGTGGAGTACGAAGACAGCTATAAGTCGCTCAAGGAGGCGCTGGTGCATGGGGCGCTCGCCGAAGGCCTGAAGCTGCGGCTGGAGTGGGTGGAAGCCCAGGATCTTGAGTCGGCGGCGGAGTACACCCCCATGCTGGAGGAGTACGACGGCATTCTTGTGCCGGGCGGTTTTGGCAAGCGCGGCATCGAGGGCATGCTGAACGCTATTCGCTATGCCCGCGAAACCAAGACGCCGTACTTCGGCATCTGCCTGGGCATGCAGACCGCGTGCATCGAGTACGCGCGCAATGTGTGCGGGCTGGAGCGCGCGAACAGCGGCGAGTTCGACCCGCAAACGCCGTATCGGGTCATCTACAAGCTGCGCGAGCTGACCGGCGTGGAAGAGATGGGCGGGACGATGCGGCTGGGCGCGTGGGATTGCGTGATGGAGCCGGGCTCCCTTGCGGCGCGCGCGTACGGCAGCACCAAGATCAGCGAACGGCACCGGCATCGCTATGAGTTCAATCGCGAGTTCGAGAAGCCGCTTACGGAGTGTGGACTGCGGCTGACCGGCGCCAGCGAGAGCGGGACCTACGTCGAGATCGTGGAGATTCCGGGGCACCCGTTCTTCCTGGGCTGCCAGTTTCACCCGGAGTTCAAGTCGAAGCCGCTGGAACCGCATCCTTTGTTTCACGCCTTTATCAAAGCGAGCTATGCCAACCGCGGTCTGCGGGCGGCGGAGCGCCTGGTGGAAGCCGAAGTTCGCGCCTGATCTCCCCGGACCGGGCCAGGCGGAGTAGGTCGGACGGCCTTGCGGGGGCCAGCTCCCTACAATGGAGGGGTGTCCACCCGTGTTCGCTCGTTTTGCAAGATCAACCTTGGCCTCGCGGTCGGCCCTTCGCGGCCGGACGGCTTTCACAGTTTGACCACCGCGTATCAAACGCTGGGGCTCCATGATGTGGTCACGGTGGAGGCGCGGCCGGCTTCCTTGAGCCGCATCTCTCTGGAAGCAGACCACCCTGGCGTTCCCTGCACCGCCGCCGGGAACTGCGAGCGGAATACGGCGTACAAGATGGTCGCGGGCGCGTTGGACCGCCTCGGGATGACCGCCGAGGTCCATATCAC
>CAXUNH010000070.1:13158-16754 GCA_964252405.1 uncultured Acidobacteriaceae bacterium | reverse complement strand
CGGGAGCGACGGGGTCCACGGGGTCCACGGGGGGCGCGGGGAATACGGGAGTCACCGGAAGTACGGGTGCCACGGGATCTACGGGCAGCACTGGGGCGACCGGCAGCACCGGGTCGACCGGCAGTTCGGGCGCAACCGGATCTTCCGGTTCCTCCGGAACTTCGGGCTCCACCGGGAGCACAGGGTCGACCGGCAGCAGCGGCTCCACGGGCAGCTCGGGCTCGACGGGCGTCACCGGTGCTACGGGGGCCACGGGTACGACCGGCTCCAGTGGAGGGACAGGCTCTACCGGCAGCACAGGAGCCACTGGGGCAACCGGAGTGACCGGTGTGACCGGAGCCACCGGTGCCACGGGAAACACAGGCAGTACAGGTGCCACTGGAACGACGGGCTCCACCGGAAGTACAGGAGCTACGGGAGTCACTGGAAGTACCGGAGTCACCGGGGGGACAGGTGCGACCGGTTCCACAGGCACGACGGGAAGTACCGGCACAACGGGAACCAGTGGAGGAACGGGCGCTACGGGCACGACCGGAACGACGGGGAGCACTGGCGCAACGGGCGCGACGGGTTCTACAGGGGCTTCGGGATCTACGGGAACCAGCGGATCTACGGGATCCAGCGGCGCTACCGGGGGCACGGGCGGGCCTGCGCTGGCGTTTTCGGGCACCGTCCTGGCGGGGGGTACCCCGCTGGACGGCGCCGAGGTGCAACTATTTGCGGCGGGAACAGCAGGCAATGGTTCCGCGCCCACCCCGCTGCTCGCCGCCACACTCACTACGGACACGAACGGGGTCTTCCGTGTTGCGGTGGGAACGTACGATTGCCCAGGGAGCACGTCGATGTTGTACGCCGTCAGCACCGGCGGGCACGTTGGAACACAAGCCGGGAACACGGCCGTCGTGTTCATGACGGTGCTTGGCGCCTGCAACGCGGTCAGCCCCGGCAGCAGCTACGTTCTGAATGAGCTGACCACGGTAACGACTGCCTTTGTGCTGAGGCCGTTCCTGTCCGCAGGGGGGCAGCTTGGGTCATCCGCCACGAACACCGCGGGCCTGGCCCTGGGAGTGGCCGAATTGGCCACTCTGGTCGATCTGGGCAGCGGGGTTGCGCCGGGAGCTCACTTCCCAGCAAATGGGACGGCGCCGGTGGCCAAGCTCAACACTCTGGCGAACGCGCTGCATGGGTGCGCCGTGAGTGCCGGAGCAGGAAGCCCGGGCTGTTCCGGCCTGTTTGCCCCAACGTCGGCGAACGGGGCGGCTCCCACAAACACGCTGGACGCCGTTCTGAACATTGCCAACCAGCCCGGCACGAACGTGGCCGGCATCTACGCGCTGGCGGCCCAGGCCGGCGGGTACACCCCCGTACTGAGCGCAGCGCCCCGGGACTGGACCCTCGCCGTGCCGTTCACGGGCGGCGGGATGGATGGGCCGTCGGCCCTTTCGGTCGACAGCGCGGGCAGAGTCTGGGTGGCTAACTACTTCGGCGTGGCGAGCCTGTTTGCGAACAACGGCGCACCCTTGTTGCCCGCGGGCATCACCGGAAGTGGTCTGAACGAGTCCTACGGCGGCGCGGTGGACGCCTCGGACCGCATGTGGATCACCAACGAACAAACGGATTCGTCCGTGAACAACGGCTTTGGGTCGATCACCGTCCTGAATGGCGCCGGTCCGGCGTTGCCCGGGGGGTCGCAGTTTCCGAACGGCGGGCTGAACTTCCCGATCGCGGTGTCGTTCGACCGGAATGGAACGGCCTGGGTGGTCGACTACGGTGACTCGCATGTCAGCTTGCTGGATGCGTCGGGGAATCCGCTCTCCGGACCGGACGGGTACGCGTCCCCGGAGTTCCAGTTCCCTGTGGCGATCGCCGTGGACTCGACCGGGAGTGGGTGGGTCGCCAACCAGAGTGGAGGCACGGTCACACAGGTGACGGCGGACGGAAAGAGCTTCACCAGCTTCGCGGTGGGGAACGGTCCATCGGCGGTGGCAGTGGACGCCGGCGATGCCGTGTGGGTGGCCAACTACTATGGTGATTCGGTGGGTCTGGTGTCCGCCGCCGGGCAGGTGCTTTCCAGCGGCGGCTTTACCGGCGGGGGTCTGGATCATCCCACGGGCATCGCCCTGGACGGCGCTGGGACGGCCTGGGTGGCGAACTATCGCGGGACGGGAATCTCGTCCCTGGCGGGCACGTCGGCCACCGTTCCGGGCGCGGCGCTCTCCCCGGCGACGGGCTGGGGGTCGGACTTGTCGCTGACGGAGCCTTTTGGTGTGGCCGTGGACGCCGCAGGCAATGTGTGGGTGACCAGCTACGGAGACGACCGCCTGGTGGAGTTCGTCGGCGCAGCCGCTCCGGTCAAGACGCCGCTATTAGGAGGCGTTCGGGTCCCGTGAGGGAAGTTGGGGACCTGACCGGCTACTCGAGGGCGGCGTTTACGTCGCGAACAAGGTTGCGGATGTAGGAACGTCGGTTCAGGAGGGCGATCATGGCGTCTTTGGCAGCGGAACGAGCGGCATCATCCTGCGCATCCTCAGCGGCATCCCACTGCTTCCAAAGCGCTTGGAGCTGGCTCTGGAGGTCGGCGAGCATGTCTGTGAAGTGCGTGCGCGCGGTCTGCAACTCCTGTTCGATTGACTCATCTTTTTCGCCCGCAGCCCGCGCAAAACGCATCTCTTCTAGTTGCATGTTGAGTTCGAAAGCTTCTTCCAGAAGGTCCGGCGGGGCGACCTGCTTTTTTTCCCCTCCCGCAGCGCGCGCGGCGTCCGTAGCTTGCCGGGATTGTTCCTCCATTTGCACGCCTTCCAACCCCAGCAGGTATTCGGTGCGGGTGATCGGGTCGCGAAGCGTCCTGTAAGCGTCGTTCAGGGTCGAGGAGCGCGCGAGTGCTTCGGCCTGCTCGGCCTGGGGCTTTGCGGCGAACCTGTCAGGGTGCAACTTGCGCGACTGAGCATAGAAGTCTCTCTCCAGGGCCGAGAGGTCCAGTTGCAGGTGCCTCGGCAGGGAGAATAACGAAAAGTAAGTCATTGCCGTCATTTTAATCGGGAGTGTCGTTGAGAAACGTCAAACGAAGCAGGCAGGACGAGCGGCTACTCTGGCGCTTCGTCGCCGGGATCCCTTGCTGATGCATCCACTGACCATCCAGAGCTCCCACGCCATGCGCGCCATGGCCGTTGCGGCTTCCATGCTGGCATCGTATGCGGCGTTCTCCCTGGCGGAGCGGCTGGAGCGTGCGCAGGGATTCTGGAAGCGACGCATGTGGGTCACCGCGGCGGCGGTCGTTCTTGGGCTCGGGATGTGGTCCATGCACTTCTTCGGGGCTCTGGAGGACCCCACCCCCAGCGAGATGGTGTATTCACTGCGGCTGGTGGTGCTCTGCCTGCTGATCGCCGTCAGTGTGTCCTGGATGGGCTTTCGGCTGATCGCCTGGCAGATGCCCGACCGCTCGCGGCTGATCGCCGGTGGTTTGATCCTGGGCCTGGGCGTGGGCGCGATGCATATGGTGGGGGTGAAGGCGCTGCGCTCCACGATGGTCACGGGCTACAAACCCGGATGGCTTCTGGCAGCTGCCGTGGCGGGGGTGACCCTGACCCTTGCGGCGG
>CAXUNH010000070.1:0-13148 GCA_964252405.1 uncultured Acidobacteriaceae bacterium | reverse complement strand
GTGTGGATGGCGTTTGGGGAGCATCTGGACCGGGCCAGCGGGGAATGGATGCGCGTCGGCGGGGGCGCCGTGATGGGCGGCGGCATGGCCGTGATTCATGGGCTGGCTGCACACGCGGTGATTTTGGCCCCTGCCCCGGCTTCGCTCCACCTGCAGGGCAACGCCCGGGGCAGTGCGGTGGGGGAAACCGCACTGCTGGTCACCGTGGGACTGGTGTTGCTGGTGACCCTGGGCACAGCGGCGATCGATAAGCGGCGCTACCGCGAGCTGGCCCGGCTGCACGGGCAACTTGCGGCCTCCCAGCAGGCCCTACTGCGCAGCGAGGGGCAACTCCGCGAAGCAAACGCCCTCCTGAGCGAGCTATCGATCCGTGACGGACTCACTGGGCTCTATAACCGCCGGCGCTTCGATCAGGTGTTTGACATGGAATGGCGAAGGTCGTTGCGTAGCATGCGCCCGCTGGCCCTGCTGATGATCGACGTGGACAACTTCAAGGACCTGAACGACACCTACGGACACCAGCGCGGAGACGACTGCCTGCGCGAGATCGCCCGGGTTCTGGAAGACCAGCCCCGGCGCGGCCACGACATGGTGGCCCGCTTCGGCGGGGAAGAGTTTGCTGTGCTGTTGCCGGGCGCCGATGTTTCCGGCGCACTGCGGATCGCGGAGAACGTTCGCCGCGCCGTGGAGGGGCAAAAGATGGAGCACAAGCGCTCAGCGACCGGGCCCTGGGTCACGGTTAGCGTCGGAGTCAGCAGCCGGACGCCGCAGGTGGGCGAGACGCCGGAGACCATGCTCTACGACGCCGACATGGCGCTCTACATGGCAAAACAACTCGGCCGGAACCGGGTGGAGATCCGGGATCCGGTGGAGGTGGAAGTTTAGGGGTTCGTGGTTAGTGACTACGGGTTGGTGGCTGGTGGATACGGATTAGGGGTTGGTTGCCGGATTGAAGCGCGACGGGAAACGCAGGTCTCTCCACTGCGCGCTTCGCGCTCCGGTCGAGATGACAGATCATACCTAGCCACCAGCAACCGGCAACCGGCAACCAGCAACCAGCAACCAGCACCAGCAACTAATCACTAGGCACTAAAGCTTGATCCGCAGCCGCAGCTCTTGGTGGAATTCGGGTTGATGAAGTTGAAGCCCTGGCGCATGAGGGTTTCTTCGAAGTCGAGCACCATGCCGGCGAGATAGAGGAAACTCTTCGGATCCACGAAGATGCGTACCGGCTTGGCGCCGCTGGGGTCGTTGGGCGTCTGGACGCCTTCGCCGAAGACGAAGACCCGGTCGCGCTGGCGGGGTTCCGTATCGAAACGGATGTTGTAGCTCAAGCCGGAGCAGCCGCCACCCTGGACGCCGAGCCGCAGGCCTCCGGCTTCGGGCGAGATGCCCTCCTTGGCCATGGCGACGCGGATGCGCTTAAGGGCGTTCCTGGTGATCTCGACCGCCTGCTTGGCGCGGGGCTGCTGGCCCTCGGCGGTGAGCAGAGTCATGCCCGCGAGGGGGTCTTTGGCCTCGGCGGCTGCTCCGGGGCGGGGTGCAGCGGTGCCGGGTTGGAGAAGTGTGGTGGCCATGGAGATCCTTCCGGGGACGAGGAAAGGCTGGCGAGCACGGCGGCCCCCCAGCCTTCGCGGGACGTCCCAGGGAACTAGTGAGCCGCGACGGCGACTTGCGCGCCTTCGGCGACGCCGTTTTTCTTCTTCCAGTCGCCGATGGCGGCGCGGATCGCGTCCTCTGCCAGCACCGAGCAGTGAATCTTGACCGGGGGCAGAGCGAGTTCCTTGACGATGTCGGTGTTGGAGATGGTCAGGGCCTCGGCAACGGTTTTGCCTTTGACCCACTCCGTCGCCAGCGACGAGCTGGCAATCGCGGAGCCGCAGCCGAAGGTCTTGAACTTGGCGTCTTCAATGACCTGGGTCTCGGGGTTCACCTTGATCTGGAGGCGCATGACGTCGCCGCACTCGGGGGCGCCGACTAAGCCGGTACCTACCTCGGCGGAGTTCTTGTCGAGGGTACCGACATTGCGCGGGTTTTCGTAGTGGTCAACAACCTTGTCGCTATAAGCCATGGGAGAGTCCTCATCTGCTTTGATGATAACGCGGACCGATTCGGTGCGGGAAGCCCGTTGTGCGCGCGTCAGGGACTATCCCGGGCGACAGCGTACGCTCCCGTCCATCACCCGTCTGTGAAACGACCGTTATACTTTCGCGTAGTCCCCCTTTTCCAGGAAGCACCCTTTCCTTAGGGTCTTCCGGGCGTTTGCCCGTTCCATGCAGCACCTCAGACTCAGCGCAACCTGAGCGCCGCAGAGTTCTACCTATCGGCTGACGGGCAACTCACGATGTGGCTGTACCGGACCAGTCCGCCGGCAGCTTCGCAGGTCCGCCGGGCGACCGGTAATTTCTGGAGGTGTACCTTGAAGCGCTTGAGTTTTCTTAGCGTCCTTGCCGTGACGTCCTCGGCAGCGTTGTCGTATGCCCAGTCCACGGCCACCCTGACCGGCGTGGTGACTGACCCCACAGGCGCCACGGTGCCGGGTGCGACGGTGGTGGTTCACGGCTTGCAGACCGGACTCGACCGGACCCTGAAAACAGATAGCGGCGGCGTGTACACGGCGGCTTCGATGCAGCCGGGCGACTACTCTGTGAGCATCAACGCCCCTGGGTTCGGGCCGTTTGTGGTCCAGAGGGTTTCGCTCCTGGTCGACCAGCGCACGGCGGTGGATGCCAAGCTCACGCTGGGCAACTCCGCGCAGACGGTGGAGGTTGAATCGGCCGCGCCCGTCATGGATACCGACACCATCACGGTGGGCAGTGTGATCGACCAGCAGACAGTGCAGAACATTCCGCTGAACGGACGTCACTTTCTTGACCTGACCAGCCTGACCCCGGGCACCGTGGTGCCGCCGGTAACGGGATCGCTGACCGTGCCGAGCCGTGGTCTGGGCGCGAACTCGTTCAACACCGCCGGCGCGCGCGAAGATGCCGTGAACTTCATGGTGAACGGGATCAACCTGAATGACATGTCGCAGAACCAGATCACGTTTCAACCGTCGATCGATACGACGTCAGAGTTCAAGCTAGACAACTCAACGTACACGGCGGAGTACGGGCGCAACTCAGGGGCGATTGTGAACGTGCTGACGCGCTCGGGCACAAACGACATTCACGGCAACGTGTTCGACTACTACCGCGACCAGTACCTCGACGCGCGCAACTACTTCAACCGGACAAACACGCAGAAGAGCACGTTTCGCCGGCAGAACTACGGCGCCGATCTTTCCGGGCCGATCTTCAAAGACAAGTCGTTTCTGTTTCTAAGCTACGAGGCTCTGCGGCAGGAGCAGGGCCTGTTGTTCAATCAGACGGTGCTGAATCCGACGCAGCGGGCCGCCTTTGCCGCGAGCCCGGCCGGACCGGCCTACGCGCAGTTGGTGAACCTGATCCCGGTAGGGAACAACGCTGCGCAAAACGTCATTACAGCGTCATCGTCGGCACCGGTCAGGATCGACCAGTTCAGTGGCGACTCGCTCACCAAGCTGGGCGACAAAGACACGCTGCACCTGTATTACGCCTGGCAGCAGGACAAACGCACCGAGCCACAACTGCAGGGCAACAACGTGCCGGGCTTTGGCGACCACCGTGGCGCGCACCGGCAGATCGGAACGATCAATGAGGTCCATGTCTTCTCGCCGAACCTGGTGAACGAGGCACGTGTAGGTTTTAGCCGCATCGCGATCTCGTTTGTGCCCAACGCCCCCGGCAACGCAGCCACATACGGTATCGATGCGGGCAACGTGTCCGGATTGGCTCTGCCGCAGATCACCGTTTCAGAGATCGCCTTGAACTTTGGCGGTCCTAACGGCTTCCCGCAAGGGCGGTTCGACACCACCGGAGTGTTCTCTGACACCTTGACGCTGACCAAGGGAAAACACACGATCAAGACTGGTGGCGAGTATCGTCGCTTCATCTTCTCAAGCTTCACCAACACATCGGGCGCGATCAACTTTCCTACAGTTGCGGCCCTTATCGCGGGTCAGGCGAATAGCTTCTCGACGACGCCGCAGGTAGTGAAATTCCGTTTGTTCAACACATCCCTTGCCGGGTTTGTGGACGATAGCTGGAAGGTGACGCCGCGCCTGATGCTGGAGGCAGGTCTTCGCTTTGAATGGAATGGGACGCCGGTTGACGCAGAGAATCGCCTGATCAACTTCATGCCCGCGACGGCCTCGCTACAGCAGGTGCATACGCCCTTCGATCAGTCCTACAACGTCGAGCCGCGTGCTGGCTTCAGCTATGACATGTTTGGCACGGGCAAGACCATTGTGCGCAGCGGCTTCGGCGTGCTGACGGATCAGCCGACCGACAGTGTGGACAGTGGGCTTGCGGGCAATCCGCCGTTTGCGACGCCGGTCAGCGTGCAGGGAACAGCGCTGCCCGTGGCGTCGCTGTATACGCCGGGAACCTCGGTGGCGCCGCAGGCGGTGAACCCCCACTTCCGGGATGCGTACACCGAGAGCTACAACCTGAATCTCGAGCAGCAGGCGTGGGCCGGCACCGTGTTCAAGGTGGGCTATATCGGGTCGAGTGGGCATCACCTGCGCTTGAGTCGCAACATCAACCAGTACAGCCCTCTGGGTACAACAACGCGGCCGTATAAGCGACTTTCGTCCACGCTGGGCTTCGCGCAGGGCGAGACGCTGGGCAACATCACGTATCAGGACTCCGATTCGATGTCGAACTACAACGCGCTGTGGGTGACGGCGGTGAAGAACTTCGGCCACGGCCTGGAGTTCAACACGACGTACACCTACGGCAAGAGCATGGACATCAACTCGCTCGCGTCCGTGGTCAGCCTGCAGGATCAGAACAATCCGCGCGGGAACTATGGACTAAGCGACTTCGATGCGCGGCACCACTTCGTGGTCTCGGGTGTATACAACCTGCCGTTCCATCAGAACCGCTTTGTGGATGGGTTCATGCTGGCGCTGGTGAACCAGGAGCAGAGTGGCAACCCCATGAACGTGGTGGTCGCAACGGCGGGAAGCACGTCCTACACAGGCACGGGCACGCTTCGCCCGACCGTGTTGAACAAGAACTATTCCACCGGACGCGGCGTCACCACGGCGTTGGGACTGGTGCCGTTCATCAATGCGACCGTTTGCACGACGCCGACCGTGGCCGGTTGCAGCTTTCTTCTGCAAACAAATGGCTTCGGCAACCTGCAACGGAACGCTTTGACCGGGCCCAGGTTTGAGGACACCGATATCTCGCCGCAGAAGACGACGCGGCTGGTGGAGCGTGCGTCGCTGGTGTTGCGAATCGATGCCTTCGACATCTTCAATCATGCGAACTTCGGCAACCCCAACCTTTCGGCAACCGGCGCCGCGGGTAGCACCTTCGGGCTCATCAGTTCGACACGTCTGCCCATCGGCGATGCGGGCTCTGCCCGGCAACTGCAGTTGGCGGCGAAGATCGTGTTCTAGGCTGCACTTTGCGATACAAGGGCGGCGCTTCGGCGCTGCCCTTTTCTTCTTGCGCACCAATTAGTGGTACATTGGCGGCACAATCGAACGTCAGCGTTCTCCCGGAGTTCCTCATGTTGCTGCTTCGCCGGTCTGTGTTGGTGTGCCTCGCTGTGCTGTTCGGCCTTCTGCCCGTCTCGCTTTCGGCGCAGACGAATTACACAACGGTCGTGGTGTTTGGCGACTCACTGTCCGACACGGGCAACATCGCGAACCTCGTCCAGCATGCCAATGCGCTTGGCGTCCGCTACCCGGCAGATAACCAGCTGTTCGGCTTCGACTACACCGACGGTCGCTTCACGGACGGAACGGACACCCAGCCCGCGGCCTCGACCGCGTACAAGGGCGTGTGGATTGAGCAACTGGCGGCATTGTTCGGATCGGGCGTAACGATCAAGGATTCGCTGGATGGCGGGACCGACTATGCCTATGGTGATGCAACTACGGGGAGCGGAACCACCGTTGAATCCAGGACCGTTGCTGGCGTGCAGCTGACCATCACGCTGAACAATATGGGACAGCAGGTGACGACGTATCTCGCCACCAACCCCACGCCAAACCCGCAGACACTGTATGTGCTGTGGGGCGGGGCCAATGACCTGCTGAACGCAGCAGGAGCCGGCCAGGATCCGGCAGCGGTGGCGCAGGCGGCGCAGGCCGCCGCAGCCAATGAACTGGGGCTTGTGCAGCAGCTCATGGCCAAAGGGGCAACGAACTTTCTGATTCCGAACCTGCCGCCCTTGGGAGCGTTTGCCGCGCCCCAGGGGCCGGCAGCGGTCACCGCGTTGAACATGGCATCCGGGGTCTTTGCGCAGGTGTTGACGACAGGGATCACGCAGCTGAAGCAGGCTGCCATGGGCGCGACACTCAACATCTACCAACCCGACGTCTTCACGCTCTTCACACAGATCGCGACCAGCCCCATGCAGTTTGGCTTCGGCGACCTGACCACGGTAGCCGACACGGTGAAGACAAGCCCGGATACGTACCTGATCTGGGACGGCCTGCATCCCACGACCACAGGGCACCACTTCGTGGCGGCCACCGCGGCCAACCTGCTCTCTCCGTTGGCGGCCAGCACGGCAAGCCTTACCGCCCCGGCCGCGATCCTCGCAGGCGGGAGTGAGACGGTCACGGCCGTGGCCACCTCTTCGAAGAGCGGCACCATCCCAAGCGGTCTTGTGACCCTCTTCAGCGGCACGGCCGTCGTCGGCTCAGCTGCGCTGGACACCACCGGAACTGCAAAGATAACCTTCACACCCACCGGTGCCGCGGGCAGCAACGTATCGCTGGCGGCCGTCTATGCGGGCGACGTGCTGAACAACCCAAGCGCGTCCAGCGCACAAACCACGGCGTTGCTGAGCGCCGCTGTGGGCACGACGACAGCTGTGACTTCGTCCAACGCGAACGCCAACGCGGGAGCCTCGGTGACCTTTACCGCAACGGTCACCCCCGCTTCGTCGAGCTATGGCGCGCCTGGCGGAACAGTGACCTTCCTTGATGGGACGGCAACGCTGGGCACCGGCACTTTGACCAATGGTGTTGCCACGTACACCACGACTTCGTTGAGCGCGGGAACGCACAGCATCACCGCCACCTACGCGGCGGCTGGCTTGTTCGGTAGCTCAACCTCCGCGGCGTTCACCGAGACGGTCACGGCGCCCGGCTACACGGCGCAGGCCAACCCGACTTCGCTCACGATCAAGAGCGGAAGCTCCGGGACGACCACGCTGAGCGTCACGATGGTGGGTGGCTATGCTGGAACGGTGACTCCGACTTGCGGCGCACTGCCCACGCACTTCTCTTGCGCCATCACACCGGGTCCCACCCCGGCAAACCTGACCCCCGGGAGCAACACAGTGAACTACACCCTGACCATCGCCACGAACGCGGCCGCCACCTCGGCGATGACAGCGCCGATGGAAAGACCGGGTGCCTCACGGCTGGAGCGCGTCTGGTCGGCGAGCATGCTGTTTCCGGGAGCACTGGGCCTGCTGAGCTTCGGCCTGCGGCGCCGGCGTAAGGACCTGCGCCAGTTGCTGACCACGAGCCTCGGTCTGCTGCTCTGCGTGGGGATGTTGGGCCTGGCCGGATGCGGCGGTGGGGCGAACAACAACGTTGCTCCGGGAAGCTATAGCATTCCGGTCGTGTTTACGCCTTCCAGCACGACCGGAGGCGTCTCGGCGCAGACCGTCAACATCAGCGTCACGGTCCAGTAGACCCTGCTCGCCAGCCCCGAGCTTCGGCTACTTGCCGGGGCTCGGGGATGCGGCCTCAGCGGCTTCGTCCGCGGAGGCATTGTCGTCGCCGTAGGTGGGGTAGGGCTCAGGGTCGGTGCTGGTGGGCATTGTTTTGAAGGTGTTCAGGTCGGTCTGCAAGGTCGCCCAGGCCTGCGGATTCTTCTTGGTCGCAAACGGCAGATCGAGGTTGCTGTAATACGCGAGCACGTCCTCTTTCACACCCGGCGGAATAGGCTGCTGCGGGTGTGCGGCCAGGCGATGCAGCAGGTCGGCGTACGTGCTGTCCGTCAGACGATAGCCGCTCGGCTTCACTGGAGTCCCGGTGTCCAGATCACGATTTTTTAGCGGATGGCGCGGATCGGGGGATTCGCGTGGAATGTCCTGCGAGGCGCCCGCTTTGGCCACGGCCGGTGCAGACGGTGGTGGATCGGAGTGAGTGTCGGCTGCGGCGGCAGTCTGGGCAGTGGCTTTGGTGGTGGGCGGCGGGGTAAACCGATGCAGCGTCCGGCTCAGCGCCTCTTCCGACTGCGACACCGAGTGAATATATAGAGCTTCCGTCTGCGGCTGAGGCCCCTTGATCGCCACCAGCTTGAGCGGACCGAACTTGGGGAGAATGAACAGCAGCCCGGCAAGAGAGTATGTGCCGAGGCCCGGCTTGCGACGGTACTCGTCCCAACGATTTTCTTGCTCCACCAGCGCAATCTCGCGCTGCAGCTTCTGCAACTCCGCATTGTCCATGTCGGCAGGCTCCTGCTTGCGGTGCAGCAGCGTGGTCGCATACGCCACACGCGGGATGAAGTGGTGCACCGCAAAGCGGTAGGCCCCCACGTTGATCCGCCGCTTGCGACCCACCGCAAAGTCTTCGCTCAGTCCATAGGTCTGGTAGAAGGCCAGGGCCAGTTGCTTGGTGGGAACCTCCAGACCGACGTGGCGAAGGTAGTGAACCGGCGCAAGCCGATGCTTTGTGATCTGGTCGATGTCAAAGGCAAACTCGGTCTGCACATGCTGGTGCTCGCCTTCGGCGTAGTTCACCGTCTTGCCATACTTCTTGCCGAGCTTGGGAAACTCAACGGGAACCGCAAGATTGGTCGCCTCGCTATGGCCCAGCGAGTCGCCGATGTAGTGCGAAAGCGCGCCGACCGCAAAGGCCAGCTCATCCGCATTGCCCGCATTGCGAAACAGGTTGACGACAAAATCTCCGGAACGGACATAGTGTGTCAGGTCAGAGAAGAACGCATCGCCCAGCGGGTAGTAGCCGATGTCCTGGATCACGCAGCCGCCATATGCGTACGCACGGGCGTGCTCCAGCTGCGCGGGCGTCAGCGTCGGGTAACGGCTGAGCAGCAAAGGCACAATCGAGCTCTGCCATGTGAGGTCGATAAGCTCCTCGTGCGTCAGCAGCGAATACGCCTGGGCGGTGCTTGGCTTCAGCGTGGCGGTAACCAGTGAAGCCAGGCAGAGCAAACGGGCGAGGCAGTGTTTCAGTCGAGCAAGGGGCTTGCGAGCGTGCAAACTGCATCTCCGGGTCTGGTTGGACTGGGCTCATTTGATGCTGAAAGCGGTGTAAATACAAGGAGGAAGACGCCATTCGATCGTAACGGAGGCCCGTGAACGAAAGTACCGTTGCACACCGTCATTTCCGTGGTGCTCGTGGGCTCACCGGTGCGTACCGCGTTCCTCGGGCAATGCGTCACACAGGCGCGTTCTTATAAGCCGGGCACGGTGCGGTGGAAACCGAAAAGTTGTTGGGACAGAGCCGCGGGATGGGCTTAGGCTGATGCACAGATGCTGGCGCAACGCGAACATGGGTCCCGAGAGGAGGTTCAGTCCGGCTTGCTGCCGGCGCTGGTCGGCGATGGCCGGTCCTTGCTCTTTCTGCTCGCCCTCGGTCTGATCGTGTCCGGAGTCTTTGCCCTCTTTCTGTTTGCCACGGACACGTTCCTGCCGCAGGACTTAGCGTTCCTGGGCATGGATCCAGCCGCGCTTTGTGCGCTGCACGAGTGCCGGCTGGTGCACTTCATGTTCCATGACCGCGTGTCCTTTGGCGGCACATTGATTGCCGTGGGGACGCTGTACCTTTGGCTGATCGCGTTTCCGTTGCGACGCGGTGAAGAGTGGGCCTGGTGGACGATGCTGCTCTCCGGGACGGTGGGCTTTGTGAGCTTCTTCTGTTGCCTGCTGTACCACTATGTGGATACGTGGCATGGCACGGCAAGCGCCGTGCTGTTGCCCATGTACATCGCAGGGATGATCAAGACGCGCAGCCTGCTTCGCCCGGACAGCGAGGGCCTTCACTCGTTAGCGGGACCGGTGATGGCGCTTGGCTGGCACTCGCGCGAGGCGTTCGGACGGGCGTGCCTTTTGTTTGTGGGCGCCGGCATGGTGCTGGCCGGATGCGTCATCATGATCCTGGGTCGACCGTGGTCTTTGTGCCGCAGGATCTGGTGTTCTTCGGTTTCAGCCCGGCGCAACTGACTGCCATCAATCCACGATTGATCCCGCTGATTGCGCATGATCGTGCCGGCTTCGGCGGTGGTCTAGCCTCGTGCGGGCTGTGCGTCTTCTTCGTCCTGTGGAAGAGCCGGATGGCTCAGGCATTATGGCAGGCGCTGCTGTTTGCGGGGCTGATAGGCTTTGGGTGCGCCATCGGGATCCACTATCCCATGGGGTATCGCAGCGTCTCGCATCTGCTGCCCGCCTGGGCCGGAGCGCTGGTCTATGCCGTGGGCATCGTGTGTCTGCGGCCCACGCGTGCAGCTGCCCGGCCCAAACCGGCATAGAAAGTCTGAACGCAGAAAGGCGGCCAAGCGCATGATTCGCTGCATGGCCGCCTTCTCGCGTGAGGGCTTACTTCTTTTTCTTGGCAGGCTTCGTTTCGTTCGGCGTCGTCTTGCGATCGGGCTGAGCAGAGGCGCCCGCGGTGTCCGGGGTGCTGCCCTGGAAACGGGAGTGACGCCCATCGCCCGGTTGCAGAGGAGAGATGCCGCCCTTCTGCATCAGCTTGGCCGCGATCTCGTAGATCTCTTCCGGCGCGTAATCCGGGGAGAACAACGAACGGCACTCACCCACCACAGGACCTTCGGCCGCATACTCCGGCGCGCCCTGGATCACTTCCAGCGGGCCGCCATCCGCCCAGTCGGCTTCACCGGACCACACACCTGCGACATCGGCGTAATCGGTATCGGAGAACGTGTACAACTGGCGATGGCTGCCGATCGCCTGCCACTTGCGGGCTTCCGGGATGAGCGAATCGTCAATGTTGGGAGTGGGCAGCATCTTGGTCACTTCCACGCCTGTAACCTTGCGCAGGGCCATGGCGTAGGCCGCCTGGTGAACACCGCCACGAACCATCAGGTAGCCGATCACGTTGCGCGCCGCAGCGTTCGTGGTCATCTGGTAGCAGCGATGCTTGTGCATGCGCGCGCCGGTCTCCAGGAAGAAGTTGTGCAGGAGGTCGGAGACCAGATTACCGCTGGAGAAGACGTGCTCGCCGCTCCAGAAGTGGCCCATCGAATCCATCACCTGGTGTCCGCCGCCGCCCACAATGGTGTGGTGCGTGTTGCGCAGGTTCTTGGCTTCTTCCAACGGCGCGCTGGTCGGATCGCCTTCGGGAACGCTGCCCTCAAGCATGAGGTTGATCGCCGTAGAAATCAGCTCTACGTGGCCGAGCTCCTCCGTGGTGATGCTCGCAATCAGGTCGTAAAAGGGCTTGAGTTTCTTCTTCTCTTTGAAGCCGAACGATTGGTGAAGGTAGTTGTTCAGCGTCGACATCTCGCCGAACTTGCCGCCGAGCAGCTCCTGGATGGCGGCGGCACCGTTGGGGTCTGGATTGGCTGGCTTTTCGAGCGGGATGAGGAGCTTTTCGGAACGGAAGAACATGCGTGCCTTTCTGGCTTGCGGCGAGGAAGAGGGGACGGGCTTGCGGCGTTCGCACAAGCAGGGCCCTTGTATGATGCCGTCACTGAACCGGATCGCAGGGACGCATGCGCGTTATGACAGAACTGTGACAATGGTGACTGGAGCGATCCGGGCATAGAGGACGCGCACCGAGGTGCGATCCAGAGATGCCCGGCGTCGGCGCTGGCGGACGCTGGCTTCCGCGCTGTGTAGACGCAAAACGGCGCAACCGAAGCTGCGCCGTCTCTTGCCATCTAAGCCGAATTATTTTTCAAGCGCGTCCATGCGAGCTTCGAGCTTGCCGGTGAGGTGATAGAACTGACGAAGATCGGCGCTGATCTGGCCGAACTTTGTGTTCATCTCCGTGCGCAAGTCTTTCACGTCCGTGCGTACGTCCTTGATCTCGGAGCGTACGTCTTTGATCTCGGAGCGCAGATCCCTGGCGTCACTGCGATTGAACAGGATGCCGGCCAGGATGGCGATGAGGGGGACGCCGACGATGATCACGTCATGCATAGCTGATGAAGATCCTAGCACTTCGGTCTAGTGAGCCGCCCACTCAATCTTGGTAAGGTCGATGCCTTCCTTGACCATCTCGTAGAGCGGGCTGAGCTCGCGGAGTTTGCTGACGACATCAATGAGTTTGTCGGCGACGTAGTCGACTTCCGCCTTGGTGTTGAAGCGGCCCAGGCCAAAGCGGATGGAGCTGTGGGCGATGTCGTCGCCGAGGCCGAGGGACTTGAGGACGTAGCTGGGCTCGAGTGTGGCCGAGGTGCAGGCCGAGCCGGAGCTAACCGCGATGTCGTTGATGCCCATGAGGAGGGATTCACCTTCGACGTAGACGAAGCTCATGTTGAGGTTGCCGGGCAGATGGTGGTCCATGTTGCCGTTGACCTGGGTGTAGTCGAGAGCGCTCTCGAGCTTGTGGCGGAGGTAGTCGCGGAGCTCGCGCTCACGCGCCGCCTCGGCTTCCATCTCTTCGCCGGCGATCTCGCAGGCCTTGCCCAGGCCGACGATGCCGGGGACGTTCAGCGTACCGCTGCGCATACCGCGCTCATGCCCGCCACCGTTCTGCTGCTCCGAGATCTGGACGCGGGGATTGCGACGACGGACGTAGAGGGCACCGACGCCCTTGGGGCCGTAGACCTTGTGGCCGCTGAGCGAAAGCACGTCGATGTTGTCGGTGAGGACGTTGACGGGGATCTTGCCGACCGCCTGGACGGCGTCGGTGTGGAAGATGACGCCCTTCTTGTGGCAGAGCTCGCCGATCTCCTTCACGGGCTGGATCACGCCGATTTCGTTGTTGGCGTACATGATGGAGACCAGGATGGTCTGGTCGTCCATGGCGCGGGCCAATTCTTCCAGATCGACGAGGCCGTCGCCTTTGACGGGCAGGTAGGTGATGCGGAAGCCCTGCTTTTCGAGCTTTTTGCAGGTGTCGAGGACGGCCTTGTGCTCGGTGACCTCGGTGATGATGTGGTTGC
>CAXUNH010000069.1:0-17198 GCA_964252405.1 uncultured Acidobacteriaceae bacterium | reverse complement strand
GCACCATACCGCGGCCAATATCTCCCACCTTGGCGTCGTTCAGCACGCCTTCCAACCCGTAGCCCACCTCGATCCGCCGCTTGTGATCATTGATCGCAAACAGCATGATGACGCCGCGATCCGTGCCTTTCGGGCCGACCTTCCACTTGTTCTCAAGGTCTGTGGCGAACTCCTCGATCGAGACCCCGTCCAGCGAGTGAATGGTCACGATCTCGATCGTCGCGTGCGCCTCGCGCTCCACCTCGGCACCCAGCGCTTCCATCTGCGCCTTCGCCCCCGGGTCGATCACGCCCGCCAGGTCGTCCACATAGCTGGTAGGCGGCGCGAGATCTTTTACCGCCTCCGCGGGCGCTCGCCGTCCCGCAACCGTCAGCAGGATCAGGCCAGCCAAACATCGTCCAATGCGCGTCACAGCCCTATCGTATGCCTCGCGTCCAAACCCACCTACGTTTCCCTGCCGTTTCCGGTTCCCAGGAAAGCCTGGTCGCAAGAAAAAGGCGGCCCGGGAAGGACCGCCTGTTCAACAGTATCGAGCGACTAGGAAACTACGGGAACGCCGAGCTTCTGAGCCAGTTCGTCGGCCATCCGGGTGTGCTCCGCGATGACTTTCTCCCCCTCAATCACCGTGGCCTTGATCTGCGGCACGGTGGTTGCATTGATCTCATCGCGGAAGTCCTTCAGGTCTTCATGATGGTCCTTGTCCATGGCCTCGGCATACTCTTTGTCGAACTCCGCACCCGAGAGCCTGCTCAGCTTGTTGTACAGGTGCTGATGCTCCGTGTTCATCGAGTACGACGGCTTGGCGCCGGCTTGCGCCATCAGTGGGGCCATTTTCTTGCCCAGGGTCTGGTGGTCCTTGATCATCCGCTGCGCAAACGCGCGCACATCGGCATTCTGGCTCTTTTTCAATGCCAGCTTGCCCAGTTCCACCTCGGTGACGTTGCCCTGCGACGCCGTCTCCATGAAGCTCTTATCGCTGTGTGACTGCGCGGCCGCTGTTCCGGCCAACGCAGTCAACACCACCGCACACCATGCTGCTTTCATACGTCTCCTCCTGCTATCCGTACCGCAAGAGCCCAAATTACATACCCGTGGCAGACCCGCTCATGGACTTGGTCATCTTGTCCGCCATCTCCGTGTGCATCGCCACAACTTTCTCACCCTTCTTCACGATCGGCTTGAGTTGCTTGTCCTGCGTGCTCGTCTCCTCGGTCTTGAATAGATCTAGAGACTTGTGATGATCGGCGTCCATGGCCGACATGTACTGCTTGTCGAAGTCCGCTCCCGAAAGCTGGTTCAGCTGATCGTAAAGCTGCTGGTGCTGCGCATCGAGGGCGGTCGGCGGCGTCACGCCCAATTTCGTGGCAACGGGCTTCATCTCAGCTTCAAGCTGATTGTGATCCGTGATCATCTTCTGCGCATAGGCCTTCACCTTCGGGTTCGTCGCCTTTTGCGTCGCCAACGTGCTGAACGTGATCTCCGTGAAGTCGCTCAGCGCAGCCTGGGTCACAAAGTCCTTGTCCTGGCTCATGGTCGGGGACATACTCCCGGACATCCCATTACAGCTTTGCCCATGTGCACTCACCGCAGCCGCGCCCAGCACTCCAGCGCACCCAAGAACCAACGCGCTCATCGTCTTCGTCTTCATCTTGAACTCTCCAAGTCGGGCCGGTAGGCCACTGATACGTACGAATGGTGAGAATCCGACCTGCCCACAACGCGTTGCATGTGTGGCGAGGAAACTCTTTATGCTGAGGCAGAGAGATTTCATGCCCCCAACAGACACTATCCCGACTTTCGTTCAGCCTCCCGTCGCCGAACGCGATCCCCGCACCACCCAACTTCACGGCGTCGAGCTCCACGACGACTACGCCTGGCTCCGGGACAAGGGCGCACCCCGCGTCACTGCCTACCTGGAAGCGGAGAACGCCTTCACCGCCGCGGACATGGCCGGCACCGAAGCGCTGCAACGAGCGATCTACGACGAGATCCTGTCCCACATCCAGGAAGACGACAGCTCCGTCCCTTACCGCGATGGTCCCTGGGAGTACATCACCCGCACCAAGAAGGGCCAACAGTACGCCCGCTATTGCCGTCGCCCCGTGCGCGGGGACGGCGCTGCGGACGAGGCAGCTGAAGCTGTGATCCTTGACGTGAATGAGCTCGCTAAAGGCCAGGCCTTCATGGCCGTTGGTTCCTCCGCTCTCTCCCCTGACGGCCGCCTGCTCGCCTACACCACGGACAACACCGGCTTCCGCCAGTACACCCTCCACATCAAGAACCTCGAAACTGGCGATCTCCTCCCCGACACCGCTGAGCGCGTAGGCTCCGTCGCCTGGGCGGCCGACGCCCAAACCCTCTTCTACGCCACAGAGGACGAACAGACCAAGCGCGAAGACCGCCTCTGGCGCAGGACCGTCGGCACCACCAGTCCCTCCATCGAGGTCTTTCACGAACCCGACGAGCGCTTCAATCTGGGCATTGGCCGCACCCGGGACCGCAAGTTCCTCATCCTTGGCCTCGGAAGCCATACCACCTCGGAAGCCTGGTACCTGCCCACGGATGGACCTACCGGAACCTTCACCCGCATCGCCGAACGCATTGACGACGAGGAGTATGACGTCGATCACCGCGACGGCTTCTTCTACATCCGCACCAATCGCAACGCCGATCAATTCAAGCTCGTTCGGGCACCCGTCAGCACGCCGGATCGTGACCACTGGGAAGAGCTCCTCCCCGAGCACAAAGACGCCCCCCTGCGCGACATCGACCTGTTCCAAACCTTCCTCGTCGCCAACTACCGCGAGCGCGGGCTGCCCGTCCTCCGCGTCTTTTCGCTCGACGAGAGCGGCAAGCCCACCGCACCGCGGGACATCCGCTTTCCCGACCCTGCCTACTCGGCCGGCGGCGAGATCAACATAGCCTTCGACGCCCCAACCTACCGCTACGCCTACCAGGCCCTCGCCCGCCCCGCCTCTGTCTTCCGCTACAACGTCGCGACCGGCGAATCCACGTTGCTCAAGCAACAACCCGTCCCCGGCAATTTCAACGCCGATCTCTACGGGTCAGAGCGCCTCTGGTTCAAAGCCCACGACGGCACCGAAATCCCCATCTCGCTTGTGTACCGCAAGGATCTGTTTGGCAAGAACAGCACCAACCCGCTCTATGTGTATGGCTACGGCAGCTACGGCTACCCGCTGCCGCTGGGCTTCTCCGCATCGCGTCTGGCCCTGCTTGATCGCGGCCTCGTCGTCGCCTACGCCCACATTCGCGGCGGTGGCGAACTCGGCGACCCATGGCATGACGCGGGCAAGATGATGCAGAAGCACAACACCTTCACCGACTTCGTCGAAGCGGTCGAGCACCTCGTCCGCGAGGGCTACGGCGACCCCAACCGCGTCGCCATCGAAGGCGGCAGCGCCGGCGGCCTGCTTATGGGCGCGGTCACCAACCTGGCGATGGCGCAGGGCAAGCCTACGCTCTTTCGCGCCGTCCTTTCGCACGTTCCCTTCGTCGACGTGATGAACACCATGCTCGACGCCACGCTCCCCCTCACCGTCGGCGAATACGAAGAGTGGGGCAATCCCAACGAACCCGAAGCCTTTCACTACATGCGCAGCTACTCGCCCTACGAGAATCTGCGCGAAGGAGACTACCCCGCCATCCTGGTGAAAACCAGCCTGAACGACTCACAAGTGATGTACTGGGAACCCGCCAAGTACGTCGCCAAACTCCGCACGCTGAAGACCAACCCCGACAAGCCGCTCCTGCTCCACACCAACATGGAAGCCGGTCACGGCGGCGCCTCCGGCCGCTATGACTACCTGAAGGAGACCGCCTTCGACTACGCCTTCCTGCTGCGGGAGCTGGGCGTAGCGGGATAGCGTTTCAGCTCACGACTCGTCCTCATACAGGAGTTGGGGAACGTCGGTCTGAAGGAAGTCCTGGCCTTTGAACAGCAACGGCTCGTCCAGATGCACCGCCAGCGCATAGCTGAAGCAGTCTCCGTAGTTCAGCTTCGCCCGGTGCCGTCCCTTTCCAAATTGCAGAAAACCTTCGCGGGCAATCCAGATCACATGTTCATCGACGGCCTCGATCTCGACTCGCATCTCCTGTAAGAAGCGATCGAATCGGGAGAGGTCGGGGTTCGACTGGGTTCCTGCGATGACCATCACAGCTTCGAGATAGCTCGCTGCCGACATGCGAAGTCGAGCATACTGCGCAAGCGTTCGCTCCCAGTACTCCGCGTCAGGCTCCCGCTTCACAACGGCAACAATCACCGAGGTATCAACGACCATTAGCCGGGTAAACCAGACTCGTCATAGCCGATGATCTCGTCAGGGTTGCGGTCGTCCTTGTTCGGTAAGTTTGCATACCACTCCTGGACGTCCCGTATGGCACGCCTTCGGCGTTCAAACGTCTCGGGATCTACCTTCAATTGCGCTTCCAGGCGTCTGCACCGATCCTGCACAGCTGCCCGGACAAGTTCTTCCGCACTGACCTTCAATCCAGCCGCAAGCTTCTCAACTCGCTCTTCCACTTCCGGATCCTCGATCACAATCGCCATAATCGCATCCTACGCGCCCGCCGGCTCAGGCACCATATCCCCTTCACCCGGCGCCAGAAACAGGTTCCGCTCCAACCCGTGCTGCCGGTCATACAGATCGCGGTACCGTCCGCCTAAGGCATACAGCTCCTCATGCGTCCCGCGTTCCAGGATCTCTCCTTGCTCGATCACCAGGATCTGATCCGCGCGCCGAATCGTGGACAGCCGGTGCGCGATGACAAAGGTCGTCCGCCCCTGCATCAAGAAGCTCAGGCCATGTTGAATCATCGCCTCGCTCTCTGAGTCCAGCGAACTCGTCGCTTCGTCCAGGATTAAAATGCGTGGGTCCGCCAGAATCGCGCGGGCGATGGAGAGCCGTTGCCGCTGCCCCCCGCTCAGCTTCACGCCACGCTCGCCCACAATGGTCTCGTACCCCTCCGGGAAGCGATCTGCGAACTCATCCACGCGCGCAATACGGCAAGCCTCTTTGAACTCCTCCTCCGTTGCCTCAGGCCGCGAGAACAACACATTTTCCCGGATCGTCCCGTCGAACAAGAACGTCTCCTGCAGCACTACGCCCAACTGCCGCCGATACTCTGACAGTCGTACCGTACCCAGGTCCACACCGTCGACCATCACATGCCCACTCGTCGCCGTATGGAACGCACACACCAGGCTGATGATCGTCGACTTCCCCGACCCGCTCGACCCCACCAGCGCCGTCACTGTCCCCGGCTTCGCTTCGAAGCTGATCCCATGCAGCACTTCCTTCTCCGGGTCGTAGGCAAAGCGCACATCCTCGAAGCGCACATCGCCCACCAGCGATCCCACGCCTACCGTTCGCGCCGCCTCGGCATCTTCCTCAATCTCGCTCATCACCTCACGTGTCCGGTCCAGCCCGGCCATCGCTTCCGTAAGCTGCGTGCCGATCGACACCAGCCCCACAATCGGCGCGGTCATAAACGCCAGCAACATCACGTAGCTGAAGTACCCACCCGCGCTCAGCTTGCCTTGTGCATGCAGATGGGCTCCCATCCACATCACCACCGCACCCACCACGCCCAGAATCACGGTCGACGACAGCGCCATCAATGACTGCGCCGTCAAGGAACTGATCACGTTGTTCAACAACCGGTCCACGCCCGCCGCGAACACGCGCGACTCGCTCGCCTCCGCGTGATAGCCCTTCACCACGCGCACCCCGCCCAGCGACTCCGTAAGCCGACCCGTCACCTCCGCGTTGATCTTCGACCGCTCCCGGAAGATCGGCCGGATGGTCTTGAATGCCCGCTGCAGCACCGCCGCAAACGCCAGCATGATGAAGAACGTCACCAGCGTCATGCGCGCCGAATAATGAATGAGGTAGGCAAATGCAAAGATCGCGGTCAGCACCCCGCCCACAAAGTCCGTCACGCCGGTGCCGATAATGTTGCGCACACCCTCCACGTCGCTCATGATGCGCGCAACCAACGTGCCTGTACGGTTGGCGTCGTAGTACGAGACCGACAGCCGCCCCACATGCGACTGCACCCGGACCCGCAACTCTGCAATCAAGCGCTGCCCCGCCTTGCTCAGGGTCTGGGTCAGCGCATAGGACGTCACACCCTGCAAGATGGTCGCGCCCAGCACCGCGCCCACAATCCAGGGCAGCGTGCTTATCTGCCCGCGCACAAACACCAGATCGATCAGCGGCTTGAACGCGATCGGCAACACCAGGGACGAAGCCCGGTTCACCAGCATCAGCAGGAAGCTCACCGCCAGCAGTCCGCGCCGCGGCAGCACCAGCGCCCTGATCTCCGGCCACACATCGCTAAACTTCGGCTTAGGCTTCTTCGTCTCCCCGGCCGCCGCCGCGCGCGCTGCGCCACCCCGCACCGGCGAATCCGCTGCACGCATCCGCGGCGCTCCCGCGCCCATACTGCTCGGTCCAAACGTTCCCATTGGACCCAAGTCTACGCTTCGCTTACCCCCTACCCCGTCATTCCAACCCTGTCGCCCCGACCGGAACATCCCACACCGTCATCTCGACCGGAACACCCCACCTCCACACCTGTCATCTCGACCGAAGCGCAAGCGAAGTGGAGAGATCCCTGTATTTAGCAACGCGAGAGCCGAAGGCGCGAGCCAGTTCCCACCGCCTACGCCGTCCGCCCCACTCGCGCCGCAAGGAAGCTCCGCACACACAAAGCCGTAAACACCCCGCAGATCACGGCCATGATCACTTCTTCCTGCGCCGCCGTCCGCTGTACCACGGTCAGCGACGCACTATGGGCCAACGCCATCCCGCCGCGGATCGCCGGGAACAAGAAGCCCAGTAAACCAACCGTCACGGCAATGTGCATCCACAACATGCGCCGTTTCGCGTCCTCCGTGTTTGCCAGCAATCCGCATATAAACAACACGAAGCCAAAGTATGCCGGGATCAAGGCCGTCGGATGGGCCGAGCCCGTCATCACGAAATACACCGCGCCGAGCACCACCAGCACTATCCCAAACACCCGCGTCAAACGCGCCATCCTGTCTCCTCCGCGCCGCAGCGCTCCCTCTATGAAACCGCGCCCCGCACCACCTTCAGCGCCTCATCAACTGTCCACTCATTCGTAGGATAGAACGCCAACACCTTCCCATCCGCCCCCAAAATCACCGTAGCCAGCGAGTGCTGCAGCGTCTTCCCCGCAGGCGTTACTCCCACATCAAACCACTGCTCCATCTTCGGCAACTCCGCCTCGCTCGGCGCCGCGAAATCCCAATGAGCAAAGGTCTCCTGTGAGTACTTGCCCGTGTACGCCCCGCCATAACTCCGCAACACCTTCGGCGTGTCATACGCCGGGTCAAAACTCACGCTCAACAAATGCGTCTTCGGGTACAGCTTCGGATCCTCCTGAAGCTGCTTGTCAATCTCCGCAAAGTTTCGGCTCATCCGCGGGCAATACTCGGCCAGCGGACAACGCGTATACACAAACGTCAGCAGCAACACCTTGCCCCGGAACGCATCGATGCTGATCTTCTTCGCCGACTGGTTCAACAACGCAAAATCCGGCACGGCTTCGCCCACCGTCGGCACGTGATACTGCACCGCCGGCTTATAATCCGGCCGCGCCTGCGCGATCACAACAACATCCGCCAGTTGCAGATTCTTCGGCCCAGCTGCGTCCCGATCATTCAGCAGATCCGCCGTAATCCGGTCGCCGGGGTGCAACTCTCCCATCGTCGCAGGATCGGTTACCCGGTACTCCATCGTCATAGCGGACATAAAACCCGGGATCGCCTCATGCGCCAGCGTCACCGACTGCGCCGGGGTGTCCAGCGCCACAACATTGCCCCGCACAAAGTGCCGCTCGGGCCCTTGCTCCACTGATCCGCCCTTGCCCGCCTGGCAACCCGCCAGCGCCACGCAGCCTATGGCGAGGACCGCAAGCCTCTCCATCCCCCGTACACCCACATCTCGCCCAAATTGCCAACGCACACGCATCACACTTTGATTCTAGAGTTTCCCCTCCCGCACACCCGGTATTCACCGGTCAAAAGCCGTTGATCGCACATAACTCACCCCGTCTGTGTGCCGCGGCTCCGTGCGGGATCTACCCTGTTCCCATGGTACTCGGCGTCATCTCGGATACTCACGGCCTCCTCCGCCCCGAAGTGCTCACCGCCCTCCGGGGCGTCGAGCACATCCTCCACGCCGGAGACGTGGGCGACCCCACCATTCTCGATCGCCTCGCTCAGATCGCTCCTGTGACTGCCATTCGCGGCAACATCGACCGCTCCGGTCCATGCGCCCAGCTACCGCCGACCGAGACCATCGACCTGGCCGGGTATCTTCTCCACATGGTCCACGCCATCGACGACCTGGACCTCAATCCCAAGGCTGCGGGCATTAGTGCGGTCATCTACGGGCACAGTCATAAGCCGGGAGTAGAGACCAAAGACGGCGTGCTCTTCCTGAATCCCGGCAGCGCCGGCCCACGCCGCTTTTCGCTGCCGGTCACCATCGCTAGGCTCATTCTCGGCCCCGAGACAGTCACCGCAGAGATCCTTCCGCTGACCCCGCTTTAAGCAGGTCTGCACCGAAGTCAACACCCTGTCCGCGGTGCAACGCTGCCGTATGTTCGCCCGGCGCAATCACCGGAGTCAGCGGCACCTTCGGTGCCGGCACCGGATGCGGTCCGGTCTTCTCCCAGTCAAGCTTCACCGTGGAAAGAATATCGGCCAACTGATCTTGCGTCAGATCGGCAGCTCCGCTGGACACCGAGCAGAAGGTATTCATGGCCAGATCGAAGCGATAGCACGACCCTTTGCGATACGCCGTATAAACCTCGTCCCGCGCCTCAACGCAAATCTGCCCGTGCTCATCGTGCCCATGCGCAAAGTTCATGCCACCGATGTCCTGCACGTCCCTCGCGGCGTCCTGTTCAAAGACCGCTTTGGAACCGAAGCCTGTCGCTTGTCGTGAACACTCGGCGTCGCTGGTGTGGGGCGCCACGCTGTAATAAAAAAGCGCTCCGCTGAAAGTCGAGTAGGGGTATGGGTTGAATTCGATCGCCACCACGCTCCGCAGCATCGCCTTGCGCGACGCCGTCCGCGCATCCAGGTGAAAGGTGCTGACCTGCCCGTCTTTGCGCGCCAGAGTCCACCCGCCGGGGACCTCGAAGCGTACGCCAAAATGACCGTCTCGAAACACCTGCGACTTCGCGTTGGGCGGCGGTTCGTCAGGCACAGACACCTGCGCTCCCGCGGAAGCGCCAACAAAACTGCAGATCATCAGCCAATACCATCCACGAAGGAAGGTCATAGCGCACCTCTAAGGACGCATTCTCGGATCGGCTAAAGCGTACAACGAATCGGTCAGAAAATTCACGATTACATAGGTAACACCTATGGCTAGGATGCAGCCTTGCGCCAGGGCATAGTCCCGATTGGAGACGGCAGACAAGGTTAACCGCCCCAAACCCGGCCAGCTGAAGATGGTCTCCGTCACGATAGCACCCGCTAAAAGCGAGCCAAATTGCAATCCCACCACCGTGAGCACAGGATTCAGCGCATTGCGCAAGGCATGCCGGTACACGATGTCCGGCTCCTGCAGTCCCTTCGCACGCGCGGTACGAACGTAATCCTGCCGAAGTTCGTCCAACATCGCACTTCGCACCATTCGCGTCAGAACGGCCGCCACACCGAGGCCCAAGGTCACGGCGGGGAGCACCAGGTGCGCCCAAAAACTCGGGAAGCCAACTCCCGCTCCGGAGACCGGCAGCCAGCCCAGGGAGATCGAAAACACCAGGATCAACACTGGCCCCAGCGCAAAGTTGGGCAGGCTCAGCCCCAGGAGGCTCCCAAAGCTCAACGCCCGGTCCGGCCAGCGCCCACGCGCCTGGGCCGCCATCACACCCGCCGGAATTGCCACTGCCGCCCCTAAAGCCATTGCTGCTACCGTCAAGGCCAGCGTATAGGGGTAGCGCTGAAAAATTAAGTGCACAACCGAGTCATGAAGGCGGAGACTCTGTCCCAGATCGCCACGAAGAAGCCCTCCCCAGTAACCGAAATACTGCTCTCCGAGTGGCCGATCCATGCCGTAAGTGTGACGAAGAACCGCGATATCCCCGGCCGACGCACCTTCCCCCAGCATGAGGACGATCGGGTCGCCCGGGACAAGGTGAATCAGCAAAAAAACAACCGTGACCACAAGCCAGAGTGCCGGCAACGTAATCGCCAGGCGGCGCACGCCCCTCGCCGCGCTAGACCCAACTCCCCGGGCAAAGCCTCGCCCCGTCACCCAGCCACACCGCCCGCCAACAGAGCCTCTCTTCCTCGCTCTGATCCCCCTTCAGACGGCTCCGCAGGATCTACGCGCACCCTGGCAATGCGGTGCCGGTCCATCGCCACCACCTCAAAGCGCCGTCCCTCCACCTCCACAGCCTCGCCTGCCTGCGGGATACGTCCGAACCGGGCCAGCATCAAGCCGGCCAGCGTCTCCACGCCCTGAGTCCTGGGCAACTCCCAACGCAGTTGTGTGGCCAGATCCCGCAGCGTTACGCTGCCGTCTAGCACAAGGCTCCCGTTCGGCAGCGTCACGATGGGTTTCGTCGCGTCGAACTCATCTTCCAGTTCACCCACAAGCTGCTCCAGGGCGTCCTCGGCCGTGACTAACCCAAGTGTCGATCCAAATTCGTCCACCACGATCGCCATCTGTCTTCGGCGCTCTTGGAACTCCTGGAGAAGCTCCAGCACAGGCTTTGTTTCCGGCACAACCAGCACGTCGCGCATCACCTGTTTCAGCAACAGGCCTGAGCTTCCCCGTTGGCCCATGCGCAAAGCTACGCCCCGGAAATGCGTGAGCCGAAACAGGTCTTTTGCGTATACGACGCCCACAATGGCATCCACACCCCGCTCCGGGTCATATACCGGCACGCGCGAATGCTCCTCCTCCACAATGCGCGCGGTCGCTTCCTCTAGGGGCATCGTTACAGGCAGAGCGAAGATGCGTGTTCGCGGCGTCATGATGGCGCTGGCCGAGACCTCGCCCAGTTCCAGCGCCCGATGCACCACCTCTTCCTGATAGGCCGGCAGCAATCCCAACCGCCGGGTCGCGGAAGTCATCATCTTTAGCTCTTCCGGGGAATGTGCCGCGCTCGTCTCACCGCGCAACGGTGCCCGAAACAGCCGCAAAACCGCGCCCGCTGAATGATTTAGCAAGCCGACCACCGGCCCCGTGATCCGAATGAAAATATCGACCGGTCCGGCCACGGCCAGCGCGATCCGTTCCGTCCGCTGCAGCGCGAGCGATTTGGGCACGAGCTCGCCCAGCACAACCTCAAGAAACGTGATCAGGCAGAAGGCCAGCGGAACCGCGATTCCATGCGCAATCAGCGCAGGATGCGCTACCTCCCAGGCGCCGAGTTCCGAGCCGGGCGAAATCTGGGACAGCCGATGCTGCAGAGCAGCGGCTACGGTCGGCTCACCCACGCCTCCCAAGACCAGGTTCGCGAGCGTGACGCCGAGTTGCACGGCCGGTAAGACCTGCTGTATCTCTCGTTTGAGCCGCAGGGCTGTCCGCGCGGCCGGCCGCTTCCGCGCGACCAGGTCTTCCATGCGGGTCTCGCGGACGCTGACCAGAGCAAACTCGGCAGCCACAAAAAAGGCATTCGCCAGGATGCAAAAGGCGATCAGACTTCCTCGCAGCAGCAGCCAGTCCAACATGTGCCCCTAGTCTAATCCAGCTCTGGCCTGCTAGCCCACGCCTCCGAAGGATGTTTGCTGGACTCATGCGGGCAGCCAGAACGTTCGTCTCCGGGGGCAAACAGCGCGGCCCCGTCTGGACGGGGCCGGCACGCAACGCAGCAGATTATGCTGTAACGGCAACCACCTTTTGGAGCTTCTGGTCGATCTGCGCCTTCGGCACGTAGCCGACAATCTGCTCGGCTACCTGACCGCCCTTGAAGACCAGCAACGCGGGAATCCCGCGGATGCCATACCGGCTGGGCGTGATGTTGTTGCGGTCCACGTCCATCTTCATCACCTTTAGTTTGCCCTGGTACTCAGAAGCGACCTGATCCACGATCGGCGCCAAAGCGCGGCACGGACCGCACCAGGCAGCCCAGAAATCTACCAGCACCGGCGTGTCCGACTTCAAGACCTGCGCTTCGAAATCCGCATCGTTCACTTCACTTACAAACTCACTCGCCATCTTTTTCCTCCGCTCCTCGGCCCAAGCCACAGCAGTACAGTAGATGCGCTTCCCGCCCGTGCGATGCAAACCGGGTAACCCTGAGAAGTGCTAGCGACTGCCCTCACACCTCGTCGACCTGCGCTGCTCCGCCAATCCTGACCGGAATCAGCTCTATACCCGGCCCTAGCACCGTCCGCATCCGGTCCTGCGCTGCATGCAACGTGGCACGCTCGTTCAGCACAGCCAGCAAAGCCGGTCCAGCTCCGCTCAGGGCCACACCCGCGAACTCTTCCCCCCTTTGCAGCGCATCCAGGTGATCCAGGAGCCCACAAACCTGACGCCGCGCCGGCTGATGCATCCGGTCTTCCATGGCCACTTTCAGCAGGTCGAGCCTTTCCTGGGCGAAAGCTGCGGTCAGCAAGGCGGCACGCTGCACATTGAACACTGCATCCGCTCGCGAGTACCCGTCCGGCAACACGCCACGCGCCTTCTCGGTGGCCAGCCCCTCGTGTGGCAAGGCGAGCAACAACTGCCACGTACCGTCACAGGGAAACGACGCTACGGCCACCCCGGTCGGGTGCGGCACGCTTACGGTAAAGCCGCCAAACCAGCAGGCCGCTACGTTATCCGGATGCCCCTCAAGCCTGCTGGCGACCGCAACGGTTTCGGCGTCGTTCCAGCCCAATCCACCCAATCTGTTCGCCAGAACCACACCCGCGAGGCGCGCCGCAGCACTTGAACCACATCCCATCCCGAGCGGAATCTCATTCTGGACCACAAGCGCGAGAGGAAGAACCTCGGACTCGGCAGCCTCGGTCGCCGCCCGATAGCTCTCCAGGATCAGGTTGTTCTTCAACTCGCCGCACAGGGCCGCATCGCGCCCCGAAGCCTCGACGCTGTCACGTTCCGCAACGTGAGCTTCCACCAAGAGCTTCAGAGACAAAGCGACGCCCACAGCATCGAACCCTGGCCCGAGATTGGCAGAGGTCGCCGGCAAGGTCACCCGGTAGCCCTTCCGCTGCCTGTTTCCCGGTCCGCTCACGCCGTCTGCCCCGTAAGTTGTTCTACCGAATCAAGTACGCGCAGAACGCTGTCCACCTCGGGATCGAGCACCAGGGGCTGCCGCCTCAACCGAAAGCTCGCGGCCTCGATGGCCGGGTCCGCTCCGGCCGCTCCCTGAAACAGCTCGCCGCGATGGAATTGGATGGTGTACTCCGGGTCCTTCAGGGTGTGTCCCGTCAGCACCAGAACGGCGGTCTCCTCCCGTGCGACTCTTCCGTCGGCCACCAGTTTCTTGAGCCCCGCCAGCGTCACGGCACTGGCCGGCTCGCAGCCAATCCCCTCGGCCCCGACTTCGGCCTTTGCCAGCGCGATCTCGCGCTCACTCACCTGTTCACACCAGCCGCCTGTGCCCAGCAACACCTTAACGGCTTTTTTCCACGAAGCCGGGTTTCCGATGCGGATCGCCGAAGCCCGGGTCTCCGCCACAACCGGCTCCAGCCTGGTTCCGCCGTTCTGCTGCATGGCCCTGTACAGCGGATTCGCCCCCTCCGCCTGCACGACACTGATCTTCGGCACCCGCCGGGTGAACCCGAGCTGCTTCAGCTCAGCAAACCCTTTCCCCAGGGCTGACGAGTTCGCCAGATTTCCCCCTGGCACAATCACATGGTCCGGCACCCGCCAGTCCATCTGCTCCAGCATCTCGAACGCAGGAGTCTTCTGCCCTTCCAGACGGTAAGGATTCACCGAATTCAACAGGTACACGGGCGCCCGTCGGATCACCTCACCCAGAACCCGGACACACCCATCGAAGTCCGTCTTCAGTTGAATCGTAAGTGCGCCATAGTCCATCGATTGCGACAACTTCCCCCACGCGATCTTTCCCTCCGGAATCAACACCAGGCTCTTCAGGCCGGCACGCGCGGCATAGGCAGCCATTGCAGCGGACGTATTTCCGGTCGATGCGCACGCCACCCACTCGAATCCGCTGGAAGCGGCCACACTCAAAGCCGCTGTCATTCCGCAGTCCTTGAACGATCCGGTCGGATTCATCCCTTGATGCTTGGCCAGCAACCAGTTCAGTCCCAGCGCTTCCGCCGAACGCGGCATCTCGTACAACGGCGTGTTCCCCTCGCGCAGCGTGATGATCCGGTCCTCTGCCACAATCGGCAGCAAGTCGCGAAACCGCCAAACACCGCTTTGGTCTACTCCCTGCGTCGACGTTCTGCGTTCTTCCCACAGGTGTTTCAGGGCGCCCGGGTTCGGCTTCCAGCCAGGCCCCCCGGTTGCGGGAGAGCTCTCACTCCATGGGTACTCAATCTCGAACAGCTCTCCGCAGCCTGCACAGCGGAAGCTGCTCGCGGCCTCGCGTGCGGCAATGCGAGCATCGCATCCAATGCATCTCAAAACGTGTGAAATCGATATTGCCGCGCCTGAACTCATCTGTGACTTCAGCCTACCGTACGCTCCTCCTCATTGGCCCCCGAACAACTCTACTTTGCCGCCTTTTCTTCGCCCTGGCACTTGCACTTTCGAGTCACTGCGGCGAGGCCCAGGTTCAGAACAGAGCACTCCATATCGCGGCAGCGGCCGACCTCGAGCCGGTTCTGCCCGCCCTTGCTGCCGACTACCAACGGCAGACGGGCACCCGGATCCTGCCCACTTTTGGCTCCTCCGCCACACTCACCCAGCAGATTGGGAATGGCGCTCCCGCCGATCTCTTTCTTTCGGCCGACTGCACGCACCCGCAGCAGCTCGTGGACGCTCATCTTGCCGCCTCTGGCAGCCCCGTCCCGTATGCGACGGGCATCCTCGTCCTTTGGGCGCGCAAAGACTCACCGGCACAGCCGCTCAGCCTGGCCTCGCTTACCAGTCCCAGAGTCACGCGCATTGCCGTGGCCAACGACCTTCACGCCCCCTACGGACAGGCTGCAATCGCTGAACTCCGCTCCCTGAATCTGTTACCAGCCCTCAGTTCCAAGCTGGTGAGGGGCGAAAACATCATGCAGGCGGCCCAGTTTGCGGAGACCGGCAACGCGCAGATCGCGCTCATCTCCCTGACCATCGCCTCCAGCCCCAACTTCCGCGAGACCGGCAGCTCCGTCCCGCTGCCCCGCAACTACCCGCCCATCCGGCAGTGCGGTGTTGCCCTCCGAAACAGCGCAAAGTCCTCCGGCGCCCAGGACTTTCTCCGCTGGCTCGCCTCGCCGGCCGTGCAAAGCCGTCTGCTCCAGTTTGGTCTGGAGCCTGCCCGCTAAACTCTATCTCATGGACCTCCAAGCTCTCGGCCTCACCGCGCGCCTGGCCGCGCTGACCACGGTCCTCCTGCTTGCCCTGGCGACGCCCCTTGCACTTTGGCTGTCCGCAGGCGAGACCTGGCCGCGCCGGCTTGTGTACACCTCCACGCTTCTTCCGCTGGTTCTTCCACCGACCGTGCTTGGGTTCTATTTACTCGAGGGGCTTGGCCCTCAGACGGTCCTTGGCCGCACGCTCACTCGCCTGCTCGGCCACACCCTGGCTTTCAGCTTCGGTGGCCTCGTAGTCGGATCGCTGATCTATAGCCTGCCCTTTGCGGTCCAACCGCTCACCGCCGCCTTCGCCGACGTCGATCCGAACCTCCGCGAGCTCGCCCGTGTGCTGGGCGCATCTCCGCGGCAGGTGGCCTTCCGGGTGACGCTCCCGATCGCCCGCCGCGCCTTTCTCACGGCCGGCCTGCTGACCTTCTGCCACACCGTCGGCGAATTCGGCGTCGTTCTGATGCTCGGTGGCGACCTCCCCGGTTCCACCCGAACCCTGTCCATCTCGCTCTTCGACCAGGTACAGGAAGCCAACTACGCGGCCGCCACCCACACTGCCCTGCTCTTGATCGCCCTGTCCTTTCTCACGCTGCTAGCCCTTCAAACTCGCCGCCGCCAACACGCGGCAGTTCTGGAGTGACGCTATTCTGAGCCCGGCACTGTGATCGACCCTCCCCATCACCGTTTTTCCGTTGGTGGCCGATGCGGTCACCTCAACTTAGCCCTCCGCGCCACGCTCTCGGCGCCGTGGACGGTGCTCTTCGGCCCGTCCGGCTCCGGCAAAAGCACCCTCCTGCGGGCGCTTGCGGGTCTCACCCCCAACCTGATCGCCAGCTTCGACCGGTACGAGCCCGCGGAACACGTCTGGCGCCCACTCCAGGCGGTCGCCGCGCAGCACCGGGCCCTCGCCTATGACCCCCAGGGGGCGCCGATGCTGCCGCACCTCACCGTGGCCGAGAACATTCGCTTCGCCGAAACCCTCCGCAGTATCCCGCCGAGTCAGTCCATGCTGGCGGAGGTCACCGGCCTTCTTCAACTCGCTCCGCTGCTCCCCAAGCACGCCCATCAGCTCTCCGGGGGCGAGCGCCAGCGCGTCTCGCTGGCCCGGGCCCTCGCCGTCCCCAACGCCCGGCTGTTGCTGCTCGACGAACCCTTCGCCGGCCTCGACCGCACGCTCCGGGACGAGTTGCTCCCGCGCCTCCGCGCCCATCTGCTCGCGCGCGGGCTGCCGGTGCTCTCTGTCACGCACGACCCCGATGAAGCACTCCTTCTGCAGGCTGAAGTTCTCCGCCTGGAAAACGGCCAACTCACCGCGCAGGGTCCCGCCCGCGACATCCTCGCCGACGAGATCGCCCGCCTCAAGACGCTCCTCGCCGAGAGCCACGCCTAGGCGCGAATTGTTCCTCCGAGGTGTGATTCCGCGCGTGGTTTTCTGCTGCTGGGCAGCGCCACCCTGCCTCTCCCGTTGCCATCCCGCAGGGAGTCTGCATTGCTGTTGCCTTCGCCTTTGCCTCTCTTGCTTGTCATTCCCCCGAACGGGGAACCTGCTTTGCTGTTGCCCTTGCCTTCCCTCTCTTGCTTGTCATTCCCGCAGGGAATCTGCGTTTGCCTCGCCTACCTTTCCCGAACCGGGAACCCGCTGTTTTCACCTACAGCCGCAATCAGCCCCGACCCTCTACACTTCCCCCATGCG
>CAXUNH010000068.1:0-17382 GCA_964252405.1 uncultured Acidobacteriaceae bacterium | reverse complement strand
CGCTGCCGCATCGTCACCCTCGACCCCGCAACCGCCCAACCCGATCCCAAGCTGCTCCGCTACCTGGCCCAGCATCGTCACGGCCGCATCGCCATGTACGCCACGGTCCTCCACCCCGGCCAAATCACAGAAGGCACCCCGGTCTTCCTACCCTGAACAAGCCCCGCCGCGCAACTCTCCGCCTACGTCGCCTTTGCCTTTGCCTTTGCCTGTCTCCGCGGTCGCCATCGCCTCCGCCTTTGCCTTTGCTTCTGCCTTTGCCTTTCTGGTTGTCATTCCCGCAGGGAACCTGCTGTCCGCCCCTGCCGCACCGTACGCTCGCCAAAGCCGTCCCACACCCGCGTTACCATGGTGCCCAAAGCCACTCCCGCTGTCCGGAGCTCTCCGATGGATACCGTTCGCAAACCGTCCCCCGCCTTCATCGGTGCCTCCTGGGTCGCCCTCTTCCTCGGCGCCCTCGGCTTCAGCATCGGCCTCTGGAACGCCACGATGGCGCTCAGCAGCAAAGGCCTCTTCTTCACCTTGCTGATGTACGGACTTTTCTCCGCCGTTTCCGTCCAGAAAACCGTCCGCGACCGTCTCGAGGGCATACCGGTTACGACGATCTACTACGGGCTAAGCTGGATCTCCGTGCTGCTCTGCCTTCTGCTCACCGCCATCGGTCTGTGGAACGCAGCCATCACCCTCGCCGAAAAGGGCTTCTACAGCATGGCTTACCTCCTCAGCCTCTTCGCCGCCATCACCGTACAAAAGAACACCCGCGACAGCACCGTCCTCCCCACGCAGGAAGCGCTCCCCACACCGGATGCGCAGCTCACGCGGCCCGGCGACTTCCGGCCCCTCTAAGCTCCGCTTTTGAAGCTGCTCAGAAGGCAGCGTAGCCGCCCTGCCGTTGCACACACTTACCACCAGAAACACTATCCTGTAATCAGCATCGAAACACTGGACAGACCGCCCGGGCGGCTCCGAATCACACCGGGTCACCTCAAAGTCCGGACCTAACTCCTGAATCGAACGTACTTTAGACCAAAAGTACCCCCGGAGGTGGGGCACCCTCACGTATCCTGCACTAACGATGAAGCTGCTGCCCCTCGCCGCGGCCCTTTCCCTTACCGCCACTACCGCGATCTCAGCCCAGCAGCCCGCCGCCCCAAAGCCGCCGGTCGTACTCCACGCCGCCCATCTGCTTGACGTCGCCAACGGCAAACTCATCACCCCCGGCGAAGTCCTGGTCGAAGGCGATCGCATCCGCGAAGCCGGCTCCCACGTCACCCACCCCGCCGGCGCAACCGTCCTCGACCTCGGCGATACCACCCTGATGCCAGGCCTCATCGACGCCCACGTCCACCTCTTCCTCCACCCGGGCAACGAGGCGTTTCAGACCGTCGAAGAGTCCGTCCCGCAACGCACCCTGCTCGCCGCCGCCGCCGCCAAAGCCGACCTCCTCGCCGGCTTTACCGCCGAGCGCGACATGGGCACCGAGGGCGCCGGCTGCGCCGACGTTGCCGTCCGCAACGCCATCAACCGCGGCCTCATCCCCGGTCCCCGCATGCGGGTAAGCTGCAACGCCATCGACATCAACGGCGGCCACGAAGATACCTCCGGCCTCAACCCCGAAGAACACCTGCTCTCCAACGCCGACCGCGCCAATACCGCCGACGAGATCATCGCCGTCATGCGCGAGCAACACAAACAAGGCGCAGACTTCACCAAGATCTACGAAACCGGCCGCGACCGCCTCACCGACGGCCAGTTCCAAACCCCCTTCCAATACACCGAAGCCCAACTCGCCGCCGCCGTCGCCGAAGCCCACCGCACTGGCTCCCGCGTAGGCGTCCACTGCACCGGAGAACCCGGCGCGGGCTACGCCGTAGCCGCGGGCGTCGCCTCGATCGATCACGGCTACGACCTCTCCCCCGAAACCATGCGCGGAATGCGCGACAAAGGGATCTACGCCGTCCCCACCTTCGCCATCAGCGAATACTTTGGCCAGCACGCCGAAACCGCCGACCGCTCCCAAACCATCAACGGCGAACTCGCCTTCCACGCCGCCCAGTTCAAAAAGCAGATGGCCGCCGGCGTTCCCTTCGCCGTAGGCTCCGACGTAGGCCCCTTCCCCCACGGCACCCAGGCCCGCGAATACGAACTCATGGTCCAGTACGGCATGACCCCCGCCGATACCCTCCGCGCCGGCCTTCTCAACGGCGCCAAACTCCTCGACTGGGCCAACGAAATCGGCCAACCCCAACCCAACTTCTACGCCGACATCATCGCCGTCCCCGGCAACCCCCTCGAAAACATCTCCGTCCTCACCCACCCCACCTTCGTGATGAAGAACGGCGAAGTCATCCGCAAGGACTAGCGCTCGAACGCAGATGACATGATCAGTTCCGAGAAGGCGACTTATGAGGACTGATGTAGGGCACGACTGCTAGGCTTGCTTAAATATGCAAAGGCTGGACGATCTGTTTCCGATCTTCGTACGCGAAGGACGCAGCAAGAAACGATATAAGGCCGGATTCATGAATCGGCTCGGGCAAACGGTTATTCCTGCGACCTACGACCACGCGTACCCTTTCCGGAACGGCTTCGCTGCTGTGCGGCAAGGCAAGCTCTGGGGTGCGATCAACAAGCAGGGAGAGCTGGCCATCCCACCGTTCTCCTCTACAGCTCTTGAGTTCACAGAAGGCCTAGCCGAGTTCAACTCAAGAACGCATTTCGGTGTAGTGAATGCCTCCGGAACGGTTGTCGTCCCTGCTCGCTGGGACGGCATTACCTACTTCAGCGGAGGGCTGGCCTGTGTGCGGTCCGGTGACCTCTACGGCTACATAGACAAGCTCGGAAATTTGGTCATTCCTCCCTTCTTTGAGGAAGCTCGAAGCTTCTCGGAAGGCTTGGCTGCAGTGAGGCTGGGTGGCAAATGGGGCTACATCACCCCGAATGGCGAATCCGCGATTCCAATTCAGTTCGTGTGCCAACGAGGTGTTGCTGGGTTCTTTCGAGAAGGTCTGGCCCGTGTCGCTAAGGATGATCGCTGGGGCTACATCGATCGCACCGGCGAGTTCGTGATTGAACCACAGTTCGACATGGCTCTGGAGTTCTCTGAGGGGCTAGGTAAAGTCGAACTGAATAAGCGCCAGGGATACGTGGATCAGGCGGGCAAACTCATCATCCCCACTAAATTTCTTTGGGCTCAAGCCTTCTCAGAAGGGCTTGCTGCGGTAGACACGGGTGACGGGATGGCACACAAATCGATCGCCGACGCATGCAAGAAAGGTTTCATTCAAAAGGACGGCAGCTTCCCGTTTGAACCTGAACTCTTTGGAGTAGGTCGCTTTCGCCGAGGTCTGTGCCTGGTCGAAACAGAGAAGGAGCTGGCGTACATCAACCACTCTGGCGATGTGATCTGGTCCAGCGGTTATGTCGATATCGGATTCCTTGATCCAGGACATCTGCTGCCGCCCGAGACCAGGGAGACTTCAGACGACGGAAGCGGTGCCGAAGGATAGGTCCTCATAAACGCCGTTAGCGTGAGTCATTACCACTGAGCTCAAACCGACTCCCAGTAGTACCTGGTGGGGGAGTCAATCTTGCCCACCTCGTTCATGCCGGTGCGATACTTGCAGCCGAAGGAGAGACATATGCCTCGGGAGATCGTGTTTACGGCAGGCGCGCCTAAGCCGCCTGGAACCTATAGTCAAGCAGTGAAGGCGGCTGGCCTGGTATTTATTTCCGGTACAGGGCCACACGATCCTGCCACTAGCCAGATCAAAGGCACGACTATTCAGGAGCAGACGAGACAGTGCCTTGAAAACATCAGTGCCATCCTTCTGGCAGCCGGTAGTTCACTGGACAAGCTTGTTATGGCCACTGTCATTTTGGCCGAGGAGAACGATTTCGCGGGCATGAACGAGGAGTGGGTCAGGTGGTTTCCGGCGAACCCGCCCGCGCGTCAAGGGGCCAAGCTTCCGGTGAAAGTTCCAGGGTTCAAAGTTTCCGTCGCGGCTATCGCAGAAGCCTGAGCCATGCTGCGCAAAGAAGGTACCGAGAAACGCGGTTGTAGGGAGTTGAGCTGGGTCGTCGTCACAAACCTTCGTTTGTGCTGACGGGCGGGGCTACTGACGATAAGGCGACTTCACAGACACACAGGCTGTCCCGACCGCTGGGGGTATGCAGGTAGACTTTCGACCATGAGAGAGAGATCGACTAAAAAGAAGAGGCATCGAGCCGCCTGTGGTTTCGTTGCCTTTTCCGTTATGATTCTCGCCTTCAGCACTGCGCGAACCTGCGGGCAAGGCCAAACTCCCGGGCCGCAAGGTGGCGGACTCAACGCGACCAATGGAGAAAGCCTGGCCAATGCCCATCTCTCAGGAACCTTGAGAAAGAAAATCGAACGCGATCTCGATTGGCAAGATCTGAGTCCGGATGACAGAGCGGAGACGGAGCATACATCCACCGTATATCACCTGAGCTTTCCAGCATCGAAGGGTTTGCCCGCGAGACGCATGCTTCGCGTATCGGGCGGTGGACCGCCGTGCGGGCGCGGAGGTAATTGCCCGGAATTTCTTTACGAAGAAGTCAGTGGAGCGCGGTTATTCAAAGGCAACGGGTACAACCTCGTGTTTCTCAGCGCCACTAATTCAGGAGCTCCGGACCTAGAGATCGACGATAGTCTCGGTCCTGCGGATCTGTTTCACAGTGTTTACAGATTTGATGGTGCCGCATATCGCCAGCGAAGACGCTGGAAGTACTGTTGCGGCAATTGAGCTCGGGATCGATCCGAATGCGCTGGAGGTACATTTCACCGCAAATGATCGCAGCTCGCTCGTTGGTACTCATAAACGCCGTTCTGGGAACGGTTGATCACCATCCACTCGCGAACGCAGAACCTGACTCAAACACCCGCCTTTTCGCCCAACTCCGCCCACCGTTCGTAAACCGCATCATGCTCGGCCTGCGCGCGCTCTAGTTCGGCCAGTGCGGCCGTCAGCCGCGTCGCATCCACGGCTACCGCAGGGTCCTCCAAGGTCGCTCGCGCCGCATCCAGCCGCGCGTCCGCCGCGTCCACCTTCGCCTCGATCCCGTCCCACTCGCGCTGCTCCATGTAGCTCAATTTCTTCTTTGCCGAGGAAGCCGCAGGCGGCCCAGATACCGCCTCACTCCCCCGCGCAGCCGCGCCGTTCCCTGGGCCCTGAGCCCTGAACCCTGCGCCCTGCGCCCTCCACTCTTCCCACTGCAGGTAATCCGCAAACAGCTCTGCGTTCCCGCGCCCATCCAGCCCCAGCACCACGTTGCTCACCCGGTCCAGCAGATACCGATCGTGCGTCACCAACACCAACGCCCCGGGAAACTCCAACAGCGCCTCCTCCAGCGTCTCCAGCGTGGGTATATCCAGATCGTTCGTCGGCTCGTCCAGCATCAACACATCCGCGGGCTGCAGCATCAACCGCGCAATCAACACCCGCGCCCGCTCCCCGCCGCTCAACCGCTCCACCGGCTGGTTCAACTGCTCGCCCGTAAACAGAAACTTCGCCGCATAACTCGCCACATGCGTCACGCGCCCCTGGTACACCACCGCATCCGCATCCGGAGCCAGGGCCCGCCGCAACGTCAGCTTCTCATCCAGTTCGCGCATCTGGCTCAGGTACACCACCCGCAAGCCGGCCGCGCGTTTCACCACGCCCTTGCTCACCGGGATCTCGCCAGTCATCGCGCGCAACAGGGTCGTCTTCCCCGACCCGTTCGGCCCACACAACCCGAGCCGAGCCCCATTCACCAACGCAAAGCTCACGTCGTGGACAATCTCGCGCCCGCCCAGTGTGATCGCCACATCCTCCATCTCGATCAACCGCTTCGTCTGCCGGTCCGTCGCGTCAAACGCGATGCCCGCATTGGCCGTGCGCATGCGGCTGTCCACATCCGCCAGCTTGGCAATCAGTCCATGCGCATTGTCGATTCTTGCCTTTGCCTTCGTGGCCCGCGCCTTCGGGCCACGCCGCAGCCACTCAATCTCGGTCTTCACGCGGTTGCGCAGCCCCTCTTGCATCCGCTGCTGCGACTCCATATACCCTTCGCGCTCTTCCAGAAACCTTGAATACGTTCCCTTCACACGCAGCAGACCTTCTGCATACGTGCGGCTGAGCTCCACAACTTCGTTCGCCACCGCCTCCAGGAAGTACCGGTCATGCGTCACCACTACCACCGCAAAGGACGACGCCCGCAACACACCCTCAAGCCACTCAATCCCCTCGAGATCCAGATGATTCGTCGGCTCATCCAGCATCAGCACGTCAGGCTGGAGCACCATGGCCTCGGCAATCGACAGTCGCTTGCGCCAGCCACCGGAAAGGCTCGCTGCCTCGTCATCCATGTGCACGCCCTCGGCCGTGGCGTCCACAAAACCAGCCCGGCCCAGCGTCTCGCGCAGGCGTTGCTCGCGATCCTCAGCGGGAACATCGGCCCGCTCCAAAGCCGCCTGAATTACGCCGCGCACCGTGATCTTCGGCGCGAACTCCGAGATCTGCCGCACATACCCGATGCGCGCCCGCTTGCGCACCGCAAACTCCCCGGAGTCGGGCTCCATCTCCCCCGCCAGCACAGCCAGCAGCGTGGACTTTCCCGCTCCATTCGGCCCGATCAGCCCAATGCGGTCCCCATCATGGACAGCGAACGAAATATCTTGAAACAGCGGCACGGCGCCAAAGCGTTTGGAGACGCCTTGCGCATTCAGAATCGGTGGCATACCTCTTCAGTCTAGTGAAAAGCAGGCCGAAGCGTTCCCCTGCCCGCTCTGCACGCCTACTCCGCATTCAGCCGAAACTGCAGCCGCGCCGTCGTGGCGATCTCCGCCGGAGCGCCATCCACCTCGTAGGGCCGGTACTGCCAGTGCTGCACCGCGTTCACTGCCGCCTCCCGCAACAGCTCCGGTCCACTGACCACCCGAGCGTCCTTCACCGTGCCATCGCGCCCAACCACCGCTTCAATGACGACCTCGCCCTCCACCTTGGCGGCACTTGCCTCCGCGGGGTACGCCGGCGCCGGGGCGGAGATCACATTCGCCGCCATGATCCCCGAAGAGCCCGTCACCACACTCGGCAGCCGCGTCCGCAGGCCACGGGAACCCTGGCTGAGCGTCTCCGCGGGCGCATTCAGGTCGACCGCTCGCACAGCCGGCACCATCGCCCCGGTCGCGGGGCGCAGGGCCTTCGTTCCGGGACCAGGCATGCCCACGAAACCCGCCCCACCCCGCGGAACAACCGCAGTCGCGGTGTGCGTGTTCGCCGCTTTGGCACCCCGCTTGCTCCCGCCTGTCGGCGCAGGGGGCGTGTCAGGCTCGTCCGCCGCTTCGAGATCGAGCTTCGGGCTGCCCGAAGCCGCTCCGGCCACTGCGGCGTCCACCTGTTGGTGCGCGATGAGGGCAGCGCGCTCCCGGCGCTTCGACGCACGCTCAGCCTCATCGCGCGCTGGGTCGGCCGGGGACGCGACCGCGGCATTCCCGGCACCCGCCGGAGGTTGAGCTCCACGCCTCTGCCAAAGAAAGCTGATCAACAGGCCCAGCAGAACACCCGCCAGTCCCACGGCCCACACCGGCACACGTGGCCTCCCACCGTTCTCACCCTGCGCTTGCGGAAAACTTGGCAAGGACGGCGCGGCGGACGGTGCGCTCCAAACCCCATGCACAGACTCAGGCGCGCTGCGAACCACTCGAACGGACGCGGGCTCCCGCGAGGGCGCAGGCTCAGGCTCGGGCTCAATCGCGCTTCTTCTGCCGAAGCCATCCCCATCCGCCGCAATCGCCAGGGCGCGAGCCAGTACCGACCCGCGCGAGGCCGCATCGGTACCCAGGTCCGTCGCCCCAGGCGTGATCGCAGGGAGCGACTCAATGAACGCGGTCCTCTCCTCCGGCGGGAAGGTCTCGGGCACCGCAAACTCCTCGTGGTCGCCGGCAGCGGGACCGGCCAAGTCCTCCTCCGGCCTGGGCCGGCGTGCTTCCACCACGAAGTTGAACAGGCGACGCACCGGCTCTTCGGCGGCGTCATCGAACGCCAGTCCCCGCGCCGTCTCCCGCCCAACGGCAGCGACCAGCAGGATTCCCAGAAGTTCCAGGTAGCTGATGCGCTCCTCTTCGGCGCACAGCACGTTCAGCATCGAGACCAGATCATCCCGAAAAGCGCCTTGGATGGCTGTGCGCTCGGCCAGGTCCGGCAAAGCCTCCCCTGTCCCGACCGGCAAGCCGTAGTGCGTGAGAAAGCCTTCGAGCTCCGAAATGAAGTCCGGAAACCGCGCCGCCGCCTCCTCAACCTTGGAACATAAAATCGCACCTGCCAACGCCATCTCCTCAAGCTTGCGCCCTCAGCCGCCGCGCAAGCAGGCCCCTATCCGCGCACAACGCATGGACCTAGACAGAAAACCGGTCCTGGACTCATTGTTGTGGTCAAAAGCTCATCCGCCGATCACACACAAGTGGCAGGTCCAATCACGGAAGCCCAAGATGTCGGACATCGATGCCCGGAGTTGGAACAGAGCCGGCTACTCCAGGTCGAAGTCCCGCAACGGCCTGTCGGTCAAGGGCGACTCTTTCGCCTTTTTCAGTGCCTCGGCAAACTTCTTGTCCAACACGTCATCGCGATGCTTTTCCGCCTGCACCGATTGCGCAAAGAGGGAGTCCCGCCGCGCCTCCTGCTCCTTTACCGCCCGTGCCGCCGCCCCAAGATCCTCGAAGGTCTTCTTGCGCGGCGCCGGTGTGTGCGCAATCACCGACCGCGTCACCGGATCCACTTTCAACACGCCACCACAGTCCGGACAAGTCACCTCAAATGGCTGATCGCTTATCCCCATGCCAAGCATCCTCGAAGGCCATTCTAAAGGGATCGAAGGAGTGGGACTGCCCAACTGACGCCGGAGAAGCGAAGAGCCAGAACTGACGCGCGGGCGCAACGCTGCGTACGCCTTCCTCTATTCCCCGAACAGCACCCGGTGCCCAGGACACTCCTGCCCCGCATGCTCCACCAGCATCTGCGGCAGGCTCTCCCCGAACTTCGCCAGGAAGAACACTCCCGCCACCAGCCGTTCCTGCAGGTGCTCCTCCGGGTAGAGGTTCAGCATCACCGCCGTAGCCTGCTTGCGCAGCGATCCGGTCCGTTCCACCTCAAAGCGCGCCGCCATGCGCCGCAGCCGGTTCATCTGGTAGCGCATCTTGCTGGCGCTCACCCCGGCCGCGCGCGCCAGTTCCGGGCTAAGCGATCCCATGTACGCCAACAGCCCGGCCAGCTCCGCATCCAGTGCGTTCCCTGCAGCGGCGAGCTTGCGCTTGCCCTCGACCGGCATCGCACGCGCCCCCAGCCGCACCGTCATCTCCTCCGCGGTCCTGGCCTCAAACACCTGCTGAAACTGCACCTCGTGCCGCGCCATGATTTCCGCCACGGCAGGCTCCACCAGCGTGGCGGAGAGCCGCGGCAGCACCGGCGTCACCCGGCCCAGCACACGTCCGTACACCACCGCCGACTGCGCAAAGTAGGCAATCTCCGCCGGTCCGCCGATGTACGCGGCAGTCGGCAAAATGGCATCCTGCATCACCGGCCGCAGCAGCGCGTTCGGGCTGAACCGCTCCGGCTCGGATGCCAGAATCTGCAACAGCTCCGCCGTCGAATAGGTTCTGGCCCCAGCCCTCCACCCACCTTCCACGGTCCGCCGCAGCGCTTTCCGCTCCACCACGCCGTCGGGCCCGGCGGACAGCAGAAACAACAGACTCATCCCCGCCGCCACCTTCACCTGGGCGTGGTATCCAGCCTGCTCCAGCTCGGCGGAGCGCTCCATCAGCGCCGTCTCAAGCTCATCCGCCCGCTCAATCGCTGAGCGGAGCACGTTCGCACCCAGCGCATGGAACGTCCGCTCCGCCGCATCCATCACGACCAGGCCCTGCTCCGCGAATACCCGCGACAGCAGCCGCCCCATGCCGCTCGCCAGCGTGGCCGTGTAGCCCTCACCGTCGGTATACGCATCCCGCAGCCAGTCGCACACCGGCGCAAACTGCAGCAGCTCTTCCGCCCAGGCCAGCGCGGGCTCCACCTTCCCGCCTACGCGCAAACCACCTACGGGCGAGGCATGTCCCGCCTCACCCAGCCCCAGGTGCGCCGTTTCCACCCGCTCCTTGCTCAGCAGGTGAACCTGATCCACCTCCGGCAAGTCATGATCTTCGCTCGCCAGCCAGAAGACCGGCACGTGGTCCCGGCCGCTGAGCCGGGTCGCATCCCGCGCCTTGCGCACGGCGGTTGCCGCCTTCAGCAGCGTCAACAGCGGCCCGCCAAACAGCCCAACCTGCTGCCCGGTCACCACCGCCGCCGCGCCCGCCCGCAGCCGCTCAATGTTCGCCAGCGCCGGCGACCCCGCCGCAAACAGCGCAGCTTGCACCTTCAGGGCATCCGCCAACCGCTCTCGGTGTTCCGCCGGGAGTGAAGGCGCACTGCGCGCCCACTCGGTCCGAAACGGGTCACTCGGATACCAGCGTCGCAGCCGCTCCACCACGCCGCGATCGGTCGCCTCCGCATAGTCGCGAAACAGCGCGGAAGTGCCCGGCAGCGTCGAGATGGGGTAACACTCCGCCTGCATGCGCCTCCGGTGGATCTGGAAAGATGGCCGATCTGACGATGGTTGGATGCGCGCCGGCCCGCACCGTCGCAGAAACCCGGCGTACATCCCGTCGTGTACTGTGAAAAGGCATGGCGAACGCAACGAAACGCACCCAGCCAGAAGCCATAACGTCCGGGGCCTCCCCTTCCGGTGAAGAACAGGCGCCGCCCAACGCGAAGGTCGTCAAGAAGTCGCCCAGGAAGCTCACGGGCAAGGCGCAGGTCCTCGACTCCAAGGAGGTCTACCGCGGCAAGGTCTTCTGGGTGACCCACGACACCGTGCGCGAGCCCGGCGACGTCACGGCCACGCGCGACGTCGTGCGCCACAACGGCTCCGTTGTCATCCTCGCCGTCGACACCCGCACCAATCCGGACGACCCCGGCATCCTGCTCATCCGTCAATACCGTCACGCGGCCGACGGGTTCCTCCTCGAACTGCCCGCCGGTCGTATCGAACCCGGCGAAAAGCTCATCCCCGCCGCGAAACGCGAACTCATCGAAGAGACCGGCTACCGCGCCAGGAAGTGGTCCAAACACGTCACCTACTTCGCCTCGCCCGGGTTTGTCGCGGAAGCCATGAACATCCTCTTCGCCGAAGACCTCACCCCCGGCGAGGCCACGCCCGAAGAGGACGAAAGAATCGAAATCCATATGACGCCGCTCTCGGAGGTCGTGCGTCTCATCCACGCAGGCAAAATCGAAGACGGGAAAACCCTGGTCGGCGTCCTGCTGTACCAGTCCCTGCGTCAGGGACGCTGATTTCGGCAACCGCAACACGATCTACGAATTGTTCGACCCGGCCCAAAATTCCCGCATTTCATGCGGCTCGCCTCACGCGGGTCGCGTAGAAAGGCCTGTATCGCTTCAGCAATAGAAGTCGGCACACGAGTGCGCTACAGGAGAGCTATGGGACAGTTTCGAGGTACGGTGAAGTGGTTCAACAATGCCAAAGGCTACGGCTTTCTCGGCCGCGACAACGGCCCGGACGTGTTTGTGCATTACAGCTCTATCCGAACAGATGGCTACAAGAGCCTGAGCGAGGGAGACCCGGTCGAGTTCAACGTAGTCGAGGGAGAAAAGGGACCCCAGGCCGACGAGGTCACTCCGCTGAAGTAGCTCGCTTCCCTTCCGCCGATCGTGAAAGCGCCGCTCCGTCCCGCCACGGACGGCGTCTTATCCTTCAATGGATAACATCACCATCGCCCGCCTGCTTGACGAAACGGCGGCCCTGCTTGAGATCGACAATGCTGATCCCTTTCGTGTGCGCTCCTACCGGCGCGCCGCGGAAGCCGTGGAACAGCAGACCACCCAGCTTGAAACCCTCACCCGCCCCGATGCCGATCCCAAAGCGCTGCTCTCCATCGGCGGCATCGGCAAGGGCATGGCCGCCAATATCCGCGACCTGGTCAACACCGGCACCATGCCGCTGCGGGACGAACTCCTCACCCGCTACAGGCCCAGCATGCTCACCCTGCTGCGCCTTCCGGGCATGGGCCCCAAAACAGTCGCCCTGCTCTATTCAGCCCTCGGCGTCGCCGACGTGGACGCCCTCGAAGAAGCCGCCAAACGAGGCGACCTGCTCACCCTTCCCCGCATGGGCCAGAAGTTCACCGACAAGCTCCTCAAGGGCATCGAGGACTACCGCAAAAACACCTCCCGCTTCCGCATCGACGTCGCCCGCGACCACGCCGAGCGCATCGGCGAACTCATCCGCGAGTTCCCCGGCATCGACACCATCACCCCCGCCGGCTCGCTGCGCCGCGGCAAAGAATCCGTCGGCGACCTCGACCTTCTGGTCACCGGCCCGGCCTGCGAGCCCGATGTCGTGGCCGCCGCCGTCGACCACGTCGCCGCGCTTCCTCTCATCGACAAGCTGCTGGCCAAGGGGCAGAACAAGGTAAGCTTCACACTCCGCAACAACCTCCAGGTCGACGTCCGCCTGCTGCCCCGCGCCAGCTATGGCGCTGCGCTCCAGTACTTCACCGGCAGCAAGCACCACAACGTCACGCTCCGCCAGCGCGCCATCAAACGCGGCTACACGCTCTCGGAGTACGCCCTGCTTCGCCTGGAAGACAACAAGATCATCGCCGCGGCGACCGAGGCGGAGATCTACAACGCGCTCGACCTGGACTACATCCCCCCCGAACTCCGGGAGAACTGCGGCGAGATCGAAGCCGCCGCCAATGGCACCCTCCCCCACCTCATTGTGCGCAGCGCACTCCGCGGCGACGTGCACAAGCACACCTTCGAATCCGACGGCTCTGAGTCCATCCGCGCCATGGCCGAAGCCGCCATCGCCCGCGGCCTCGAGTACATCGCCATCACCGACCACAGCAAGCTCCTCACCATGACCAACGGCATGGACGACGCCCGCGCCCTGGCCCACGCCGCCCGCATCCGCCAGGTCTCCGCCGAACTCCAGGCCGACATCGCCGAAGTCAACCACGCCATCGCCAACGACCGCGACCTCAGCACCCATCAGCGACTTTCCACCCTCTTCGCAGCCGCAAAACACCTGTCCTCTCGACCGGAGCCAATCCCCTCCCCCTTGTTATCTCGACCGGAGCCGCGCAGCGGCGTAGTGGAGAGACCTGCGGGCCGGGAGGCAAAACTGCATCCCCTCCCCCCGAACTTCACCATCCTCGCCGGCGTCGAATGCGACATCCTCCTCGACGGCCAAATGGATCTCGAGAACGAAACCCTGGCCCAACTCGACATCGTCATCGCCAGCGTCCACTCCGGCTTCAACCAGACCTCGGAAGAGGTCACCGCCCGCGTCCTCCGCGCCTGCGAAAATCCCTTCGTTCAGATCCTCGGCCACCCCACCGGTCGCAAGGTCCTCAAGCGCGATCCCTACAAGATCGATCTCGAGCAGGTTCTTCCGGTCGCCGCCAAACTCGGCATCGCGGTGGAGCACAACGCGGCCCCGGCCCGCGCCGACCTCTCCGACCTCAACCTCCGCCGCGCCCGCGCACTCGGCTGCAGGATCACCGTCAACACCGACGCCCACTCCGCCGACGAGCTCGACCTGATCGATCACGGCGTCGTCCAACTTCGCCGCGCCTGGCTCACGGCCTCAGACCTGCTCAACACGCTCCCGCTGGAGGATTTCCTCGCCGCGCTCCGGCCTCGCCCCCGAACCGCGGGGTAGGGCTGCCAAACACCGCGCCCTCACGCTATCCTTAGCGCAACATGGCTCCGCTCCAGCTCGCTCCCGCCCGCCAGACCAGCAACGCGCCCGCTGTGATCGTGTCCTTGCTTATCCTCTCCGCCATTGCGGCTGCCCTCTTCTACTTCAATCCACACACGGTCTCCGAGTTCCGGGTCACCTCCACGGACACCTACGCACCGCACACCACCTTCAACAGTCTCGACGCGCCTTCGGCCAACGGCATGCACGTGCTCGGCACCCCAACCACCACGACCGAGGACAATCTCTACGTCATCGCCCACGTACAGCTGACCGACAAGCTCCGCCTGCCCCTCTTCATCACCGGTGCGACCGCGCGCGTGACCATGGCCGACGGCACGCAGTACGAGTCCAATCTGCTGTCCGGGACCGACCTGAAACGGCTGGAAGTGATCTTTCCCGACATCACACAACACGCCGTAAATCCTATTTACGATGGCGATCAGATCGCGCCAGGCGAGACCCGGACCGGCACCATCGTCCTCCCGTTTCCAGGCCAGACAGCCGATGCCTGGCACGCCAAAAAGGGCGCCACGCTGACCGTCGAACTGCGCAATCAGGAGCCCCAGACAACCAGCCTTCCCTGAGTCGCTTTCCGGCGCAAACAAAGAGCGGCCCCTCCAACCGGGCCGCTCTTCTCACCTGAAACGTATCCTGTTCTAAGGCAGTGCCACCGGGCCTGGCGCGTCCTTCGGTGTGCTCAGGTAGCCCTGCACCTGGTTCTTGCTGATGTTGTTCACCACGATCTCAAACAGCGCCGGGGACTTGCCCGAGTAAAACTGCACCGGCTCGTCGAGGTTCTTGTCCTTCTTCTCGATGTTCTTGTCGTCCGCACTCACATACATCGTGTACTTCGAACGCTTCACGTCCGTCTTCTTCAACGACAGCTTCACGGTACCGACCACCTGGCCTTGACCGCCGCGCTGCAGCGTGAACTCGTAGTAGTTGCGCTCGCCACGGCGCCGCAGCTGCTCCAGTTCGTCGTGATTCGTCGCGATCAGGCCGCTCATCACTCCCTGGTCGCCCACCACGCGGGTCAACTGGCTCTTGGTGCTCGCCAAATCCGCCTGGGTGGTCGCCACATCGTTCTTCACACCGCCTACGTCTGTCTTCACGCCGTTGACGTCGGTCTGTACCGCGCCCAGTTGCTCCTGCACCTGCTTCTGGTTGGCGACAGTCTGCTTCTGCAGATTCCGCGTCGTGACCGCGACGTTTTTCTCCGCGGCCGCAAGCTGCGCACTGCGTTCCTCCAGCTGCTTCTGGGTCAACCCCACCGTCTGCCCAAGGGCCTCACCCTGTGCGCGCAGGCGTTCGTTGGTGTCTTCAATCTTGTCCGCGAGCTTTGCATTGTCCGCGGTGGCCGCCGTCAGCTTGCCTTCCGTCAGCGCAAGGTGATTCTGTAAACCAAGAGCCCAGCCCAGCGCACCCAGGGCTGCCAGAAGAGCCAGCACCGTCAAACCTACCAGCCAGTTCGGCGCGCGATGCTCGACCACTACGCCATCGTTCCGTTGATCCATACGTACTCCTTTGTTCAAGTCCGCTCATCCGCCTCGTGCTCCACTGCGGTGAACAAGGTTTTCCCTCAGATGGACGGGCGGTCGTTGACTTTGGTTACCCAGGTGACGACGGATTCAGCCCTCCACAAACTACACTCGGATGCGGAGGACCCCTGCGTTGTTGTCCCGTCCGGAGGTCACCATCCTCGGTGCCGGCGTGATCGGCCTCAGTCTGGCTCTGGAACTGCATGCGCGAGGACACCGCGTGACATTGCTCGAGGGCGGAGCCGCGGCCGCCCAGGCCTCATGGGCCGCCGCCGGCATGCTCGCGGCGCAAGACCCGTATCATCCCCCGCCACTCCGTCCGCTTGCTCAACTCAGCGCTGCCCTCTACCCCGTCTTCCTGCACTCCCTGGAAGAGCTCTCCGGCCTGCCGGTACCCTTCCAGACTGAGGTGACCGTTCAGACTCTGCCGGACGGCCGCCTCACCCGCCTGCGCGAGCGTTCGATCGATCCGCGGCAGCTCGCCCTCGCCCTGGTCACCGCCGTGGACCGCCTCGGCATCCAGCTTGTGCAGAACGCCAGGCCCTCCTCCACGGACCAGGGAGCCGCCAAGAACACCTCCGGGATCGTCGTCCACACCACCGGCGCCTGGGCCGTGCAGGCCGGCATCTCCCCGCGAAAAGGGCAGATGCTGCGCGTCCAGCTCCCACCCGGATCCTCCCTGCGCGACGTTCACCGCAGCGACCGCGTCTACGTCGTTCCCCGCACCCGCGGTCCTCAGGCAGGAACCGCCCTGATCGGCGCCACCGTCGAGGACGCAGGCTACGACACCTCCACCTCCCTGGTCGACCTCGCCGAGCTTCGCCGCCTCGCCGCCGCGTTGGTCCCCCACCACCCCGAACTTGGCGATCCGGCGCAAACGCCAATGGTGGAAGCCTGGGCCGGCCTGCGTCCAGCCTCGCCCGATGGCCTTCCGCTGCTCGGCCCTCTTCCTCCGTCAGACGACGTCGCCGCGCCGGGGCAGTTCATCGCCACCGGCCACTTCCGCAACGGCATCCTGCTTGCGCCCGCCACGGCCGTCCTCCTCGCCGACCTGATCGAAGGCGGCACACCGGGCATCAGTCTGGACCCGTTCTCCCCCACCCGCTTCACCGGCAGCGCCGTCCCTGCGCGCTGATCCGGTTACAGGAAACGATATTCGGCCACTGGGCCGTGACAACCGTTTTGCCCATTCCCCATAATCAACTGCGACTGCGGCGCGATTTTCTTTGCCGCACGGAGAAGATCACCATGGCCACCGCCACCGCCGCCGCCCCCAAAGGTCTCCAGGACGTTGTTGCCAACGACTCCTCCATCTGCTTCATCGATGGCGCAAAAGGGATCCTCTCTTACCGCGGCATCGACATTCACGAGCTCGCGCAGCACTCCACCTTCGAAGAAACCGCCTATCTCCTTTGGACCGGGAAGCTCCCCACGGCCGCCGAACTCTCCGCCTTCACCCAGAAGCTCGCCGCGGCGCGTAAGCTCCCGCCCGCCGTCATCGACTTTCTGCGCACGCTGCCCAAGGAGTCCTCGCCCATGGAGGTCCTTCGCACAGCGGTGTCCCTGCTGTCCATCTATGACCCCGGTGCGAAGGCCACCACGCACGAAGCGAATCTCCGCAAGAGCTTCGACCTCACCGCCCAGATCGCAATGATCATCGCCGTCTTCGATCGCATCCGCAAAGGCAAGCCCCTCGTCGACGCCGATCCCACGCTCTGCCACGCCGCGAACTTCCTGTGGATGCTCACCGGCGAGAAGCCTTCGGAGACCGCCACCAAGGCCCTGGACGTCGCGCTGATCCTCCACGCGGACCACGAGCTCAATGCCAGCACCTTCGCTGCGCGCGTCATTGCCGCAACTCTCAGCGACATGCACTCCGCCATCACCGGTGCCATCGGCGCGCTCAAAGGCCCCCTGCACGGCGGCGCCAACGAGGCCGTCATGCACCTGCTGTCCGCCGTCGAAAAGTCGGGCGAAGATCCCGTCGAGCACGTCCGCGGCATGCTCGCCCGCAAGGAAAAGA
>CAXUNH010000067.1:0-17510 GCA_964252405.1 uncultured Acidobacteriaceae bacterium | reverse complement strand
GGGCCGGGCTGAACCTTGGGCTGGTGGTGTTGTGCGCGATGTGCGCGGCGGTGGCGGGGGATACGCTTTTGTACCTCGGGGGCCGGTATACGGGTTGGTGGCTGTTGGCGGGGCTGTGCCGCATCAGCATGAATCCGGAGACGTGCATTTTCGGGTCGGCAAACCGGTTTTACCAGCGCGGACCGCGGACGTTGCTGTTCGCGAAGTTTATTCCGGGGTTGAGCACCGTGGCGGCGCCGTTGTCGGGCAGCCTGAATATGCCGGCGTCGAAGTTTCTGAGTCTCGACCTGGTGGGTGCGCTGCTGTACACGTCGGCGTGGTCGGTAACGGGGTACGTGTTTGCGCGGTTCTTGCGGGAGATCATCGGCCTGGTGGAACGGCTGGGGCACATCACCGCGGCCATGGTCAGCGCGGTGGTGTTGCTGTATGTGCTGTGGCTGGTGATGAGCTATGTGCGCGACACGCGGTTCACCGATGTGGAGCGGGTGGCCGCGGCGGAGCTGCACGCCAGGCTGCAGGAAGGCTCGCGCGACCGGATTGTGGTGATCGCGGATGTGCGGTCGCATGGGTACTACGACCCGGGCACGCAGCGGATCAAGAACTCGATTCGCGTGGAGCCGAACCGGTTGCGGGAAGAGCTTGCGGCTCTGCGCGAGTTCATGGCACCGGAGTGCGACATTTACCTGTACTGCTCGTGCGCACGGGATGCGACGAGTGTGCGGGTGGCCAAAGCGCTGGAGAAGGAAGACTGCAAGACAAAGGTGATCGCGGGCGGGCTGAAGGCGTGGATCAAAGCAGGGGGACCGCTGGAGCCGGTGCCGGAAGGCGATATGGAGCATTTGCCGCAGTTTGAGTAGAAGCGCTGCGGGTTGGCGGCTTTGCCGCTGGCGCTTTGCGTTGGCGGCTTCGCCGATGGCGGTGCGGGTTGGCGGTGCGTGTTTGTGCTTGGGTTAGCGGTGCGGGAGTGGTGGTGTGGGTGGATGGGTTTCCTTCCGCTTTGCCGGGCTGGGACGTTTGAAGAAGCAGACGGCTTCCCGGTCTGCGACCGGGCATTGGAGACAAAAGGATGACGGGACGCAGAGGACGGGTAGGGGCGGAACCGGTTTGCGTTTCGGTCGGGGGAGCATGGAGCGCATGCTCTTACTATCGGCGGGGAGCGGGCTGAGCTTTCTGCAACCTCCGGGGTGGAACCGGGAACGGAACTGCCCTGTTTTGGCGCAAAACCGGCTCTTGGCGCAAACCTGCGAGCTTGCCGTGGAGGGCGCATGTGTTCCGGACAGGCATGCGCCGGGTTGTGCGAGCGGGTGGACGGGCGCGTCGCACGCGAAGGCGGGGGGCGCCCCGGCTTGCCTTGATCTCCCGCGCAAGGGGTGAACGTCTTCGCCTTCAGGGAAGGTATACCGCGTTGGAACGGCTTGCATCTTAACCGCCCTGAATGAGGACTGGGGCGTGATGCGAGACGAGAAAGGCAGCTTTCCGATGCTTTCGGCGAAAGAAGAACAAGATCAGGAGCGAGACAGGGACGATGAGACAAAGGACGGCGCGGAGGCGGAAGCCAAGGGCCCGCCGGAGCCGGATCGCTCGGCTGCGCAGAAGAACCTGGAGCGGCCCAGTGCGGAAGAGATCTACCAGCAGGTGGCGCGCAACGCTCAGCAGGAGTTAAAGCGGCGGAGCGTGTCACTTGCGGTCAGCGGCTTTACCGGTGGAACTTTTATGGGGTTCTCCGCGCTGGGTGTGGGCATTGTGCTGGCCATGCTCGGAAACGGGCCGGGAGCGTTCCTGCTTTCGCGGATGCTGTATCCGCTGGGGTTCATTGTGGTGATCATGGGCCGGTCCCAACTGTTCACCGAGAACACGCTGTATCCGGTCGCGTTGATCCTGGCGGAGAAGAAAGAGCTATTTAACACGGCCCGGCTTTGGGCCATTGTGCTGCCTTCCAACCTGCTGGGAGCGCTGGCGTTTGCCTGCCTGATCTCGCTTACGCATGCCGTGCCGCCGGCGATTGTGGCGGCTATAGCGACGCTTGGGGCCGAGGCGGCGCATGTGCCGCTCGCAACGGTGTTCTGGTCCGGGGTGATGGGCGGTTGGATCATCGCGACGGCCGCCTGGATGGTGTCCGGATCGCACTCCGTTACGGGTTCGGTGGCGCTGATCTGGTTGTTGACCTTTGTCGTGGGGGCCGGGAACTTTGCGCACTGCATTGCCAGTTCCGGCGAGATCATGACGGCGGCGCTGACGGGCCTGATTCCGTGGAGCCGCTACGGGAGGTGGCTCGGACCGGCGGTGGGCGGGAACGTGGCCGGCGGCGTGTTGATGGTTACGCTGCTGGAGTACGGGCAGGCAATTTACGGGCGGGAGATTGAGAAGCAGGTCGGTCCCGACCAGTCGTAATGACCCATTGGCGTCATAAGGGGATGACAGGAAAGTAAGCCGCGCGCCCCCCACGGGTAATGTCGGGCTGGAATTCGCTGGCTTAGCTTGGGTTTCAGGGAGAAAGAACCCATGCTGAAAGCATCCATGCCGCCGCTGACGCGGAGCCTTATGGTTCTGGAAAGCCGGGAGGCGATTCTGGCGCTGGCTCCCTTGCTGGCGCAGTTGGCGTCGCGATGCGATCAGCCAGGCGCGCTGCATTGGCTGCCGTATTTCCTGGATAAGGCGGTCCTGCGCCGTCGTCTGCCGAAGCTGGTGTTGCTGTTGCGGCCTGAGGAGCACCAGAGCCGGAGCCTGACGGTGGACGACCTGGAGGCGGCTGCGCTGTTTTTTGAGTACCGCGTGGGCGGATTTCGCACGGGAGTTGTGGCGACCGGGGATGCGGTGGGCTTCAACAGCGTGATTGCGCCCCCAGGCCAGCGCGCCCAGGCCGCTGCGGCAGCATCGCGGGCGCTGGTGGAGCGGGGCGCGGCGGTGGTGCTGGCGACCTATGATTGCCCCGGCGAGCCGGAGCGGCGGAGCCTGCTGGCGGGATGGCCGGGCGCTGTATGGGCGTCGCGCAGGCGCGAGGTAGCGCGTATGTTGCCGCTGCAGCCTACGCTGGACGCCACGCTGGCGCAGATGGGCAAGAGCACGCGGGCCAATCTTCGGCGGTACCGGCGGCGGCTGGAAGCCCAGGTCCCCTGTGAGTTCGTTGCGGACGCCGCGGCGGCGCTGGCCGGGGCGGATCTGGAGGCGATGAACAGGGCTTCTTTGAATCCTGTACCGCTGGTGGAGTTCAGACGGCGGGTGCACGCGGCATCGGAGCTGGCCGGAAGCTTTCTTTGCGGTTTGCGCGCGGCCGACGGCCGTTGGCTGGCGTTGATGGGCGGCTGGCGTCAGGACGGGACGACGGTGCTGCAGTGGCAGATGAACAGCGCCGGTTTGGAGAAGCTCTCCATCGGGACGGTGGTGCGTTCGTATTTCATGGAGCACGAGATTGCGCGCGGGGCGGACAGATTGATGCTGTATGGGGGAACGCCGCACACGATGCGGTCTGCCTTTGAGACACAACCGGTGGCGGATCTGGTGGTGCGGCGGAAGAGCGTTCGCGCGCTGGCCTTGTGCGCGGCATCGCGTCTGGTTGCCGGGCCCAACCGGCTGGCCCCGCGCGGCAACTTCCTGGCCGCTGCGCTGCACGACAAGGAACTTCGCTGGATGTCCGCTGGGACCCCGGCGGAGCGGAGGCCATTGCTGAAGCCCAGGCAGACGGAGAGCGCCGCGTAAGCTCGCGGTGGTCGCCGCGGGGCGCTCTGCGGGCTAGTCGCCTGCGGACGGTAGAATGAAGTCTGCATGATTCTTCCCTTCGTCCGCGAGTTGATTGCGGATCTGGAGAGTTCCCACGCGTTTGCGCGTGTGCGTCGGCATCTGGCGGGCGGCACGGGACGGCGACGTGTGTCTGGACTCACGGCCACAGCGCGGGCGTTGTACCTGCCGTACTTTGTGCGGGCGGCGCAGGCTCCGGCGTTGGTTCTAGTTTCTGACAACAAGGCGGGGGAGGCGCTGCATACGGCGGTGCTGGCGGCTTGCGATCTTACCGGTGCGCTGAAGGCGAACGAGGTGCTTCGACTGCCGGCGCATGATGTGCTGCCGTTTGAGAACCTGTCGCCGCATGGCGAGATCCAGGAGCAGCGGGCCGCGGCGCTGTGGAAGATTGCGAGCGGGGGAGCGCGGCTGGTGATTGCTCCGGTGGAAGCGGCGTGCATGCGGCTGTTTGGACGCGAGCACTATGCGGCGCTTGCGCTGGAGTTGCGCCGGGGCGAAGAACACATCCCGGAGATGCTGGTGGAGCATCTGTTGTCGGTCGGCTACACGCGTGTGGATGTGGTGGAGATGCCGGGACAGGTAACGATACGGGGCGGCATTGTGGATGTGTATGGGCCGGAGATGGAGCGGCCCGTGCGCGTCGACTTCTTTGGCGATGAGATTGAGTCCATCCGACGCTTCGATCCGGACACGCAGCGATCGTCGAATGCGGTGGAGCATGTGCTGCTGCTGCCGCTGACGGAGACGCCGGCGACGGAGACGCTGCTGGAGGCGATCAATGCGCGCCTGACGCGTTCCGGGTCCGCGGCGGGTGAGGCGCTGGAGGGCGGCGAGATGCCGCGGGAGCTGCAGTCGCATGTGGCAGGGCGCGAGGCGAACGCCACGATCTTTGCCGGGTGGGAGTTTTACGCGCCGGTTGCGGGCGCCAAGTCGTGCTTGACCGACCTTCTTGGGCCGCAGACGCGGGTCTTTGTGGAAGAGCCGGCGATGGTGTCCAACCAGGGCGAGCGCTGGTGGAACAAGGTGGAGCAGCGGCATGAACGCTCCGGCATTGGGTCGCTGGTGCGGGCCGAGGACTTGTACCTTTCGCCATGGGAGTTGGAAGACCGTGTGCGGCGCATGGCGGGGTGTGACCTGGACCAGTTAGGCGCGGTGGACATCCTGGAGAGCGATACGAGCGAGGGCTCAGAGATTGAGTTTTCGACGCGGCCGACGTTGCGCTTTCACGGCTCGATTCCGGCGATGGTGGATGAGCTGCGCAAGCTGATGGAGGCGGAGGCACGCATCCTGATTGCGGCGCCGAATCAGGGCGAGGTGGAGCGGCTTGCGGGTTTGCTGCAGGAGTATGGCGTGCCGTACCGGCTTGGATGGCGTGCGGATGCGAGCGCGGGCGCGTCGGCGACGGTGTATTCGGAGTCGAGCTATCTGGCGGGGGACCTGCGGACGCCGGTGATTGTGCGAGCGGCGATTGCCAATGGCGTGCAGGTGTTGGACATCGAGCCACGCACAGCACGGCAGTTGGTGGTCTTCGGCGCGAATGATTTGAATGACGACGCCGATGTGATGGCGCGGCCGGTGCAGCGCAAGTCGAAGACGTCGGCGTTTGTTTCGGACTTCCGTGACCTGGCGGTGGGCGACTACGTGGTGCATGTGGAGCACGGTATCGCGCGGTACGAGGGCTTGCGGTCGCTGGACCAGCCGGACGGCAGCGTGCTGGAGTTGATGATTCTGAACTTCGCGGAGGATGCGAAGTTGTATGTGCCGTTGACGCGGCTGGATTTGATTCAGAAATACCGGTCGTCGGAGGGCGGGCCGGCGCCGCAGTTGAACAAGCTGGGCAACCAGTCGTGGCAGAAGACCAAGGCGCGGGTGAAGAAGGCCATGCAGGACATGGCCGAGGAGTTGTTGAAGCTGTATGCGCAGCGGAAGTCGGCGCTGGGGTTTGCGTTCTCGCCGGACACGGCGATGGTGCGCGAGTTCGAGGATGCGTTCGACTTCAACGAAACGGACGACCAGATCAACGCGATTGCGGATATCAAGCGCGATATGGAATCGCCGCAGCCGATGGACCGGTTGCTGTGCGGCGATGTGGGGTACGGCAAGACGGAGGTCGCGATGCGCGCGGCGTTCAAGGCGATTCAGGACAGCAAGCAAGTGGCCGTGCTGACGCCCACGACGGTGCTGTGCTTCCAGCACTTTGAGAGCTTTAAGAAGCGCTTTGCGAACTTTCCTGTGACGGTGGAGATGATCTCGCGTTTTCGCACGGCGAAGGAGAAGAAGGAGGTTCTGGAGAAGGTGGCGGATGGCAAGGTCGACATCCTGATCGGCACGCATGCGGTGCTGGCGGAGAACGTGCATTTTCAGGATCTCGGGCTGCTGGTGGTGGATGAGGAACAGCGCTTTGGCGTGCGGCACAAGGAGCGATTGAAGAAGATGCGCGCCTCGGTCGATGTGTTGGCGATGAGTGCGACGCCGATTCCGCGCACGCTGCATATGTCGCTGGTGGGGTTGCGCGACATGAGCGTGATTGAGACGCCGCCCAAGGACCGCATGGCCATTCAGACGGTGGTGGCGAAGTTTGACGAGAAGCTGGTGCGCACCGCGATTGAGGTTGAGTTGGAGCGCGCCGGGCAGATCTATTTCGTGTCGAACCGCGTGGAGACCATTTACGACATGGCTGCGCGCATTCGAGAGCTGGTGCCGCAGGCGCGGGTGGCGGTGGGACATGGGCAGATGCCGGAGGCGGAGCTGGAGCGCGTGATGCTGGGCTTTATGAACGGCGAGTTCGATGTGTTGTGCGCGACGAGCATCGTGGAGAACGGGCTGGATGTGTCGCGGGCGAACACGATCATCATCAATCGCGCAGACCGGCATGGGTTGAGCGAGTTGTATCAGTTGCGTGGACGTGTAGGGCGATCGAACCGCAGGGCCTACGCGTATTTGCTGATTCCGCCGGAGCAGCAGTTGACGGAGATTGCGCGGCGGCGGCTTGCGGCGCTGAAGGAGTTCAGCGATCTGGGCGCGGGGTTTAAGATTGCGGCGCTGGACCTGGAACTGCGCGGAGCGGGCAACATGCTGGGTGGCGAGCAGAGCGGGCACATTGAGGCCATTGGCTTTGAGATGTACACGCAGATGCTGGAAGAGGCGGTCAGCCGCATGAAGGGCGAGTCGCGGGAGGAGCGGCCGTCCGTGACCGTGAACCTGGGGGTGTCGCTGCGCATCGACGAGAGTTATATCCCTGAGGAGAACCAGCGGCTCAGGATGTACAAGCGCATTGCGGGCGCGGAGACCGAGGCTGTGCTGACGGATGTGCGGGCGGAGTTGGAAGACCGTTATGGCAAGCCGCCGGAGACGGTGTTGTCGCTGTTGGCTGTGGGTGAGATTCGGTTGATGTGTGAGCGGCTGGGCGTGGCGAACCTGGAGCGTAAGCGGGTGGGGGTGGACGAGCCGAAGAAGGCGGCTTCGCCGCAGCCCACGTCTCAAAAGCGAGACGCGGGGCACCCGGTGCCAGCGGCGCGGCCGGCAGCCTCGGCCTGGGGAACGCCTTCGCGCTTCGGCACGCTGCCGCCGCGGCCACAACAGCCCCTGGCGGGGCGGCATGGGCAGGCTCCGCAGGTAGCGGCGTTGAACTTTTCCAGCCGCGCGGCGCTTTCGAGTGCGCCGACCACCAACGCTGCGAAGGCTGTGCGGGAGGCGGTGGCGCCGCGACCGGCAGAGTCGCCCGTGGCGGCGAGGGCCGGGCAGATGAAGGCGATGCGCGACATGTTGTTTCTGAGCTTCAGTGAGAAGCTGCACGCTGCGCCCGCGGAGCCGGGCAAGGGCGTGAATGTGGGCGCGCTGATGAAGTTGGTGGGACGCAGTGCGAAGGATGGCGCGCAGCTTACGCCGCAGGGCGTGTTGCGCTGGCCGCTGTCGAGCGCCAAGGGGGAAGATGTGATTCGGGAGACGCGGGATCTGCTGGCCGCGCTGGAACTGAGTCAGACGGCGTAGACTGGCGTAGATGGCTTCGCGCTGCTGGCTTGCGTTGCTCCTGCCGGGACTTGTCGCCTGCGCACAAGGGCAGGATCTGGATCATCCCTTGCACATCGGTGGTCAGGTGAAGGCGCCTGTGCTTCTTCAGCAGGTGGAGGCCGATGTCAGCGAAGTTTCCGAAGCTGAGTGCAGGAAGTTCCACGGGGTGAGTGTGTCCCTGGTCGTTGATGCGGACGGGTCTCCAAAGCGAATCCAGATTGTGGACCATAGCCAGAGTCCCGAGGTCGATGCGGCTGTGGTGGCGGCAATCCGGCGCTACCGTTTTCGGCCTGGAACGCGTGACGGTGTACCGGTGGCTGTCGATCTGTTGGTGACGGTCAACACTGATTTTCTGTGACCCTCCGGCGAAAGACCGAGAGTGTCATGAATGTGGTTGTGGTGCAGATTCTGACGGCAGCGCGGGAGTCGGCCGAGGCTGGACGAACGGTAGCGTTGAAGCGGCTGGGGCAATGAACGGGTATGAGCCGTCCGGGCTTGTCCGGTAGACTGCAGATGCGATGAGACTTCGTGGCCTGACCGCTTTGACTGTGCTCTGTGGGAGCTTGATGGTGTCCGATGCGCAACGTGTGAGCGCCGATGGCGCCCACCAGACGCTGGAGTATCTGTCGAACCAGTACTTCGAGCAGGTGTACTTCAAGTACTCGCCGACGGCGGGCACGAGTGCGGGGCTGCACCAGTATGACGTGCAGATGGAGGATTATTCGGCGGCGTCGGTGCAGCGGGAGATTGCGGCGCTGCATGAGTGGGAGAAGAAGATTGCGGCGATCGATACGAGTGCGCTGGATGCGGAGCCTGCGGCGGACCGGGACATTCTGCTCAATCAGATTCGCTCGTCGCTGCTGTACCTGGAAGTGATTCGGGGCTGGGAGAAGAATCCGGACAACTATTCGAGCGGCGTCACGGGGTCGATCTTCACGTTGATGGAACGGCCGTATGCGCCGGTGAACACGCGGCTGCGGGCGGCGATTGCGCGGGAGAGGCAGATGCCGCAGGTGTTCGCCGAGGCGCGCAAGAACCTGAAGAATCCACCAAAGATCTATACCGAGATCGCGCTGGAACAGATCGATGGTCTGGTGGGCTTCTTCCAGAAGGATGTGCCGGAGGCCTTTGCGGCGGCGGACGACGCGCAGGCCAAGGCCGAGTTTGCGAAGACCAACGCCGCGGTCGTCAGCGCTTTGCAGAGCTACGGGCAGTGGATGAAGACCGACCTGCTGCCGCGCTCCAAGGGGGACTTCCGCTACGGCGCGGAGACCTTCTCAAAGGCGCTGGCGTACAGCGAGATGGTCGACATTCCGCTGGATCATCTGCTGCAGATCGGGCTGGATGACCTGCACCGGAACCAGGCGGAGTTTGCGCGGGTCGCGAAAGAGATCGATCCCTCGAAGACGCCGCAGCAACAGCTTGCGGAGCTGGCGACGATTCACCCGGCGCCGGGCAAACTGCTGGACGCCTTCCATGACCGGTTTGACTCCGAGATCAACTTCATCAACACGCACGGCATTATCACGATCCCGAGCACGGTGCAGCCGACGCTGGAAGAGACGCCGCCGTTCATGCGCGCTACGACGCAGGCGAGCATGGACCCACCGGGGCCTTTCGAGACCCACTCGACGAAGGCGTTGTTCAATGTGACCTTGCCGGAGCCGAACTGGACGCCGCAGCGGACCGATGAATACATGGCCGCGTTCAACGTGGGCACCATCGTTTCGACGAGCGTGCATGAGGCCTATCCCGGGCACTACGTGCAGTTTCTGTACCAGCCGCAGTTTCCGTCGAAGATCCGCAAGATCATCGGGGCGAATACGTATATCGAGGGCTGGGCGCACTACTGCGAGCAGATGATGCTGGAGCAGGGCTACAACGCGCCTGGGGTGGGGGCGAAGGATGAGCGCGAGTCGAAGCTGATCAAGTTGGGGCAGCTGCAGGATGCATTGCTGCGCGACGCCCGGTTTGTGGTGGCGATCCGGATGCACACGGGCGTGGGCGGCGCGCTGACGACGGAGCAGGCGATCGAGTTTTTTGTGAACGAGGGCTACCAGTCGCGGCCGATCGCCGAAGTGGAGACCAAGCGCGGCACCAGCGATGCGTTGTACCTGTACTACACACTGGGCAAGCTGCAGATTCTGAAGCTCCGCGCGGACGTGCAGGCCAGGCAGGGCGCGGCCTTCAACCTGCAGACCTTCCATGACACGCTGATGAAGATGGGGCCGGTGCCGATCAAGGTGGCGCGGCGCGCCATGCTGGGGGACAACTCGCCCGTGTTGTAGGGGGAGTTGTCTATAATCGGCCCTATATGCAGAGCCAGAACGTGCAGTTTGGCTGTGGCACCTGTGCGCCAGCGTCCTGGCTGAACTTCGATGCGGGGCCGGCGTTTTCCCTGGGGAAACGCCTGCCGTTTGTGAAGCGTGCCCTGGTGCGTCGCGGCTTCCCTGACTACCCGGGCAACATTCATTACGGGGACGTGATCAAGGGTCTCCCTGTCGCGGAGAATTCGGCTGACCGCGTGTATTGCTCGCACGTGCTGGAGCACCTGGCGTTGGACGACTGCCGGACGACGTTGCGCAATGTGATCGGCTATCTGAAGCCCGGTGGGGTGTTCCGGTTTGTTCTGCCGGATCTCGAGTTCCATGCCCGCGCCTACCTGAACTCGCGCGATCCGAAGGCAGCGCAGATCTTTATGGCCGAGACGTACCTGGGAGAACAGGTGGGCGCGCGGGGCCTGAGGTCGTTGCCGCGGGCCATCTTCGGGCGCAGTCAGCATTTATGGATGTGGGACTTCAAGGCTTTCGTTCCGGAGTTGGAGACGGCTGGTTTCACGGCGATTCGACGAGCGTTCTTCGGCGACTCCGGCGATCCAGTGTTTGCCGATGTGGAGAGCGAAGGCCGCTGGGTGAACTGTCTCGGCATCGAATGCCGTAAGCCTGGGTGATGGGGTGAGGCCCCGGACAGCGCTCGACGCGAGGACCTCCAGTAACCATCGCAGGCTGACCATTGTGCTGCCCGGCGGGTCAATATGTCTGGTATTGTCCTGCTAGCTGCGAGCGAAACAAAGGGGAAGGGTTATCGGCACCATGGCTGTAAAGAAGATTCGCAAGGCGGTGATTCCGGCGGCCGGTATGGGGACGCGGTTTTTGCCCGCAACCAAAGCCGTCCCCAAGGAGATGCTGCCGCTTGTGGACAAGCCGCTGATTCAGTATGCGGTGGAGGAAGTCGTCGCTGCCGGCGTGAACGAGGTGATTATCATCACCGGGCGCGGCAAGACGCCGTTGGAAGATCATTTCGATCGCGCCCCTGAGTTGGAGTACCAGTTGGAGGCGCGCGGCAAGAAGGATCTGCTGGAACTGGCGCGGTCCATGTCGCAACTGGCGCGGATTTCCTACACGCGGCAGCCGGAGGCGCTGGGTCTGGGCCACGCGGTGCTGCAGGCGAAGAACCTGGTGGGGGACGAGCCGTTTTGCGTCATTCTGCCGGACGACATCGTGGATGCGACGGTGCCCTGCATGCAGCAGATGGTGGAGGCCTTTGAACGGAAGCAGTCGTCCATCATCGCTTCCGAGGTGGTGGAGGGAGCCGCGATTTCGTCGTATGGGTGTCTGGATTGCACGCCGGATAGGGATGACCCGCGGCTGCTGGACGTGCGTAACCTGGTGGAGAAGCCGAAGCCGGAAGAGGCGCCGAGCCAAAACGCAATCATCGGCCGCTACATCCTGACGCCGCGCATCTTCGAGATGATCGAGAGCCTGACCCCGGGCGCGGGCGGAGAGTTGCAGCTTACGGACGCGATCAAAGCATTGCTCGCGTACGAGAAGGTGTATGGGTTCAGCTACGAGGGCAAGCGGCACGATGCCGGCGACAAGCTCGGCTTTCTGAAGGCAACGGTGGAGTTCGCGTTGAAACGCGACGACCTGGGACCCAAGTTCCGTGAGTGGTTGCGCACGCAGCGCTTCTAGTCGATAGCGCAGCGCTTCCGGCTCCATGACGCGGGGGCGCGCGTCGCCTGCTCTGGCCGCATACAACAAATGGAGGCCGAATCGCCCTCAGAGGAGGAGGACGGTTCCATGGACCAGGGCATTAAGAAGCGCAAGATCACGCAACCCGCCCAGCGCCGCGAAGCGCGGGGCGCGCCGGGAGCGGAGCCACGCTGGAGCTCCGGCGCGAAGACGATGGTGGGTACGGCCCGATCGAACCCGAGTCGCATCTGGTTCACGATCAACAACGGCGCGATCGCGGAGATCTATCACCCGGATGTGGACCAGGCGACGACACGCTCCGTGCGCTTCCTCGTCACGGGACCGGACGGCTTCTTCTCCGACGAGATCTGGGACGCCGACCACCACGTGGAGTGGCTCGAGCCGGGCGTACCGGGCTGCTGTGTGGAGACGAAGTGCAAACGCGGCCAGTACACGCTCCGCAAGGAGATCCTCTCCGATCCGGTGCGGGACGTTCTGTTGCTGCGGGTCCGTTTTCAGCCGGAGAACGGTCAGCAACTGCGACTGTTCCTCTCCGTGGATCCTCACATCGGCGACCAGGGCGCAGCCAACGATGCGTGGGCGGGCGGCTATAAGGGTGTTCCGATGCTGCTGGCGTGCCGTGCGCAGCTTGCTTTGGCGGTTGCGGCGCAACCGGCGCTGCAGCAGATGAGCGTGGGATACATCGGCACAACGGACGCGTACACGCTGCTCTCTGCGGGAAGGCCGCTGCCGGACAGCAACGTGGCAGGCCCCGGCAACGTGGCGATGACGGCGGAGCTGAACTACCGTGGCTCCCCGGGCGGTCCCGCGACAACCGACGAGGGCTTCCTGCTTGCCTTGGCGTGCGGTTCCGACCCGGCGGAAGCGGCCCAACAGGCCCGCGCGGGCCTGCTGCAGGACTTCAACAAGGTACGAGCGCTGTTTGTGCGGCAGTGGCGTGAGGAGGCGAAGATCTACCTGGATCTGAAGGATCTTGGCGGCGGACCCCTGGATCTGTACCGGATTAGCACAACGGTGTTGGAGACGCATCAGTCCAAGCGGTTTCCCGGAGGATTCGTGGCCAGCCTCTCCCTTCCGTGGGGCTTTGCGCGGACGGACGAGGAGGTGAGCGGATACCATGTCGTCTGGCCTCGCGACCTGGTGCAGACCGCGATGGGCAAGCTGGCGGCGGGGGATGCCCGGTCGGCGCGGGCGGCGCTGTTTTACCTGGCATGTACGCAGTGCGAGGACGGCAGCTGGAGCCAGAATATGTGGCTGGACGGGACGCCGCACTGGACGGCCATTCAGATGGACAGCGTGGCGCTGCCTATCCTGCTGGCCGACAGGCTGCGCCGGGACGATGTGCTGGACGGACACGACCCGCGACCGATGATCCACGCGGCAACCGAGTTCCTTCTGAAGCATGGGCCCTTTACGGAGCAGGACCGTTGGGAGACCATGCCGGGTTATTCGCCCTACACCATGGCCGTGCAGGTGGCCGCGCTGCTGGCCGGGGCCGAGTGCGCGGAGGACCGGGGCGCACCGGAGCAGGCGAAGTTTCTCCGCGAGACCGCAGACGCATGGAGCGACGCGATCGAAGAACTCACCTACGTGAAGGGGACAAGGCTTGCGCGGGAGCATGGGGTACCCGGGTACTACGTTCGCATGAGCCCGCCGCGCCGCATTGAGACGAAGGGTCTGGACGGCCTGAGGGTGGTGATGCCGAACCAGCGGCTTGGTCACAAGCGGCAGTGCGCTGCAAACCTGGTAAGCCCGGATGCTCTGGCGCTGGTTCGCTTCGGTTTGCGAGCGGCAGATGACCCGCGGATCTGGAACACCGTGAAGGTTATCGACCCGACCTTGCGGACGGAAACACGGACCGGCCCGGCATGGAGGCGGGCCACACGCGACGGCTATGGCGAAAAGGAGGACGGCAGTCCGTTCATGAAGGCGGGGATCGGACGCGCGTGGCCTTTGCTGGCGGGTGAGCGCGGTCACCTTGAGCTTGCGGCGGGCCGGCGCGACGAGGCTCTGCACCTGCTACAGACCATGGCGCGTCAGACCAGCGAGTGTGGCATGCTCCCGGAGCAGGTGTGGGACGCGGCAGACATCCCGGATCGCGCTCTGTTGAACGGAAGGCCGACCGGGTCAAGCATGCCGTTGGCGTGGGCACATGCCGAGTACCTCAAGCTGCTGCGCAGTCTGCATGATGGCGAGGTGTGGGACACCGTTCCCCAGGCGCGTGCGCGCTACCCGATGGGCGGCAGCACGGCAAGCTTTCAGATCTGGCGGCCAAGGCAGCGGCGGGGCTTTGTCACGGCGGGGAAGGATCTCCGGGTGGACCTGGACGGCGCGGCCCGGGTGCGGTGGCGGATTCGCGGCAGGGAAGCGGAGGCGCAGACCACGGATTCAGGCCTGGGGCTGCATACCGTCCGGATCCCGCTGGCGTCTGTTAGCGTAGGCACGACTGTTCGCGTGTTTGTAGAGCCCTGGAACGCCGCCGGCAGGCAAAAGGAGGATGCGTTCCCCGTGAGAGTTCGATCGAGTGAAGAGAATGCGTAAGGCGACGATGCGGGCCCGGACGCCGGTTCTGTTGTGCGCGGGTGTTGGCCTGGCTCTTCCGTTGGCTGGTCCAAACGGGATGGGGGCACAGCAGAGGGACAGGCGTCCGCTGGACCCGCCGGTGGCTTCGCAGCCGGAGACGCCGCAGCACCGCACGCGGCTGATCTTGAAGGACGGCGGCTACCAGACCGTGCTGAGCTACCGCGTTGTGGGCGACAGGGTCCGGTACCGCTCGGCGGAGCGCAACGGGGACGAAGAAGACATTCCGCTTGCCCTGGTGGACCTGGCGGCGACGAAGGCCTGGGAACAGGCCCACGATCCCGCGGCGGCGGCGGGCGGGACTGTGTCCGGACAGGCACCTGTCCTGAGCGCGGAGCTTGCGCGTGAGGAGGCGGCCCGTGCTGCGCAGACGCCGGAGATTTCGAAGGATTTGCGGCTTCCTGAGGAGGACAGCGTGCTGGTCCTGGATACGTTCCAGGGGACGCCGGAGCTTGTCCCGTTGCCGCAGTATGGCAGCGAACTGAACCGGGAGACCGCCCATGCCGTGACGAAGAAGGAGATCAACCCTGCCTCCAGCCCGCATGATTTGTTGCTGCTGAAGGACGAGCGCGCCGATGTGCAATTGCACGTGGCTGAGCCGGCTTTTTATGTCCGGCTGAACTCCGGTGACCCGGGAGCGAGTGGGGCTGGGGCTGCATTCGTGGTGGACACCCAGGGGCAAGCTGGGCGCGCGACACCCGGCGGCGGCTCGGCCGAGAGCGGCTACGTGATTGAACATGTGGACGTGCGGCAGGGCGCGCGGGCGGTCTCCAGCTTGCGCCTGAGCCGGCTGGGCACGGGCAAGGCGCAAACGGATGTGATCGAGGTGAAGGCGGAACCGTTGGCCGGAGGCGTCTGGCTGAAGCTAACGCCGACCCAGCCGCTGGAATTCGGCGAGTACGCGTTGATGGAGGTACTGAACGACCGGGCCGTGAACGCGAACGTGTGGGACTTCGGCGTTCACCCTACGGCCAAGGAGAACGATGAGGCGCTACGCCCGGAGGCGAAACGGCCCGTGCAACTGGAGCGGCGGAGAGGCCGGCCATAAAGCTGGGTACGTGGCCGGCCTGAAACGGTGAAGCCTCCCTTCCGGGAGGCTTTGGCCGTTCGTTCCAAGGCGGAGGTTACTTTGTCATGTCGATGCCGCCGGAGGCCTTTTTCTCCTTCTCGGCTTCGTTGGCTTTGCGAGCGCCCATGGCGCGCTGGACCCAATCGTCTGCCTTGGCGATATCGGACTTGCGAGCATCGTCATTGGCGCACTCGATGTCGGCCTTCCGCCGCCAATCTAGGTTGAGGTACTGCATGGCGTCGTCGTAGTTGGGGTTGATGTCGACGGCACGATTGAGGTACTGCATGGAGCTGTCAATCAGGGCGGAGCTTTCCGTGGCGAGTTGCTGGCAGACCTTGGGCGGGATTTTGGCATTGCCTTTGAGGTCGTCGGTGATCTTGTTCGCCTTGAGCAGGTCGACGGCGTTCTTATCCGCCTTCTGGAAGTCGATTACGCCCACCGCGTAGTTGGCTTCGGAGTCCTTGGGATCGAGCTGGATGACCTTGAGTTCGTCCAAGCGGGACTGATCGAACTGCATGATGTTGCGGTGAATCGATGCAAGCTGGCGCAGGGCATCCACATCGTTCGGGTCCTTGGCAAGCACCTCATTGAAGCCGTCCAGCGCCTTCTGGGCCACGGCCAGGTTCGCCGGGGTGTTGTTGTTCGGTTGCACCTGGTAGCTGTAGGCGGTGGCGAGGTAGGTTTTCGCGGGCGTGTAGCTGGGGTCCAGCTCAATAGACTGCTGGAAGTGCCCGATGGCAGTTTCGTAGTGCCCTGCCTTGAACTCCTGCACGCCCTTGACGAGCTGGTCACGTGCCTTGAGTTTCGAACAGCCGGTGGCCCCCGTGAGGACGAGCAGGAGCGCGGCGCTCCCGGCGAGTTTTGCGCTGCATGCGCTTGCTTTCATTAGAAAACCTTCCCCTATGACGACGGAATCAGAGCAGCCGATAGCGGCGTCGGCTTACGACCACAATCCACAGGTCAGCTTGCCGCTTGATTGTAAAGGCAGATTAGGAAAAACGGCTAGGGGATGCTTGCGCGAAGTCCGCAGAAGTGTTCGTCTTCGATACAGAGGCATGCGGCCTTCGATGGTCAGAACCATGCGCCGGGCCCGATGCGCCCAAGGAGAATGAGCGATGGCATGGAAATGGACAGCGGCACAGATGCCGTCACAAACGGGCAAGACGGTGCTGATCACGGGAGCGAACAGCGGCATCGGCTACCAGGCTGCGCTGGAGTTCGCCCGGCATGGCGCGCACGTTCTGCTCGGCTGCCGGAGCCAGGCCAAAGGGGAAGCGGCACTGGAACGTCTTCACCGTGAGTCCCCCGGGACGAACACGGAATTGGTTCTGCTGGACATGGCCTCGCTGCGTTCTGTGCGGGCCTTTGCTGAGGCGTTTGCCTCGTCGGGAGCGGCGCTCGATGTGCTGATCAACAACGCGGGCGTGATGGCTTTGCCAGAACGGCAGCTTACCGAAGACGGGTTTGAGCGTCAGTTCGGAACCAATCACCTGGGTCATTTTGCCCTGACGGGTTTGTTGTTGCCGGCCCTGCAGCGAGCCGGAGAGAGCCGCGTGGTCACCGTGGCCAGTCTGGCGCACCGCAACGGCAAGATGGTGTGGGACGATCTCCAGAGCGAACGCAAGTATGTGCCGTGGGAGGCCTACAACAGCTCGAAGCTGGCGAACATCCTGTTTGCGCGCGAACTGGACCGGCGCGCGCGGGACAAGGGGCTGGGTTTGGTCAGCGTTGCGGTCCACCCTGGGGTCGCGCGCACGAACATCTTCGAAAACGGCCCTGGAACGGGCAGTCTGAAGGCGAAGATCCTTGCTGTTCTGGCGCCATTGCTGACGCAGGACGATGCCATGGGCGCACTGCCGACCGAGTACGCCGCGACCGCCCCCCAGGTGAAGGGCGGCGAGTACCTTGGGCCTGACGGGCCCGGCGAGTTCAAGGGCTACCCCAAGGTCGTGACTCCACGGCCTCAGGCGCTGGACCAGGCCGCCGGACAGCGACTCTGGCAAGAGAGCGAACGTCTCACGGGAGTGTCTTACCTCTGAGGTCGAGCCTAGTTTCGCGAGGAGAGAACCCCTTCGAGGACTTCGCTGCGGTTCCCCAGACCGGAGCTTCTGGGGAGCGCAGGG
>CAXUNH010000066.1:0-17640 GCA_964252405.1 uncultured Acidobacteriaceae bacterium | reverse complement strand
TTCAACACCCAGGTTGGCCTTCAGCAACTGCGCGATCTGCTTCATGCTGTTCCCAAACGGGGAATTCGGGTAGTTCACCCCCGCCTCGGGTTTGTACTTCGCCGGGTCAGCGGATTTCAGCATCCGCATTGCCTCGAAGGTCTCCTGCCCGGTGCCATGCAGCACGGCGTCCGTGCTTTCGTCGTACATCGCCTGGAACGCGTCCGAAACCGGCGACGCCTGCGCTCCCCGGCCCCCCACGGAGAAGTCCCCCAGGTTGGCCACCGCCACCGCCGGTACGTGCCCCTGCAGCGTGCGGGGCACCTGCGTCCCGAGCGCAACGGCCCGGAACGGCGACGGCTTGCTCTGCAGCACCTCGGCTGCCAGCGCGCGATTCAGCCAGCCATCCGTTGTGGATTTCACGCCTGGCGTACCGGATTCCATATAGTCCTGCGCGTCAAAATGCGAGCGCGTCGGGTCCGGTGAGCCCACGGCATGAACTGCCGCGAGGTGCCTCGCATCCCACATCGGCTTGAGCGACGCCATCGCCGGATGCAGCCCGAACGTGCCGTCCAGGTCCAGAACTTCGTTCTTCTGGATGGCGATCGTGGGTCTCATGGCGTAGTAGTTAGGCTCGGCATAGGGCACCACCACGTTGAGCCCATCACAGGCGCCCCGCTGGAAGATCACCACCAGCTTCTTGCCCGAGACGGACGCAGAATCCATCTGCGCGTACACCGACCGGGTAAGAAACGCCGGGATCACAGAAGTCCCAACCAGGGCCAGCGCGCCGTTCTTCATGAATCCACGCCGCGTCACCCCGTTGCGCCAGGGCAGATCGCGCCCATGCATGTCACATCCCCAGTCGCTTGCGTCGGTAAAGGTTGTCTTCTGTGCCATGTGCTCTCCTGCCTCACTCTGGGCTGCTTTCGGGCACCCCAGACCTATGGACCCACTACGCAGCCCGATGTTGCCCGTGCGCTATCTGCGCTGAAAGTCCGGCGACCCCAGCAGCAGTCCCGCCATCGTCGCCAGGGGAGTCTCCGGTGTAGCAGGGGCAGGAGCGCGCCCGGCCTTGACCCGGAGCATGGACCCCGCTCCGTCCGGCTGCATCCCCGGTTTCGCCGAGCTGACAGGGGTCGCGCGGAAGCTCTGCTCCGCCTGCTGCTGCACCCCCGGGGTCCTCGCGCCGGCCAAGGCCGCCTCGTGCGTTTGCGGTGCCGCGGGCTGGCCGAGCAAAGCCACTTCCAGCGTCTCCTCCGTCGCGGCATCAGGCTGCGCCCCCGCGGCGGCCCCTGGCCCGGAGAGCGCCGGCCAGTTCACCTTGGTGCCCTGCAGCCGGTTTCCCGCTAGAACCAGGGCAAAGTTCATCCGTGTAAGCAGCGCGTTGCTGCTGACCCATGCATCCGCCTGCCATGAGTAGCCGTTTGGGGTCTGCATGCCGTAAATCGGCATTCCCAGGCGCTCCATCGCCTGCACCAGCGGCAATGGATTCGTCACGTCCGCATCTGTGGCCCGCAAGGCGGATGCCGCAAACTCCAGCGGCGTTTTCACCTTGGCCCGGTACACGGCGGGCGACCAGAACTCCGGCGAATGAAACATCGTCGTCAGCACCGTCTTGATGTCGCCATCGCTCTTCAGGAACGTCGCCGCCATGCGGTCCACCAGCGCAGGCGGCGGCGTGTCGCTCACGAACCGCTCGGCCAGCTTCAGCGAGACGAAGTGCGCCGTCGCCGGACTGGTCGCCAGGAGATGCAGCACCTCCAGCCCTTCGTTGATCCCGCCCTCGTGGATCACATGGCCCAGGACCTTCTTGTCACCGGGCTCATGCCGATTGGGGTTGAAGAGGAACTCACCGCCTTCCGCCGGGCGATCGATTGTCCAACCGGTAAAGCACTTCGCAACCGCGATCACATCGTCCTGCGTGTACCCGCCCTTCACGCCCAGCGTGTGCAGCTCCATCAGCTCACGCGCGTAGTTCTCATTGATGCCCTTCGGCGTCTTGGCAGCGACCTTTGCCAGGGGAGCGTCCGGCCGGTTCGCCTGCGCACGCGCAACCCGGCCCGCAGCCTTTGAGTTCGGTCCGATACTCTCCCAATTGTCGAGGTACACCAGCATGGCCGGGCTCTGCGCGGTCGCATCCAGCAGATCCTCGAACTTGCCCAATGCATTCGGCAGAATCGCGTCTCGCTCATAGGCGGGCAGCAGGTAGGGCTCATTCTGGTTCTTGCGCAGGTAGACGCTGAAGTGGTTCAGCCAGAAGTCCGTCATTACGGCCTGCACCTGCCGCTCCGAGTAGACATCGCGCAGCAGCCGCACGCTCAGCGCCTCGGCGCCAATGACGCGCTCCGGCGACTTCATGGCCGCAGCCAGCTCCATCTGCTCGGGACTCATGCCGGCGTACAGTCGCTCCTGGTCCGACCCTTTGAGCGCGCTCTGCAGGCTCTGCATCTCCTCCGGGGACATCGCCACGAGCCGCTGCATCCTGGCGGCTGGCGGCAGCTTGAGCACGGCATCCTTCGCCGCCCCATCCATGGGCGCCATCGCCCCGTCTCCGGTGGCCGGCATCATGGTGTTCGGTGATCCGGACACCTGTTTCCCGGCTCCGGGCGCCGCCCGGACGATCGGCGCAGGCCCACCCGCCTGCCCTGTCCCGACACCTTGCGTTGCCATCGACGTCCTGTCGCTGCTGCCCGGCCCCGCCGTCGTATTTTCCCTCCCGGGAGTGACCTGGGCCGTTTTCTTCGCGCTGAGCTTCTCCTCGTAGCTGAAGGACGCGTCGGCGTAGATCGCCCGCTCCACGTCATCCTCCGGCACCGTCAAGTCACCCCGGCTGTAGCGGCGCAGCATCTCCGGCGTGGGGAACCGTTCGACCAGTTCTACCTGGCTGAGGCGCATCGCCGGGAACTTCGCCAGGCGTGCTTCCAGGCCCGCATCCGGAATCTGTTCGGGGTGCAACTGGCGTTGAAACCACGCTTCCAGCCCCATCCGGTCCACCGCCGGGACGTCCCCGGGCCGCGGCCCGAAGGTAAGCCGGTTCAGCGCATGCAGCGTCTTCTGTTCCGAAGACAACCCCGGCCCGGCGCTACCCTGCTTTGGTCCCCTGTCCGCCGGCGCCGCTGCCAGCAGATCTCCGGGAACGGCCAGAAACACACACAACACACCGGCCGTCAGCCCCTGCGCAAGGCCACGCGAGGGAAGGATCGGGTTGCACTTCAATCGGCGCCGAGCCATGGTGAGGCTCCTATCCACAAAATCGTGCGGCACACCGGTGCCGCCATCCTACTCAACCCACCTTATCGGCACGAAGTTGCGAAACTTCAGAAAGCCGCTAAGTCCACCATCGCCGCAAACAGCCGGTCGGCCTGGGGCAGGATGACGTCTTCCAGAATCGGCTGGTACGCCACAAAGCTGTCCATGCCGGCCACCCGCCGCACCGGCGCGTCGAGGTCGTGGAACAGCGCATCGCCGATCCGGGCGGCAATCTCGGCACCATATCCCCAACTCAGCATGTCCTCATGCGCGACCAGCACTTTATTGGTCTTGCGGACGGTCGCGGCGATCGCGTCCCAATCGAACGGCGTCAGGCTCCGGAGGTCAAGCACCTCCACGTCCAGGCCCCGTTCGCGCTCCACCCGCTGGGCGGCCTGCAAGGCCCGCGGAACCACCGCACCATACGTGATTACCGACAGGTCCTTGCCCGGCCTCACGATCTTTGCGCTGCCAAACGGCACCGTATAGTCCGGCCCCGGGTACGGTGCACGCCCAAACGCGCCACGGTACAGGTTCTTATGCTCCAGAAACAGCACCGGATCGTCGCACCGAATGGCCGTACGCAGCAAACCGACCGCGTCCAGCGTGTTCGAAGGCATAACAACCCGCACTCCCGGTGTGTGCGTGAAGATGCTCTCGCCTGACTGCGAGTGGTAGATCGAACCGCCCGTAAGATAGCCGCCGATAGGCACGCGCATCACCAGCGGGCAGGAAAACGTCCCGTTGGAGCGCCACCGCATCACGGATAACTCGTTGCGCATCTGGTGCATGGCCGGCCAGATGTAATCGAAGAATTGAATTTCCACCACCGGCTTCAAGCCGCGCGTCGCCATGCCAATCGCGCGACCTGTGATATTTGCTTCCGCCAGCGGTGAGTTCCACACCCGATCGCCGCCAAACTCCTTCTGCAGCCCCGCCGTAACCTTAAACACACCGCCCTTGCCCTTCAACTTGCCCGTCCGCAGATCGCGGTCGCGGGTGGCATCGGCAACATCCTCGCCGAACACAACGATGCGCTTGTCCCGCCGCATCTCGTCACGCAAGCAGGCATTGATGCCGTCCAGAAGGGTGCGCTCCGGGGCTTCGGCTCCCACCGTCTGCGGCTCGCTCGCGAAGGTTGCATCCGTGGGCTTCATATCCTCGGAGTACACGTGCCGCAGGATGCTTGGCGGCTGGGGAGGCGCCGCGGCCAGCGCACGGTCGCTCGCCCTTTGCACCTCAACCTCCACGCTTCCCTCAATGGCTTTCAGGCGCTCATCGTCCGCGATGCCATTGCCGATCAACCATGCCTGCATGCGCGCGATCGGGTCGCGCAGCGCATCCGACTCCAGTTCCTCCGCGGACCGGTACTGGGTCTCGTCGTCGCTCAGCGAGTGCGAGTACGGCCGGACCACATGCCCGTGCACCAGCGCCGGCCCCTGCCCCGCACGGCAGTACGCCACCGCCTCCACCAACGCCTCGTAGCTGGCCACAGCATCCGTGCCGTCCACCTCCGCGAAGTGGAAGTTCGGGAAGTTGGCCAGCAGCCGCGAGATGTTGCCTCCCGGAGTATTCACCTCGACCGGCGTCGAGATCGCATACCCGTTGTCTTCAACAACATAGAGCACAGGCAGCTTCAGGTTCGACGCCGTATTTAGCGACTCCCAGAACTCGCCCTGGCTGGTCGATCCCTCGCCGATGGAGACGTAAACCACCTCATCGGCCTCGAAACGCACGTCCTTGAACTGCCGGTAATCCGGTCCCGTCGCGGTTTCCGGCTTTGCGGCAGCCTCCGGGTGCTCCCGGAAATACCGCCCCGCCTCCGCGCACCCCACCGCCTGCAGACATTGCGTCGCTGTCGACGAGGACGGAGACACAATGTTCAACGGCCTGCTTGTCCAATGGGAGGGCATCTGCCGTCCGCCGGAAGCCGGATCATCGGCCGCGCCCACAGCCTGCAAAAGCTGTTCTTCGGCTGTATTGCCCAGGGCCAGGCAGATCGCCCGGTCGCGGTAGTACGGAAAAAACCAGTCATACCCCGGTTTCAAAGCCATGCCCGCGGCCACGAGCAACGCCTCGTGCCCCGCGCAGGAGATCTGAAAAAAGATCTTCTGCTGCCGCTTCAGCAGAATTTCACGGTCGTCCACCCGCCTGGACAGCACCATCAGGCGATAAAACTCCAGCAGTTGCTCGTCCGAGAGCCCGCCCTTGTTCACCTGCTGCCTCAATGGATCGCGCACCGCCGCTGTCGCGCCTGCCATGGCCCTGTTCTCCGCCTGCCTGTTCCCTGCCACCCGGCGCGCTCCCTTGCAGTCAAACAACACACAGATTGTACCCGCCCGGTTCCTGCCGCGTTTCAAACCTCCGCGTCAGCTCTTCATTCGTTCCTTCACATCACGAGCCAGCTTTTCGATCTCTGCGGCTTTTCGCACCACATCCACGGACAACTCATCTTTCGCTGCCTTGTCCACCTCAGCTTTCAACTCATTGGTCAACTCAACAAGCTTTGCGGTATCGGCCAGCAGGCGCTTGTGCCGCTCATCCTCGCGCATGTGCTCCAGGGTGCGCGAATTGGGCATGGTCATCGGGGTGTTCGCGCCCAGCGGGTCGTTTCCCAGCTGCGGCCGGCGACCCGTGCTCGGCGTCGGTCCCGGTTCGGAAGGGGGCGCCACCTGACCCTTTCCCACCACCAGCGCGCCCAGCAACACGGTTCCAAGCGCCACACTCAGGCGAACGCCGCCCCGGGCGGATCTTTTTGGCTCTACAACGCTCGTCTTCCTGATCACAGGCACCTCCACCGTGTGCGTCCGGTCCCCGCGCCGGCGCCGTTCGCTATTCTTTGAGCAGAACGCCGCCAAAACAGGACCAGGACACCCCCATCATGCCCCTGCTCACCGTTGTGCCACAAGAGGAACAGTCGCTGCTCTCCGTGGAGCATGGCTGGCACACGGATTTCCTCCACTTCGTCCAGGATGGCCTCCCCAAGATCCTCATCGCCCTGGTCATCGCCTTTGTGGCGCAGCGGCTCGTGCTGTTCTTCACCAAACGCCTCCGCCGGCGGGCAGACGCGCTGGTCGGCAACGGTCGCCGCGCTGCCCAACTGCGCACGGTCGCAGGCATTGTGCGAGCCAGCGCCTACGGTCTGATCGGCTTCTATGTCTTTATCCAGACCCTCGGGGCGCTAGGCGTTCCGCTGGGGCCCTTTATCGCCTCCGCCGGCGTCATCGGACTTGGCATCAGCTTCGGCGCTCAGTCCCTGTTCAAAGACATGCTCAATGGGGTCTTCATCCTGCTCGAGGACCAGTTCAGCGTAGGGGACACGGTCAAAGTCGCCGGCCTGCAGGGCACCGTGGAAGACCTCACCCTGCGCTGCACCAAACTCCGGGACGGCGACGGTACGCTCTACATCGTTCCCAACAGCCAGATCGCCACGGTCTCCAATCTATCGCGAGACTTCTCGGTCGCGTCCCTGGCGTTGAGCGTGAGTTCCGGCGAAGACCCCGATCGTGTGCTCGCGCTCCTGAAGCAGATCGCCGCCGAGGTGAGGACGGACGACGCCTTCAAAGACGTCGTGCTGACCGACCCGGACGTCCCCGGGGTCGACCGGATCGCCGGCCGTGAGGTCGCCTATCCCATCAATCTCCGCGTCAGGGTCAACCAGCGTGACGGCGTTCTGCGGGAACTTCGGCGCCGCATCCTGCTCCGGTTTGTGCGCGAAGGCATCGAGCTCGGAACACCCTCGAGCACGGTGCTCGTCGAGCACGCGCAGCCATCCAGGGAACCGTCACCTCCGGCCCGCGAGATCCGCAACGCCCCCGTCTAGATCTGAGCCCGGAGGAGTTCCTGCAGCGCTTCGGGGGACCGCACCGGAGGGGAGCAGTTCGACCCTGTGCACACCACCGCCACGCTCCCCTGGTCCAGTCCGGGGAGATGTGGCAACGTCTCGGCCAGGGCCGGCGGGAGGGACGCGAGCTGTTCCACCCGTAAGCGGACAACGCTCTTATTCAACAAAAACCCGGCCGTTGCAGCAGCGGCGAGGTCCTCCGCGAGCTCGTCGTGTCCAACGATGCAAATCTGCACCGAAGGCGTGATTGCGCGCCGCAGCGCCTGCCCATAGCTCGCCGCGTACAAGCCCAAGTGCTCCACGACGCCCGCAAAGGCCCTGAGCGTGTCCTCCGCCCGGCCGCGGTATATTTCACGACCGGTGAGCGCGTGCAGGCGCAGCAGCAGGCTCGCGGCCACCGCGTTGCCGGCCGGCGTGGGCGCGTCCTGCAGGGGCTTTCTTCGCGCCGCGAGCGCGCCTAACTTCGGACCCGCCCCCGCGCCCTGTTCCGTGTCGAAGAATCCGCCTTCCGCCCCGTCGTAGAACCGTTCCAGCAGCACCTCGGCCATCTGCTCGGCGACTGTGAAGAAGCGCAACTCGCCGGTGGCCTCCCACGCATCCAGCAGGGCCATCCCCAGAGAGGTGTAGTCCTCCAGCACCGCCGGTACCGCCGTTGCCGGACGTTCGTCCTCGCTGTATGCCACAACGCGGGACAAGCCCGCGCCAGGCTCCCACGCCACGGCGAGAACCCGGTCGAGCGACTTCAACGCAAACGCCGTCGCTGCGGGCAGGGCCAGGACCCGGCCGGAGGCCAGGTACGCAGAGATGCACAACCCGTTCCATCCGGTGTAGATCGTCCGGTCCACGTACGGCGCTTTGCGCTGGAGCCGCGCCGCATACATCTTTCGCTGAGCCGATTCGAGCAGCGAGCGCGTGCGCTCCTCGGTCTGCCCAAACCGTGCCGCCATGGAGCGCACATCCGAGGCCACGTGGAGCACGTTCTTCGCCGGGTGGTGGTGCATATCCCCCACCGCGCGAAGGTTGTAAAACGTCGCGGCGATTGCGAACTCGTCCGCCGTGAGCACTGCCTCAGCCTCAGCGCGGCTCCAGGTGAAGTAAGCGCCATCATCGTCCAGCGACGCGTCAGCGTCCTGCGAACTGTAGAACCCGCCGCGCTCGCGATCGCTCAGCCACTCATCCATCCAGCGCAGGGTGCTCCCGGCCACACGCGCAAACTGCGGGTCGACAAAGCTCTGAAAGGCATGGGTGTAGACACGCAGCAGTTCGCTGTTGTCATAGGCCATCTTCTCGAAGTGCGGCACGATCCACCGCTCATCCACCGAGTACCTGTGAAAGCCTCCCGCAAGCTGGTCGTGGATGCCGCCGGCCGCGATCCTGGCCAGCGTCACCGCCGCCACTTCGCGAGCCTTCCCGGCGTACGGCCCGGGTCTCGTCGCCGCGTCAATCACCAAGTCCAGCGCGGCTGCGTGAGAGAACTTCGGCTGTGCTCCAAAGCCACCATTCCGCGGGTCGAACTGGCCGAGGATCGACTCCAGCATCTTGTCGAGCAGAGGCGTTCCCAGTTCGCCGCCGCGCCCTGAGAAGCTTTCACTCTCTTCGATCGCGGTCATGACGCTCGCTGCCGACTCGTCCACCTCGCCCCGCCGGCTCCGGTAGGCCTCGGCCATGCTCTGGAGCACGCGCTGAAAGCTGGGCCTGCCATAGCGGTCCTCTGGCGGAAAGTACGTTCCACCAAAGAACGGCTTTCCCTCCGGCGTCAGAAACGCGGTCAACGGCCAGCCCCCCTGTCCGCTGATGGCGGACACCGACGCCTGATAACGCGTGTCCACATCCGGCCGTTCGTCGCGGTCGACTTTAACCGCTACAAACTGTTCGTTAATCAGGGCCGCGGTTTCGGCGCTCTCATAACTCTCGCGATCCATCACGTGGCACCAGTGACACCACACGGCACCCACATCCAGCAGCACGGGCTTATCCTCCCGCTGCGCTTTTGCAAAGGCCTCTTCGCCCCACTCATGCCAGTCCACCGGCTGGTGTCGCGCCGACCGGAGGTACGCTGACGACGCCCGCGCCAGGCGGTTCTCCTGCTCCATAGTCATGCCGTTAGTCAGATGCCGCCGCGAACCGGGCGATCCTACCGGTCTCCGGCTGGCGGGGCGGGTGCGCCGATCGGTTGAGGCGCCGCAGGCGGTTGCGGCGGCGTCAGCCCGGGAATGTGCGGCTGCTCCGTCACTGTCCCACTGACCGCATCGCCCAGGCTCACGCCGTAACGGTCCAGCGTATTGGACAGGATCTGGCTTAGGGTCGACCGGTCGCGCGCATACGCGGCCAGCGCGGAGTTCAGGTTGGCCTCCGCCGTGCCCAGATTGCGGCCTTGCTGCAACACGTTCGCCGTGGTCGAGGCCCCCAGCCGCAGCTTCTTGTTCTCCGCTTCAAACGATTGCGACGCATACTCCCGCGCAGCCTGCGCTGAAGTTACCGAGGCCCGGTCGTTTGTCAGCGCGTACAGCGAGTTCACCATCTGGATGCGCAGTTGCGTATAGATCTGCTGCAGCCGCATCTCCGCCTGGCGGTACTCCATCTGCGAGCGCACCTGGTCGGCCTGCGCCGTGCGATTGCGCAACGGGATGTTCACGTTCACGCCCACACCGTAATCCGGGGCGTTGTTGTTGAAGAGGTTCTGCAACTGCGATCCATAGCCGCTGCTCGGATAGAGCCCTGAAGGGCATGGCGTCACTGTGGTGGAGGCGAAGCTACCGCAATTCAGGTTGGGATTCTGCTGGCCTCCCAGCGCCGACGATCCATAGAACCCATACGCGTCCACCACCGGCAACAGGCCGTTCCGCTCTGCGCGGATGGTGATCTTGTTGTTCTCCATGGAGAGCACGGCCTGCTCCACCTGAGGGTTGTTCGCATACGCCTGGCTGACCAGATCCTCAAGCTTTGCGTCTTCTTCCGGCAGCCGGTTCAGCCCTACACGATCCGTAGGCACCACCGGCGCATTCGCCAGTTGCGGGTCGTTCAGGTTGCGCGCGATCGCCTGTTTCATCAGCAATTGCTGGTACTCCAGGTTGCTTTGTGACGAGATCAGGGCCTGCCGGTCGCTTGCGACCTGCGAGTCCGCATTCACCACGTCCAGCGGCGCCAGGGTTCCGATCTCCACCTGCTTGCGGTCGTCCGCTGCTAGTTGCGTCGACTGGGCCAGCGCCCGCTCCTTGGCCTGCTCGTCTTCGTAACCGCTCACCAGCGCCCAGTAGATGCTTTCCACCTGGGTGATGGTGTAGATCACCTGCTGCCGGAACGCCGAGTCCGCAATGCGACGATCATTCTTCGCCTGCACAATGAAGCGCCGGTTCACCCACGTCCCAAAACCCTGCAGCAGGTGCTGCGTCGCCTGTGCGCGCAAACTCGACTGCAACAGCGGGCTGTACGTGGAGGTAATGCTGTTGGTGGACTGATGGGTGTTGTTGAACGTCACCGAGAGCGCCGTTCCCGGAGAGAAACCCTGCGTGTAGCCGAAGTTATACGTGGCGGTGTTGGTCTGCAGGGAGTTCGTTCCGGTCAGAAACGTAACCGTTTGCGGCGTTGTGGAGCGTTCATACTGCAGCGTGCCGGTGAGCGCGGGATCGAAGATCTCCGGTACCGGCCCGCTGCCGTTCGTGCTCAACACCAGGCCATTCGCGCCGGTGCTCGCCGCTGTGGTGAAGTTGGTCCCACCCGGCCCGCCGCCGCCGGTAATCGTCGAGCTCGATCCCCCCAGCGTGTTTGTGATCAGGCCAGTGGACACGCCGCGCAACACCGAGCCCGCCTCGGCCCGCAGCAGGTCCGTATCGGCGATATCCAGATTGATGCGTGCAATCGCAATGTCGTAGTTATCCTCCAGGGCCAGCGTGACCGCATCGGAGAGGCTCAGGTAGATCTTGCCGTCACGCAGCAGATCGTTCAGCCGCGGTGCGTTCCCCAGCCGTGTCGCCGGGTAATCCTTTGGGTTGTATATTTCCAGCGGCCGGGGCCAGAACGGGTGCCCCTTGGAGTAGTCAATCCCTGTAGGCCGCAGAAACAAGGGCTGCGTCAGGATGGGCTTCGGCGCCTGGGGCAGCCCGGGAGTTCCGGTGGTATCGTTCTGCACGGCTTGTGGCGGCGCCGGGGCCGTGGGATTTACACCCTGCGGCGAGGTCGCCGGCGCCCCCGGTGTCTGTGTCTGCGCGGGAGCGGAGGTCGTTTGCGCCGCGGCCACCCCGGTCTGCACTGCGGTGCTCAGGCTCATCAGCGCTACACACGCCCCCGCCCGCAGATTCCTCCAAACCTTGCTCTGCTCGTTCACGCTTATGTCCTTCAGAAGATCGCCAAAGCTGTTGCCCGCACATACGGCACCCGTGCCCGGAAAGTTCCGGACGCAGGCTGGTTGTCATCCCAACAGGGTCAGTACAGCCATCTTATCGGCGAACGGGAGGAAACCTTTAGCCGCGCGATAATAAACCGTTCCCCCTCGCAGTTCTGCCCCCCTTCATGACGCATTGGAAGATCACACTCGCGTACAACGGCACTGGCTTCCACGGCTGGCAGGTCCAGCCTGGTCTGCTGACGGTCCAGGGCACGCTGGCCGGGGCGTTGCACCGCATCACCGGCGAGCACCTGCTGCCGCAGGGCGCAGGACGCACCGATGCCGGTGTTCACGCACTCGGGCAGGTAGCGTCGTTTGCGCTGTCTTGCCGCCTGCCGCCTGAGAATCTGCAGCGCGCGCTTAACCGCGTGCTCCCCGCCGGCGTACGGGTGACCTCGGTGCGGCGTGTGCCCGAAAGCTTCCACGCCCGGCACAGCGCACGCGGCAAAGTGTATGAGTACCGCATCTTTGAGCGCCGCCCGGGGGCCTCGCCGGCAGGACAACCGCAGGAACGCATCTGCTCGCCCTTTCTCGCGCCCTTCGTCTGGGACTGCCGCTGGCCTCTCAACCTGAAAGCCATGGACCAGGCCGCACAACTCCTGCTCGGCACCCACGACTTCTCCGCCATGGCTGCAAGCAGCGGGCCGGCGGGAAGCATCGACGAAGAACCGGCGCCAGGCGAAGACCGGGCCAGATCGATGCCCAACCCCGTGAAAACGATCCACGAAGCCGGTTGGACCCGCACCGACGATCTGCTCGTCTTCCGCATCCGGGGAAGCGGCTTTCTTCACCACATGGTGCGCAACCTGGTCGGCACCCTGGTCGATATCGGCCGTGGCAGCCTTGCTGTGGACGACCTTCCGCGCATCCTTGCCTCCCGCGACCGCGCGCAGGCCGGCCCCACCGCTCCCGCCAGCGGCCTCTTCCTGGTCGAAGTCCATTACCCTCCCGAGTTCCTCCCGTTCACGCCTGAAGAGCACACTCACGCAGAGGTCGGCGCTTGAGCGCCTCGGGCCAACGCCGCATCGCGGACCTGGCCGCCGATGCCGCGGTCCATCGCGCCTTTCGCTGGCTACACCTCCACGACCTGCAACTCCGGCGCTGGCATACCGAATTTCTGGCCATCCCCGCGCCTCCGTTCGGGGAGGACGCCCGCGCCGTCTGGTTCCGTCGCCAGTTCCGGCTGCTCGGGCTCCAGCATGCGCACATCGACGCGGAAGGCAACGCCCTTGCGCTCCACGCGTCGCCCGGCGGCCGCGCCGGCCAGTTCGCCGTCCTGCTCTCGGCCCACCTCGACACGGTGTTTCCGCCCGGCACACCCTGCGTCCCAACCGAGGACGGCGACCGCATCCTCTGCCCGGGCGCCTGCGACAACGGTGCCGGCCTTACCGCCCTGCTCGCCGTTGCCGCCGCCGCGCAGGATGCCGGCCTTGAGTTCCCTTGCCCCGTGATCTTTGCCGCCAATGTCGGGGAGGAGGGCGAAGGCGATCTTCGCGGCATGCGCCACCTGTTCGACCATCCCCCCTTCGGCCTCTCGATCGCCGCCGCCATCGCGCTCGAAGGCGCAGGAAAGGGCCTCGTCGTCGACCGGGCGCTCGGCAGCCGCCGTCTGCGCGTCACGGTAAGCGGCCCCGGCGGGCATTCCTGGGCCGACGTGCGCCGCCCCAATCCCATCCTGGCCCTGAGCGCCGCCCTGCTCGCGGTCGCCCGCCTGCCCCTGCCCGTCAACCCGCGGTGCACCCTCAACGTGGGCACCTTCGCGGGAGGCACCTCGGTCAACTCCGTCCCGGAGACCGCCACCGCCCCCCACGACCTCCGCTCAACCTCCGTCCACGACCTCGACCGCCTTGAAGTCGCTGTCCTCTCGACCCTTTCCGCCGAAGTCGCGACCGAAACCCGCAACCGCCCACACCACGACCAGCTTCGGCTCAGCGTCGAACGCATCGGCGACCGGCCCGTGGGTGCGCTGCCCCAGGACGCATCCCTTTACCAGAGCCTGCGCGCGGTAGATCGCCATCTGGGCATCCACACCGAAGCCCGCATGGGCTCTACGGACGCCAATCTGCCCCTCGCACGCGGGATCCCCGCCCTTGCCATCGGCGGGGGCGGCACCGGCGGCGGACTGCACTCCACGTCCTAGTGGTACGCCCCCACCGGCCGCGAAGTAGCCCTCCGGCGCCTCCTTCTTCTGCTGCTCGATGTCGCCCACCACCTCTCGGCCGAAGCACACCCTCGTCCGGCCGTCCCGACCGGGCCCTGAGGCCTTCCAATGAAACTCTGGAGGCGCACGCGTGCACCTGCGCCCGGAGCCTCCAGGCGTGATGAGAGAGGGAGGGCAACGCTCAAGTACATTGAAATCGTGGCTCCCAGACACCTCTTCCGCACCGGTTGCGCCGCCTTCTGCCTCACCCTCCTGTACGCCGCCGCCAGTCCAGCCCAGGAGGCGCCGCAAGCTGCCCCTGACCTCCTCTACGTCCACGCGGACATCCTCACCGGCGCCCATCTCCGCCCGGACGATCACTCCCACACTCCCGCACGTGTCCAGGCACTCGCCATCCGCGACGGCCGCATCGCAGCCGTGGGCGAGGACGCCACCATCCTCGCCCTGAAAGGCCCCCAGACCACCGTCGTCGATCTCCACGGTGCCTTCCTCATGCCCGGCTTCAACGACGCCCACACCCATATGGCCATGGCCGGCGAGCAAAGACTCGCCGTCGACCTCGTCGGTGCCGCCTCACTCGCCGACATGCAATCCCGCATCCGCACCTATGCCGCCACTGCCAAGCCCGGTCAGTGGCTCCTCGGCGGAGGCTGGGACCACACCCTCTGGCCCTCCAAAACCCTCCCCAACCGGGGAGACCTCGACGCCGTCAGCGCCGGCCATCCCGCCCTGCTCGATCGCGTCGATGGCCACATCGCCGTGGTCAATACCGCCGCGCTCCAGGCCGCGCACATCACGGAAGACACTCCCGACCCCGCCGGCGGCAAGATCGACCGCGGCCCCGACGGCCAGCCCACGGGCATCATCCGCGAGGCCCCCGCGCTCGCGCTTATGCACAAGGTCATCCCCCCGCCCGACGCCGACACTCGCAAAGCCGCCCTGCGCCTCTCCATCCAGGACGCCCTGAGCCACGGCGTCACCAGCGTCCAGGACTTCAGTGATTGGGACGACTGGCTCATCCTGGAGGAATTCGAGCACGCCAATCAACTCTCCCTCCGCTTCGCCGAGTGGATCGCCTTCGACACAGCGTTGCCTGTTCTCAAACAGCGGCGCGCCAGCCATCCGGCAGATGATCCGCTACTTCACCTGACGCAGCTGAAAGCGTTCATGGACGGTAGCTTAGGCTCCCGGACGGCCGCCCTGGATCAGCCCTACAGCGACGATCCCGCCAACGCCGGTCTCCCCCGCTATGACCAGGCCAAGCTCAACCAACTCTCAGCCGAACGCGCCCGGGCCGGCTTTCAACTCGGCTTCCACGCCATCGGTGACCGCGCCAACAACATGGCCCTGAACGCCTTCGAGGCCGCCGAACAGGTGGGCGTTCCAGCCCATACGTGCGGGCACACGCTGGACGGTCACATGGTAGTCGCGCCGAACCCTCCATGCGACCCCAACGATCCTCCTGACAACGTCCGGTTCCGTCCAGCCGACTTCCGCTTCCGCATCGAACACGCCCAGGTCGTCACCCCTGACGCGTTCGACCGCTTCGCCCGCCTGGGGGTCATCGCCTCCATGCAGCCCAGCCATCTGCTCACCGACATGGCCTGGGCCGGCCAACGCCTCGGCCCCGAGCGCTCCGAGTACGCCTACGCCTGGCGCTCCTTCCTCAACCACAACGTCACGCTCGCCTTCGGCACCGACTACCCGGTCGAATCCATCGATCCTTTCCGCGGCCTCTACTCCGCCATCACGCGCCAAAACGAATCCGGCACCCAGACCTTCCACCCCGAACAAAAACTCACCCTCAACGAAGCCGTCTACGCCTATACCCAGGCCCCCGCCTTCGCCGAGTTCCGCGAAGGGATCAAAGGCCGCCTCGAACCCGGCTTCCTCGCCGACTTCATCGTCCTGGATCGCGACATCACAAAAGCAACTCCCCAGGAACTCCTCCACACAAAGGTTCTCCGCACCGTAGTCGGCGGCATGACCCGCTTCCAAACGATGCCAGATCCGACCGCGCCATCCAAAACGCAAGACCGGCCCTGATCCAGCGACAAACCGAGCCCGGCCCTGATCCAGCGATCGATAGATCTGTCATCTCGACCGAAGCGGGACAGCTTCACCGTCCCGCGTAGTGGAGAGACCTGCGTTCTGCCCCTTGCCGCACAGCACCCAACAAGCACTCGCATTCAAACATGCCCACTCGCCTCAATCGCCGCCACCACAACCTCACTGCCCACCTGCTTCTGATCGCCGTCAGCCTTGTCTGGGGCTGTACCTTCCCGCTCGTCAAAGCCGCCCTTCGCGAAGTCTCTCCGCTCCTGTTCAATCTGCTGCGGATGGCGCTCGCCTCGGCTGTCCTGCTCACCTTCAACTGGAAATCCCTGAAAACCCTCTCCAAACCGCAGCTCAGACTCTGCGCCACCGCCGGCCTCTTCCTCGCGCTCGGCTACGAGCTCCAGGCTACCGGCCTCGCTCGCACAACACCGTCCAAATCAGCCTTCCTCACCGGTCTCGTCGTCGTCCTCGTCCCGTTGCTGAGCCTGATCCCCGGCCTTCGCCTCCCGAAAACGCCGCGCCCGCATGCGGCCGCCTACGCCGGTGCAGCCGTGGCCTTCCTCGGGATCGTTCTTCTCACCAGCAACCCCGGCGCCGGTCTCGCCCTCCTCTCCGGCATGCACGTAGGCGAGTGGCTTACGCTTGGCTGCGCCATCGCCTTCGCCATCCATCTCCTTACCCTGGCCCATGGGGCGAATGCCATCCCCGCCCGCGCCCTTGGAACCGTGCAGATTGTCTTCGCCACCGCCGCCATGCTCGTATTCCTCCCGCTCGATCGCCCTCTGCGCTTCCACCTCACCCCCACCGTCGGCACCGCACTCGCCGTCACCTCGATCCTCGCTACCGCGGCAGCGTTCACCATTCAAAGCTGGGCCCAGGGGCACCTTCCCGCCTCCCATACCGCGCTGATCTTCACCCTGGAGCCCGTCTTCGCCTGGCTCACTTCGCTGCTCTTCCTCGGCGAGCGTCTCGGCACCCGGGCGCTCGGGGGCGCGGGCCTGATTTTGGGCGGCATCGTCCTCGCAGAGCTCGGGCCAACCGCATTATCAAAAGCAGCTATCCTACCGATGGAGCCCTGACGCGTCCGTTCGGCGACTTTTCGCCCCGGAAAGCGTCTACTAATTCATTCGAGGCAAAGAGCTGGCCGGCACTCTACGCCGTCCGTCCACCACCTCAAAGCACCTTTCGGCCTATTCTTTTGCGCAAGAGGAAGCACATACCCATGTCCCACATCAACCCCTCCGACGGCGATCTTCGCTCGCGTATGCGCCGGCGCCTGACGCCCGCCGCCACCTTTACCACTCTCGGCGCCCTGTCCGCCCTGGTGCTCGCCGGCTCCATGCTCACCGGCAAAGTCAGCGGCAAAGAAGGCCAGGCGGCGATCAACTCCGCGGACGCTCGCCCCCTCACCATCCCCTCGCCGGTGACGTTGTCCAACGGCTTCTCCACCATCGTCAAGCAGGTCGGCCCCGCCGTGGTCAACATCAACACCGAGTCCACGCCCAAGCAGGTCCCCAATACCGGCCGGCGGGGCAACCGGCGTGCCCTGCCCAACCCTGATGGGGGAGACGGCGGCGGTGGCGGCGATGACATGCAGGACTTCTTCAACCGCTTCTTTGGCGGCGGGGGCGGTGGCGCACCTGAGGCCGGCACCCGTCGTGCCCTCGGCTCAGGCTTCATCGTGGACCCACGCGGCTACATCATCACCAACAACCACGTGATCGACAAAGCCGACAAGATCTACGTCAAGCTCTCCACCGACCCGGATAACCCCTCCGACGAGGGCCGTCCCGCCAAGCTCGTCGGCACAGATCCCTCCACCGACATCGCCGTGATCAAGATCGACAGCGCCCAGCCCCTGCCCACCATCAAGCTCGGCAACTCCAATGGCGCGCAGGTCGGCGACTGGGTGCTCGCCATCGGCAGCCCCTTCGGTCTCTCCAAGACCGTCTCCGCCGGCAT
>CAXUNH010000065.1:16584-17902 GCA_964252405.1 uncultured Acidobacteriaceae bacterium | reverse complement strand
GTCAGCGCCCGCGCCCGCCTTGTTGACGGTGACGGTGCCTGTACCGGTGCTGCCTAGGTAGTTGCCGTCCCCGACCTGGGTGACGGTGACGGGGTTGCTGCCGACCGGTTCATTCACCGTGGGCAGGTTCAGGGTGCAGGTCAGGATTCCGGCAGCACCGGCAGCCGCGGTGCAAGCAGAACCGCCCACCGTGGCCGTTTCGTTGAAGGCATCGGCCACGGTGACCGCGCCGGTGGGAGCGACCTGGCCGACATACGGAATCGTGACCGTGACGGCGGTGCTGGCCGCGCCATACGTGCCCGTGCCGGTGGCGGTGTCCGTAGCCGTAGCAGGGGACTTGTTGATCGTGACGGTCCCTGTGCCGGTGCTGGCCGCGTGGTTGGGATCAGCCGCTTGGCTGACGGTGACGGTGTTTGGGCCGACGGGCTCGGTCGCAGTGGGCAGGTTCGCCGTGCAGGCGAGCGTGTTGTTGCCCGCGGTGCAGCTGGTCACCAGAACGGTGTTGCCGCGCGTATCCGCCAGCGTGATGGCGCCCGTGGGGGCTGCCCCGGCGAAGGGGATCGTGATCGCAACCGGCGTGGTGGCCGCGCCGTAGGTGCCGGTGCCAGTGGCGGTGTCCGCACCCGGGCCGGCCTTGTTGATGATGATGGTGCTGCTGGAGGAGGTGCTGCTGCTGTTGCTGCCGAGGTAGTTGCTGTCGCCGGCCTGGGTAACCGTGATCGGGTTGTTGCCGACGTTCTCACTGGCCGAAGGAAAGCTGACCGAGCAGGTGAGGACGCCCGCGGCGGCAGTGCATGCAGAGGCCGGCACGGTAACCGTCTCGCCAAGAGTGTCGGAGAGGGTAATCGTGCCCGTGGGAGACTCCACGCCCGCGTACGGGATGGTGACGGTCACGGTGGTCGTCGGCGAGCCGTAGACCCCGGTACCTGAGGCGGTGTCCCCGGTGGTGACCGGAGCCTTGCCGATGGTGATCGTGCTCGAGCCGGTGCTGCCGCTGTAGTTGGTGTCCGGGGCCTGGCTGATGTTGATCGTGTTCGATCCTACCGGCTCATTCGCTGTGGGCAGGTTTGCCGTGCAGGTGAGCACGCCAGCCGCTCCAGTGCAGGACGAGGCAGGAATGGTGACGGTGTTGTTGTGGGTGTCAGAGACGGTGATCGAGCCGGACGGAGCGACAGCCCCGACGTAGGGGATGGTCACCGTAACTGGGGTGGTCGCGCCGCCGTAGTAGCCCGTGCCGGTGGTGGTGTCTCCGCTGGTTGCCGGCGCCTTGTTGATGGTGACGGTGCCCGTGCCGGTGCTGCCGGCGTAGTTGCTGTCG
>CAXUNH010000065.1:14906-16484 GCA_964252405.1 uncultured Acidobacteriaceae bacterium | reverse complement strand
TGCCCGTGCCGGTGCTGCCGGCGTAGTTGCTGTCGCCGGCCTGCGCGACCGTGAGCGGATGATTGCCCAGCGGCTCGTTGGCTGTGGCAAGATTCGTCGTGCAGGTCAGCGTGCCGCTCGCGGCGGTGCAGTTGGCCGCAGAGACGGTTGCCTTGTTCGTGAAGCTGTCCGCGATGGTGATGTCGCCGCTTGGGGCGGCTGTGCCCGCGTAGGGAATGGTAACCGTGACGGACGATGTGGCGGCGCCGAAGTTGCCCGTTCCCGTAGCGCTGTCGGTGGCGGTCGCCGGCGCCTTGCCGATGGTGATCGGGCCCTTGCCGGCGCTGGGCGCGTAGACGGTGTCAGGGCCCTGGGTAACGGTGGCCGCATCCGTCCCTACGGGCACGTTGGCTGTGGGCAGACTCGCCGGGCACGTCAGCGTTCCGCCGGCAGCGGAGCAGACTGAAGCCTGAACTGTGACGGTATTGCTGTAGCTGTCCGTGACGGTGATGGCCCCGGTCGGTGCGATCGATCCCGGGTACGGGATGGTGACCGTTACGGGGCTGGTGGGGTCGCCGTAGTTGCCGGTGCCCGTGACTGTGTCGTTGTTGGACGCGGCGACCTCGCTGACGGTGAGTGTGCCGATCGCGCTGCCAGCAGGGTAGTTGCTGTCTGCCGCAACATTGACCTGGATCTCGTACCCGCCGATACCTAACGTGGCTGTCGGGTAGTCGGCTGTGCAGATCATGGGCGAGGAGCCCGAGGTGCAGACGCCCTGCACGGAATTACCCGACCCGCCGACCACGGAGAAGGTGACCGCGCCGGTGGGCGGTGGTCCGTTGAAGACGATGGTGGCATACAGGGTAGCGCTAGCCGTGCCGTACGGCACGAGCACACTGTTGACATAGCTGCCGGTCGCCAGGATCGGCGAGACGGGGGTGGAAGCACTCGGCGAGACAGTGAGCAGCGCGGTCGCTTCCCCCTGCGGGTAGTTGCTGTCGGCAGCCTCCTGCGCCGTGATGACGTAGGTAGCCGGCGCGAGCGAGGCCGTGGGATAGGCCGCCGTGCAGGTCAGCGGCGACGGACCCGAACTGCAGGTCGCCGTGACAGGTGTGCCGCCCGGCAGATTGAAAGTGAGAACGCCTGTGGGTACCGGACCGGTGTACGTGATGTTCGCGGTGAGGTTCGCGCTCTGCGTTCCCGCAATGATCAAGACATTGCCGACGTAGCTGATGGAATCGAGAATTGGGCTGACCGAGCCGGTGGCGACCGTCAGGGTTCCAGTGGCGCTGCCCGCGGTGTAGTTCGCGTCAGCCGCTTCCGTCGCCGTGATCGCGTAGGTGCCGACCTGCAATGAAGCGGTCGGGTAGGTTGCGGTGCAGGTCTCCGGCGAAGCACCGGTGCTGCAGGTAGCCGTGACCGGTGCACCGCCGGCGACGGTGAACGTCACCGCCCCGGAAGGAGGAACGGCTCCGCCATAAGCCAGGGTTGCTGTAAGCAGCGTGGAAGCCGTGCCCTGCGTGATCGTCACGTTCTGCACGCCGGAGGAGGTGCTGCCGACAGGACTGACCGGCGAGGTAGAAATCGTAACTGTGCCGG
>CAXUNH010000065.1:0-14896 GCA_964252405.1 uncultured Acidobacteriaceae bacterium | reverse complement strand
TCCACAGCCTGGGCAATGGTGATCTGATTGGCGCCCAGCGGTTCATTCACCGTGGGCAGGTTCAGGGTGCAGGTCAGCGCTTGCGTCCCGGCCGTGCAGACCGACGCCGGGACCGTGACGGTGTTGCCGAGGCTATCGGTGACGGTGACTGCACCGCTCGGAGCGGCCACGCCGGCATACGGGAGCGTTACATTGACCGCCGTCGTTGCGGAGCCGTACGTCCCCGCCCCGGTGCCGGTGTCGTTGCTTGTCAGCGGAGCCTGGTTGATGGTGATGGTGCCCGTGCCGGTGCTGCTGGCGTGGTTGGCGTCCCCTGCCTGGGCGATGTTCACCACGTTGCTGCCGACGGGCTCATTGGCGGTGCCCAGGGCAGCGGCGCACACAAGCGCACTCCCCGAAGCTTTGCAGGTTGCAGGGTCGATCGTTACCGAGTTACGCAGCAGGTCAGAGACCGTGATCGCGCCAATGGGCGAGGTTGCGCCCGAAAAGGGGATGACCACCGTGATCGGGGTGGACGGCGCACCGTACGAGCCCGATCCTGTCGCGGAGTCGTCACTCTGGGCACCCGCAGGGTTAATGGTGACGATGCCGGAACCGCTGCTGCCGGCATAGTTGCTGTCGAACGCCTGGCTGACTTTAACGGGATTCTTGCCTGTCGGTTCCTTCATCGTGGGCAGGCTGGCGGTGCAGGTAAGGGCACCGCCGGAGCTCACACAGGTGGAAGGATCGACGAATGCGGTCTCGCCGAAGCTATCGGACAGGGTGATGGGGCCCGACGGCGGGGTCACACCGGCGTAGGGGATGGTTATAACCACCTGTGTGGTCGGATCGCCGTAGCTCCCTGTGCCACTGGCGGTGTCCGTAGAGGTCACTGGGGCCTTGCCGATGATGACGTTTCCTGTGCCCGTGCTGCCGTTGTAGTTCCCATCGCCAGCCTGGCTGACCGTAAGGGCGTTGTTGCCGCCGACCGGCTCGTTGGCCGTGGGGAGATTGGCGGTGCACTCCAACGCGTATCCGGAGGCAGCGCAACCAGAAGCAGCGATGGAGACCGTGTTGCCCAGGGTGTCCTTCACCGTAATCGCGCCGGTGGGGGCCGCAACGCCTGTATAGGGGATCGTGACGGTGATGGCTGTGGTCGGCGCACCATAGGTGCCCGTGCCGTTGGCGCTGTCGGTGGTTGTCGCCGGGGCCTTGTTGATCGTGATGGTCCCAGACCCACTGCTCCCCGCGTAGTCCGGGTCGGCCGCCTGGCTCACCAGAACGAGGTTGCCGCCGATGGGCTCATTCGCCGTGTTCAGGTTCGTCGTGCAGGTAAGGGTGCCGCTGCCGGCCGTGCAGGTAGAGGCCTGAACGGTGACGCTGTTGTTGTGCGTATCGGAAACAGTGATTGCGCCTGTAGGAGCGGAGGAACCCGTGTACGGAATGGTCACCTTGACGCTGGTTGCCGCACTGCCATACGTGCCGGTACCTGTGGCGGTGTCGCCCGTGGAAGCCACGGCAGGTCCAATGGTCACCGTGCCCGAACCGTTGCTTCCGGTGTAGTTGCTGTCCCCGGCCTGGTTCACGGTGAGCGAGTTGGAACCGAGGGGCTCGTTCCCGGTGTGGAGGTTTGCTGTGCAGGTCAGGACCTGGCTTGCTGACGTGCAGTTCGCGGCCTTAAACGTGAGGGTATTGTTGTAGGTGTCCGCGAGAGTGATGTCCCCGCTGGGCGCTTTGGTCCCAGCGAAAGGAATCTTCACGGTGATGGCCGTTGTGTCTGCGCCGTAGCTGCCGCTGCCCGCAGCGGTGTCCGTGCTGGTGGCGGACGCCTTGTTGATGGTGATCGTGCCTGTGCCCGCATTGCCGGCGTAATTGGCGTCCCCGGCCTGGCTGACCGTCGCGGGGTTGGCTCCGACCGGCTCATTGGCCGTAGGTAAAGTGCCCGGGCAGGAGAGCGCCGTGGGCGAGGCAGTGCAGGTGGAAGCCTGGATCCCAACGGAATTGCCCTGGCCGTCGGTGACCGTAATGGCTCCGGTGGGTGCCGTGGGGCCGGTGTACGGGATGTTCACGGTGATGGGCGTAGCCGGCGCACCGTAGGTGCCCGTGCCCATAACCGTGTCCGTGCTGGTCGCCGCGATCTTGCCCACGGTAATCGCGACGGCGTTGGAGGTCGCGGAACCGAAGTTGTTGTCCCCCGCATATTGCGCCGTGATGCTGTTGGGACCGGAAGGCAGCGCACTCGTGGTAAGTGTGGCCACACCGGTAGCGCTTAAGGTACCGCTGCCCAGCGACACGGTTCCATTCAGGAAGGTGACGCTGCCCGTGGGATACGTGCCGTTCACGGCGGCGATCGTGTCCGTCAGGGTAACGCTGCTGCCAAAGGTTGGCGAGGCGCTCGAGGTGGTGAGGACATCGCTGTACCCCGAGGCTTTGCCCACGTTTTCTCCAACCGAGTTGGAATTGGAGCTGTTGAAGTTGCTGTCGCCCGCATACTGGGCCGTAATCGTATCCGTGCCAACCGGCAAGCTGATCGTCGTGAACGTGGCAACCCCGGTAGGGCTGATGGTGCCGCTGCCGATCTGTGCCGTGCCGTTGAAGAAGTTGACCGAGCCCGTGGGATAGTTCCCTCCAAGGGCGCCCAGGGTATCGGTGAACGTGACACTGTCGCCATAACCGGGGCTGGCGTTTGACGTCCCCAGAACATTGCTGGGCACGGCGGACTTCGTGACGGTCTCGGTCAGCGTGTTGGATGTGCTGGTATCGAAGGTGCTGTCGCCGTTGTACGACACCCTGATGCTGTCGGTGCCGGCCGGCAGTGAGCTGATGTTGAGTGTGGCCACCCCTGTTGCGCTCAGCGTGCCTGCGCCGATCGGCAAGGTGCCGTTCAGGAACGTCACCGAACCCGTCGGATATGTCCCGTTTACCGCGGCGATGGTGTCTGTAAGGGTGATGCCCGTGCCAAAGGTCGGATTCGCGTTCGAGGTGGTCAGGACGTTGCTGTAGCCGGTGGCCTTGGCAATGGTTTCGGTGAGCGAGTTGGAGTTCGCAGTGTTGAAGTTGGTGTCCCCGCCATACTGAGCCGTGATCGTATTCGTGCCCACCGGCAGAGCCGTTGTGCTGAGCGTTGCAACGCCGGCGCTCAAGGTGCCCGTGCCAAGCGAAGCGGAGCCGTTCATGAACGTCACCGTGCCCGTCGGGTAGTTGCCGTTCACCGCAGCGATCGTGTCGGTCAGCGTGACGCTGCTGCCGTAGGAAGGGGTCGCGTTCGAGGTAGTGAGAACGTCGCTCGTGACGGTCGCCTTGGTCACCGTCTCGGTCAGGGCGTTGGAGGTCGCTGTGTTAAAGTTCCCATCGCCGCCATACTGTGCCGTTACGGTATCCGTGCCGACCGGCAGCGCGCCCGTGGTCAACGTGGCCACGCCAGTCGCGCCGAGGGTGCCCGTGCCCAGCGAGACGGTGCCGTTCAGGAAGTTGACCGTGCCCGTGGGATACACGCCATTGATGGGAGCCAGCGTGTCAGTCAAGACCACAGAACCGCCAAACGCCGGATTGGCGTTGGAAGTGGTCAGCAAATCGGTGCTCACCGTTGCCTTGGTTACGCTCTCGGCCACCGCGTTGGAGGTAGCCGCAGCGAAGTTGCCGTCACCTGCATACTGCGCGGTCACACTGTCCGACCCTACCGGCAGGGCGCTTGTGGTGATCGTCGCAACGCCCGTCGAGCTGATCGTCTCCGTGCCGAGCGAAGTCGTCCCATTGAGGAAGTTCACGGTGCCTGTCGGGTACACGCCCGCCGCGGAACCAAAGGTCACCGTGAGCGTCACGCCGCTGCCGAAGCTGGGGCTGGCGTTGGAGGTCGCGAGCACATCGCTATACCCACTGGCCTTCGCCACCGTTTCGGCGAGATTGTTGGAGGTGCTGACGTTGTAGTTCGCGTCGCCGTTATAGGAGACGCTGATCGTGTCGGTTCCGACAGGGAGCGTGGACGTGGTGAGCGTGGCCACACCGTTGGTGAGCGTCCCTGTGCCGAGGGAAGTTGTGCCGTTCAGGAAGGTGACGCTCCCGGTTGCGGCCACACCGCCCAGCACGGGGATCGTGTCGGTCAGCGTGACGCTGGAGCCGAACATCGGCGCTTGATTGCTGCTCGTCAGATTGTTGGCGTAGCCGGTCGCCCTGACAACCGTTTCCGTCAGCGATGCCGAGGTGGAAGCGTAGTTGCCGTCTCCGCCATACAGCGCCGTGATCTTGTCCGACCCCACCGGAAGGTTCGCGTACGGGAGCGTCGCTTTGCCGGAGCCGTCGAGAGTCGCTGTTCCGATCTGTGTGGTGTTGCTGTAGAACGTCACCGTGCCGGTCGGCGCAACTCCGCCCAGGGTGGCCAGCGTATCCGTCAGAGTGATGTTGGTGCCGAAGCTGGGTGAGGGATCCGACGTTGTCAGCGAGTTGGAATAGCCGGTCGCCCTTGCAACTTTCTCCTGAAGAACGGTCGAGGTGGACGCGGCAAAGTTTCCGTTGGCCGTATACGCCACGGTGATGTTGTGCGTGCTGACGCTCAGAACACTTGTGGTCAACGTGGCATTGCCGGCGGCGTCCAGCGCGCCGTTGCCGATTGAGGTGCCGCCATCCAGGAAGGTCACCGATCCGCTGGGAGTGCCGATGCCGGAGGTGACGTTCGCCGTGAAGGTGACGGGAGCGCCAAAGGTGGACGAGGCCTGCGAAGAGGCAACCGTCGTGGTGGTCGGCGCTGCGGCAAGCGTGAGCGTTCCCGTTCCCGTCTGCGCCAGGTAATTTCCATCGCCTGCGTAGGACACGGTGATGGTGTTCGCGCCGGCGGAGAGCCCCGTAGTCGAGTAGGTGACCGTGCAGCTTTCGGTACCGGACGCGGAAGAGCATGTTCCCGCGACCGAGGCATTGGAGCCCACGACGAAGCCGGCGGCCCCGGTGGGCGAGACGCCCCCGCCTGTGATCGTCGCCGTCAGAGTCGCGTTCTGACCCAGGGTCCCTGAGGCGCTGGGCACGGTCACCGTCGGCGTCCCCGGCGTGCTCTTGCCGCTGACGTTGATGGTCTGCGTGGAGCCTGCGACGTTGGCTGAGTTGTCGGTCGTAACCAGCGAGCCGGCGATGGTGCCCGCCTGCGTTGGCGTGAACTCCATCACGTCCGAGCAACTGCCGCCCGCAGCCAGCACAATAGGGGAGGAGTTGCTGGACAGCCGTGGGCAGGTGGAACTCGGGTCAAAGCTGAAGTTCGTGGAGATGCTTGGATTCGTGCCGCTGGACGGGGGCGAGATGGTGAGCGGCGCCGTGCCGTCGTTTTCCAGCGTCACGCTCTGCGCGGCGCTGGTTTGGCCCACCGCGGTGTCCGGGAAGGCCAGCGAAAAGACGCTCCGCGAGTACACCGCCAGGGTCGCATTGCTGTAGATCGTGTAAAAGTTGCCGTCCGGGGTGATCCACAGGCTGTCCCCGCCCGGAACCGAGATGCTCGCCGGGGCCGAGGTGTAGCTGCCTGCGGGGAAGCGCAGCAGATTCGAACTGCCGCTGCCTGTTGTTCCGGGGATGGTGGTCGTGACGTAGAGGCTGCCCGCCGCGTCCTCGGCGATCGCATGAGGCGCGGTGGTCTTGCCCATGTTGTACAGCGTCGTCAGCGTGGTCGCCCCTGCGGGCAGCTCATACAGGATGCCGTTGTTGTAATCCGGCGCAAACGTGTTGCCCGCTGCATCCGTGACCGCGCCCACAAAACGCGCGCCGGCTGGCGCCGTGCCGATCACCGTGACGGCGTGGGTCGTGGCGTCTACTTTAAAAAATAGATTGCTCGCCGGCTGGTACGAGGTGGGGTATAGATTCCCGGCAGCATCCACGCTGAGGTGATCGTCGGTCGAGTAGTTTGTGCCGCCATAGCTGATGGGGATGGCAACGGCCGTTCCCTGCCCCCCAACCAGCTCGTAAATATTACTTTCGCCGTTACAGGTGTAGAACACGTTGCCTTCGCCGTCCACGGCAGTTCCCACCGGAGAGCAGGTGGTGGTGGTCGTGAAAACGGTAGGCGTCTTCGATCCTGCGGGAAACTTAAGGATCTGACCGGCTGTGCTGTTCGCTACCCAGATATTGCCCGCCGGATCCACCGTCAGACCGCGGCCGTTGCTCAGACCATTGGGAAGAGCGGAGCTGCAGGCGCTGTTCGGGCAAGCGATCGTGTTCAGCAGAGTGACGGACTGGTATACCGCGACAGGCGTAAAACCCGTTCCGCCCAGGTAACTGTAGCCGATCGGTCCCGCAGCCGTATTGAGATTTACCGCGCCCAGACGGGATCCCGAGGCCTTCGGCGAGAACTGAACGACGACTGTGCAGCTTTGGCCCTGTGTAAGCGTAGCGGTATCCGTACAGGTGCTGCCGCTACCGAGCGAGAAATCGTAGCCGGTGAGGCCCTGCGTGACCACCGTCGGGGGCGTCAGCACGGCTTGCAACCCCGACGTCAGCGTGAAGGCGATCGTCATCGAAGGCGGCGTGCCAGGTCCGACGGAACCGAAGTTCAGGTAACCGCTGCCGACCGTAAGCTTCGTGCCGGCGGTCTGCGTTGCCCCGACCAGAAACACGTCGCCTGCGCTGTCAAGGGCGACGCCCGTTGCCGCATCCTGGTAGTACGGCGCCGAAGTGTAGGTGGTGCCGCTCAGCGCCGCTTCGTAGACGTCCGTCAACGAGGTCGCGATGAAGAGGTCATCCTTGGCGTCAACGGCCAACCCGGTCACGCTGGTGTAGCCCGTTACGGAGAGCGTCGCCTGGGTGTACGTGGTCCCACTTCCGCTGACCTTGTAGAAGTCGCCCACACTGTCGGCAACGAAAAGATTGCCCGCTGGATCGATGGTCAGGTACTTCGCGCCGGTAAGGCCTGTTGCGATGCTCGCCTGACTGAAGGTCGTTCCGGACAGCGTCTCCTTGTACAGAGTTCCCGAATTCCCATCCGCAATGTAGACGTTCCCGCTCCCATCCACTGCGACGGACGTTGTGCCGGTAAAGCCGGAGAACGTCGTTCCAGCCACGTAGCTGGTGCCGGACCCGGTGTAGTGCACCACCGAATGCCCCGCTCCGGTGCCGACGTAGATGTTTACCCCTGCGCTGTCGACGGCGATCCCGGACGCGGCAGCGGCGGCGGTAAACAGGGGCGCTTCTGTGTACGCGCTCGTCGTGCTATGAAAGGTCTCCTTGTAGACCGCGCCCGCAGTGGTCACGACATAAGCGTTCTGCGCCGCATCGACGGCGACCGCTGCCGCATTCGTGAGCGAAGACCCAAAGGACGTTACCTCGCCCGCGACACGAGCCGTCTGCGCGCCCGCACGGGGCATAAAGTGGCTCGCCAGCAGTGCGAGAAACACAAAAAAGGCGGCCTGACCCGTCTTTCCGCAAATCGATCTTTGCCCCTGCGCCCGGTGGCCCTGCGTTCCCTGCGCACCCTTGGCGCGCGCGGCTGCCCCGGGCGTGGAGCAGTCGACGTTCACCGTCGAAGCCGTAGCGGAGCGTGTCCAGGCAGAGGAGAATGTGCCACCGTTGGTCGGGATCATGAATTCTTGGTTCCTATTTGCAACTGTTCCCCATGCCTGTGGAGTGCCGGATAGGGGTGAAGGGCGGTCGCCGCCGGGCAAGCTGCCCCCGGAAGCACGTCTGTAGATCAATGGCGCACCCGGCCGGTTCCCGTTGGTTCCCTGCCTTCTTCGTGCAGGCCAGAGAGGTAGGGGAAAACGGGGAATCCACAGCGGAGCTCTTCAAACGTGGGATCGGGGAGGCAGGTAACATGACTTGTCCCTATGACCGTATTGGGAACAGCCGGTCGTTCCCATACCACCAACGGAAATCCTCATGGCACGAGAGTGGTAAGGGACCGCCGTTGTACGTAGCGCCGCGGAGCCCGCTAAGCTTCTGAAAGCAGTAGGCGTACGTCACCCGGACGCTTGGTTCGGAGCCGCGTGCATGACGTCCCATGAGGCCAGAGCAAAGGCGAGCAAGAGAAAAGCCGCCCGGGAGGGGCGGCCTGAAAAATGGCGGAGAGTGGGGGATTCGAACCCCCGATAGAACTTTTGGTCCTATAACGGTTTAGCAAACCGCCGCCTTCAGCCTCTCGGCCAACTCTCCAGCGCGGGTGATGTGGTGATTATAGCGTGAGGGGGAACGCCCGCCTACGGCTCAGGTCTGCAACTTAGGCGCTGAAGGTGTACGGCGCGCGCTGCGGACGGGAAAGTCGGGCGTTGGCGGCCTCATCGTTGGCGAAGCGCTCGCGCTGCGGGTCCCAGTGCAGGTGTTTGCCTTCGGCGTGCATGGCAATGTGGTGCACCAGGCAGGTGGAGCACGCCCGATGGCCCTTCTCGACCGGCGAGATAGGCTCCTGGCGGCTGAGGATGCAGTCCAGCCAATTGCCGTGCTGGTCCGTGGACTTAGGCAGGTGGACTTCGTCCGGACCGATCACGGCGGTGAGAATCTTCGGGTCGCTCGCGTCCAGGCCAGTCGCCTTGGTGCCGCCTACGGGATGCCCGCCCGGGTCCGTGGGAGTGGTCTGCTCCGTGCGGGTGACAAAGAGCCAGCCCTCCGTGCCGTAGAACTTGATGCCGTTCGGGAAGTCGCCGGAGATGTCCATGGTGACGCCGTTGGCGTAGACCGCGTGCGTAAGAAACTTGCCGTGCACGTCCCAGAGTCCGGGCTTGCCCGGCGAGTAGTGGGGGAACTCGGCGTTGCCCCAGACCTCGACCGGCCCGGTGTACTCGGTGTCCATGGCCCAGTGCGCGCTGTCCACATGATGCGCGCCCCAGCCGGTGATCATGCCCGCGCCGAACTGCTCCATGCGCAGCCAACCGGGGCGGTCGAAGCCCTCGGGCGGCATCACGCGGTCAACGGTATAGGCGACCTCGGGCGTGGACCCCAGCCACGCGTCGTACTGGAACCCCGGCGGCACCGGCATGGGTGTGGGATTACCGCCGGCGGGATCACCCGGCAGACCGATCTCCACGTGCTTCAACTCGCCGATACGGCCGTTGCGGACCAGCTCCGCGGCGTAACGGAACTGCGCCCACGAGCGCTGCTGCGAGCCGATCTGCAGAATGCGCCCGGAGGCCTGGACGGCGTTGGACAGATAGCGGCCTTCCGCGATCGTGAGCGACGCGGGCTTCTGCAAGTAGACGTCCTTCCCCGCCCTCACGGCATCCACCGCGACGATCGCGTGCTGGTGGTCCGGCGTAGAGATCACGACGGCGTCGATGTCCTTGTTTGCAAGAAGCTCATGGTAGTTCGAGTAACCGGTCACGCCGTCGTAGGCCTTTCCGGTCTTCCTGGCGTAGTAGGCGTTGATGTAGCGTTTGGCTTCGTCCACGCGCGGCGCATACAGGTCACACACAGCCACGATCCGCGCGTGATCGAACTGCCAGATCCCGGGCAGGTCATGCACGCGCGAGATCCGTCCACAGCCGATGGTCCCCACGTTGATGCGCTTCGAGGGCGCATACTGGCCGAAGAGGCGTGCCGGGAGAATGGTGGGGAACCCGACCGCGGCAGCGCTTGCGGCCGAGCGCTTGAGAAAGCTGCGACGTGTCGTTGCGCCCGTGCTCTGTTCGTTGCTCATGGCTCCCTCATTCGGCATGCGCGTTCCCGGATCCGAGATCCAGACCCGGGGCAAGCATGCAGTGACTACGTGATCGTGGCGTGAGTGGCTTTCATCTGCGCGCGGATGACGAGTTCCGCCGCCAGCAGGCACTGCGTCTGGTCCTGCGCCACGTGCGTGCGGTTGGCGACGTCGGCGATGAACTGCGGGCCGAACGGCAGGACCACGTTGTTGCAGTTGAAGGCGTGCGCGGAGTTCTTGTCGACGAGGAACAGATGATTGCCCGTGTGCGACCGACCGACATCAGCGTACTTGCGCAATTCCATGTAGCCATCCGTGCCCAGGAGGAAGAGCCGGCCATCGCCCCAGGTGCCCAGGCCGTTGGGCGTGAACCAATCGAGCCGCACGTAGCCGAAGCCGTGGTTGCCGCGCAGGGTCATGTCGCCGAAATCCTGAAACTGCGGATGCTCCGGATGGCGCACGTTGCACACCTGCGAGGCGACCACCTCGGCCTGCGTACAGCCGGTGTAGAAGAGAAACTGATCGACCTGGTGCGAGCCGATATCGGTAAGAATCCCGCCGTACTGCTCAGGGTGCCAGAACCACTCGGGCCGGCCGGTACCGCCGCCGGCATCGCCGGCGCGCTGCGTGATCTGATGCGGCGCGATGTTGATCGTCTGGATGACCTTACCAATGGCGCCCCCCTGCACCAGGTAGCCCGCCTCCACGGCAGCCTTCACCTCCAGCCGCTCGGAGTACATGATCGCGAAGATTCTGCCCGTCTCGGTGATCGTCTTGCGTATCTCGGTAAGTTGCTCGAGCGTAGTCACCCCGGGCTTATCGCTGAGGTAGTCCTTGCCGTGGCGCATGGCGCGCACACCAATGGGCGCACGCTCATTGGGAATTGCCGAGCTGAGCACAAGCTGCAGGTTCGGGTCAGCAAGGACCGCGTCCTCGGTCGTGACCAGCCTGGCTTGCGGGTAGCGCTTGCTGAAGGCTGCGCCCCGTTCGGGCTCTGCCGCGTACACGCTGACCAGCTCCCCGCCGCCGCGGATCATGGCCTCCACCATGCCGTAGATGTGATCGTGGCTCATGCCGCACACCCCAAACCGGACCGGGTGGCTGGGCTTGGCGATCTGCGGCGGCGTGGAGGGCGCGGTCTCCTCCGTGGGGGTCTGCGTCGCCGCGCCCTGGCCGAAAAAGGCGGAGGGCACTGCAGCAGCAAAGCCGAGCGTACCGGCGTTCTGAAGAAAGGACCGTCTGTCTTTGCTGTGCATCGATCTCCCGGGTCTGTTGGAGGTGAAGGGGGTGCGTCCCGTGCGGTATAGTTCCCGACGAGCGCTCTTTATTTCGGCTCGAAAACTTTATGCCACGCGCGCCGGGACTGGCAAGCGCCCGGCCCGGAGGAGAGATCACATGCTGAAGCTCACAAAGCGTGACCTGGCCGTCGCCGCGGCTGCGGCAGGGCTAACAGGGTGCGTCTTCGCCCTTGCACCCGCAGCTCCGGGCATCCTCGGAGCGTCCACCTATCCGTGGGACGCAATGAAGGCGAGCAAGACCCCTGTCGGCGAGTCGCGTCCCGTGCTGAAGGGGCCCACGGCCACGCTGGAGGAGCTCGAAGTCCACATCACCACCCTGAACGCGGGCCAGAGTTCGCATCCGCCCCATCACCACCCCAACGAAGAACTGGTGCTCATTGACAAGGGCACAGTCGAGACGTTGTCCAATGGCAAGTGGGTGCGGCTTGGACCGGGCTCGGTGATCCTGAACGGGTCGGAGTCCTGGCACAGCCTGCGCAACGTGGGCGACGGGCCCACGCAGTACTTTGTGGTGAACTGGCGCACGCCGGCCACCGACGCCATCGCCGCCAGGAACCCCCCGGAGACTCCACCCGGGCACCCCTGAGATCGGGCTCACAATCAGGGGGGTCCCCGGTAGAATAAGGGGGTTCACCCGGAACTCTGGAGCTCTTCCCTGCACGCCATGCTCAATGCGCTTGCCTTTTTCGCGTCACGCGGCCTTGGGCACTACTGGAAGACACACTACGCCGACCGCACCTTCCGGCATGCGTACCGCTGGAACAGCTTTGATGTCGCGCTGCTGGTGCCGTACTTCATCGTGATGCTGATCCTTGCGTTCTATGGGATTCATCGCTACCAGTTGGTGTGGCTGTACTACCGCAACAAGCGCAAAGCCTCGCACTCTAGCGAGCCGCCAGCGCAATTCGACGAAGACAAGCTCCCGTTTGTCACGATCCAGTTGCCCATGTTCAATGAGCAGTTCGTCGTGGACCGGCTCATCGATGCGTGTTGCCGCATCCAGTATCCGCGCGACCGGTTCGAGATCCAGGTGCTGGATGACTCTACCGATGAGACAAAGGACGTTGCTGCGGGCGTGGTTGCTCGTTACGCAGCCGGCGCCGACGGGCTCCCCCCGCAGCCGATCCACTACCTCCATCGCACCAACCGGTACGGCTACAAGGCCGGCGCGCTGGAAGAAGGTCTGAAAAGCGCCAAGGGCGATCTGGTGGCGATCTTCGATGCCGACTTTGTCCCGCCCCCGGATTGGCTCTACCGCGTGGTGCATCACTTCGCCGAACCCGGCGTGGGCATGGTGCAGACGCGCTGGACCCACCTCAACCGCAACTACAGCTTCCTCACGCAGGTGGAGGCCATCCTGCTGGACGGCCACTTTGTGCTGGAGCACGGCGGCCGCTCGCGCGCGGGGGTGTTCTTCAACTTCAACGGGACGGCGGGCATGTGGAAGCGCAAGGCCATCGAAGAGGCCGGCGGATGGCAGCACGACACCCTGACCGAAGACACCGACCTGAGCTATCGCGCCCAGTTGAAGGGATGGAAGTTCAAGTACTTGCAGGATGTGGAGTGCCCTGCCGAACTGCCCATCGAGATGACGGCCTTTAAGACGCAGCAGGCGCGCTGGGCCAAGGGTCTGATCCAGACCAGCAAGAAGATCCTGCCGCGCGTGCTGCGCTCCGACGCGCCCTTCCACACCAAGCTGGAGGCCTGGTACCACCTGACAGCGAACATCAGCTACCCGTTGATGATTGTGCTTTCAACGCTGCTGATGCCGGCGATGATCATCCGCTCCTGGCAGGGGCCGCTGCAGATGCTGCTCATCGATCTGCCCCTCTTCTTGGCCTCCACAGCGTCCGTCTCGAGCTTCTACATGGTCAGCCAGAAGGAGCTCTTTCCGCGCACATGGTGGAAGACGGTGATCTATCTGCCCTTCCTGATGGCCATGGGCACGGGCCTGGCGATCACCAACACCAAGGCCGTGATGGAAGCACTGTTCGGCATCAAGAGCGCCTTTGCCCGCACGCCGAAGTATCGCGTGCAGCAGAAGGGGGAAAAGAGCGAGGCCAAGAAGTATCGCAAGCGGCTGGGCATCATTCCCTGGATCGAATTGGGGATCGGCTGCTACTTCGCGTGGACCGTATGGTACGCGGTCAGCACGGAAAACTTCTTCACCGTGCCGTTTCTGCTGCTGTTTGTCCTGGGTTACTGGTACACCGGGCTGTTGAGCCTGACGCAAGGCCTGTTTGAGCGCAAGGGCGGAGGCAGCCAGGGTGAAGGGCTTCATGAGAAGCCCTATCCGGTCGGCATCTGAAGTGAGCTTCAAGTAAACGAAAAGGCCCGCCGAAGCGGGCCTTTCTTGTGCGCGCTCAGGCAAAGGCTAGAAGCGAATGCCGACCTTCACGGGGATGTACGACGTCGTGTTGCTGTTTTCCGGGAAGTAGTTGTTTCCGGTGTAGGTGCCGTCGACGGCCGTGGTGTTGGTCGCACCCGGGCGAAACTGGTTATCGATGTACACGTAGCGCACCTCGGCAAATAGCCGCTCATTGGAGAAGCGCGAGAACTTGTAGGTCAGCCCGATGCCGCCGTCGAAGCCTGGCGCATTTGAGGTGTAGTGATCCACGTTCGAGTTCACATACACCGAGTAGCAACCGTAGATGTAATCGCAGTACTGCGCCTGCTCCGGCAGGGTGAAGTTGGCAACCTTATGGTAGAAGCCCACGCCTGCAGTAACGTAAGCCCCGAGTCCCTGCCCCGAGTAGATTTGGTAGGTCGGCTGGAAGGAGAAGGACCAGATGTGACTGTTCGCATCGAGTCCATTCGAGTTTGTCGGGTCATTAAAGTAGCGAACTGACTGATTGCTGATGGTGGTGCCGGTCATACCAAATTTGTCGTAGTCGAACTCCAGGTTGACGCCCACATGCTTGTTGAAGTTCCGGCCCGCGCCGACCTGGAATCCCCAGCTCGTGGTCAGGTAGTTCGAGTTGTTCCCCAGAGGCGTCTGGAAACCGACACCGGCATATCCGGTGTACTTCTCCGACCCGTCCGCGTTGGTGTTGCCGCCGCGGTAGCGCGGCGAGCCGTACCGGCGGCGCTGGCCATACTGCATGCCTTCGGCACCGGGCAGGGCAAAGGTCTTCTCCAGCGAGGCGAGCTGCTGGTTGGCGGCCTGCGTTGGATCATAGCTGTCAGCCGAGGAGGACACGCTCGAGCTGAACTGCGGTGCGGTGGCGCTGGTCGCGAACGACGGAACCGCGGCGGTCCCGAAGCTGAGCGGCTGCACGGGCGACGTGCTGTCCGTTGCTGTGGACGCGGTCTGCGCGCCGGCTACGGCGAGCCCGGCGCCGGCGAAGACAGCCAACTGAAGGCTGCGGCGCATAACTGGGTGAAGCTGGAACGACGTGGACATCTGAAGGACTCCTTGTTGCGATGTGGCTCTCAGCGGCTGTAACCCCGTGGGGCTCCGAAAGTTGCCGCGAAGGCCAACGCTCCCTGCCTTGTGAGACGGGATAAAGCGCGAAGTGGATGCACTTTCAGGGCATGCACACCACAGCGGCTTTGCCCCCGTACACTGGCCATGTGAGTATTGCGGACAATCTGGAGCGGGTGCGCGCGGAGCTGGCGACGGCCTGCGCACGGGCTGGGCGATCACCGGACGAGGTTCGATTGATGGCCGTCAGCAAGACCCACCCCGTGGCCGCGATCCGCGACGCCTACGCCGCCGGACAGCGGCTGTTCGGGGAGAATCGCGTGCAGGAGATGCAGGCCAAGGCACCTGAGCTAGGGGCGCTCCCGGACCTGGAAATGCACCTCATCGGGCCGCTGCAGAACAACAAAACCGCCAAAGCCGCGGAGCTGTTTGCGTCGGTGGACACGCTGGACGAGGAAAAGACCGCGTTGCGCTTGAATGCGACGGCCGGGACGCTCGGCAGGGTCCTGCCCGTCCTGGTGGAAGTGAAGTTGTCCACCGAAGAGAGCAAGCACGGGATCGCGCCGGAGCAGCTCCTGGCGCTGCTGGAGGCTGTTGCAC
>CAXUNH010000064.1:0-17967 GCA_964252405.1 uncultured Acidobacteriaceae bacterium | reverse complement strand
TTGTAGTTTCCGCCACGCCCGGCGTCGTAGGCCCCGTTGTAAAAGTCACGATGCTGGTCGTGCCCCTGCTCATACTGCGCGCCGGCCATCTGCGGTCCCACCGATAGTGATGTGGCTACCAACACCAGCCCGAGCAGTTGAAATTTAGAATCTCGCATGTCGTTCCTTTCTGTGCGGCGTAGCAATGTGTTCCACCGCCCAGCTTCTATCTGTTCGATGCGGGACCGACTCGCGGGGAGGTTCCGGAGCTGCCGGATGCCTTCAATCCGCCGGGCAGCGTCCAAGGGCGGAGGAGTCTTGACCATGAACTATGTTCCACTTGGATCCGCCGGGATTCGCGTTTCACCCATCTGCCTGGGGGTGATGACCTACGGCTCGACAAAGTGGCGCGAATGGGTGTTGGAAGAAGAGGAAGCAAGGCCCTTTGTGCGGCGATCCGTTGAAGCGGGACTCAACTTCTTCGACACGGCAGACGTGTATTCGCTCGGAGAGAGCGAAAAAATTACCGGCAAGCTGCTGCGGGAGTTTGTACCGCGGCGTGATGATTTCGTGCTGGCCACCAAAGTCTACAACCCGATGAGCGATGCGCCCAACGATCGGGGGCTCTCGCGCAAACACATTCTCGCCTCCATCGACCGCAGCCTCGATCGGCTCGGCGTCGATTACGTGGACCTCTACCAGATCCATCGCTTCGACAAGGACACTCCCATCGAAGAGACCTGCGAGGCGCTGGATGAAGTGGTGAAGACCGGGAAGGCGCTCTACATCGGCGCGTCCAGCATGTATGCCTGGCAGTTCCTGAAGATGCTTACCTTCCAGAAGGCAAACGGCCTCGCGCAGTTCGTCACCATGCAAAATCACTACAACCTGGTCTACCGCGAAGAAGAGCGCGAGATGATTCCGCTCTGCCCATCGGTTGCATTCCATGGAGTCCTCTTGCCCGGGGTTTCCTCACCGGAACGCGCAAACGGGGAGACGGCAAGAGCGAGACGACCCGCGCCCGCACGGACGATTTCGGACATGGGCTGTACTACCGTGAGACAGATTGGGACATCGTGGACCGGGTAGCGGAGGTAGCTCAGGCGCGCGGTGTGAAGCCGGCCCAGGTCGCCCTGGCCTGGGTGATGGCCAAGCTGGGGGTGAGCTCGCCCATCATCGGCGCGAGCAAAATGCACCACTTAGAGGACGCGCTCGCGGCTCTCGATCTCAAGCTTAGCGCGGAGGAGATGACGCGGCTTGAAGAGCCATATGAGCCGCATACGGTGTCGGGACACACTTAGTAATGCCCCGTCCATGGGAGTGACGGCTCCCGGACTCGTTGTTAGTCTCAGGGCAGTTTGGGCCCACATGCTCGTGCATTGCGGAGTGCACAGCATGTGGGACTCGAGCGCTGCCCCGTTCTGACCGGTGTGCGTGCACGCTGGTCTTGTCCCCCGTCTGTCCAACAACCCAGGATGTCTGCTTGCCGCGGAGCCTTCTCGCAAGCCAACTGAACCACCTTTTTCTGTGCCGGCGCGACACTCTTTTCATGCCACGCCGGCACAGGACCTTTTTGTGTCTGCTGTTATGGTTCTTGACGGGCGCTTCTGGAGCTTCTGCCCAGACAAACCGGTCTGTCTCCACGTTGGGTGACGCCAAGGCCGCGCGGCTGCAGGCGAGGCGGTTTCTAGCCGGCCGCACGATCGCAGGCTCCGCAGGGGCCGGGTCTGCCGTGGCAGGCGGTGTGCCCGCTCAAGCGAACTTCGTAGATCGAGCCAAAATCGTTCCCCGCCCAGCGGCGCTGTCCAACCTGGCTTCTGCGTGGACCCCCTTGGGTCCGGTCACCGTTGCGTCCAGCCAGTACGGCGCCATCAGCGGTCGCATCACCTCGGTTGCCGTCGACCCCAATGACACCACTGGGAACGCCGTGTGGGTGGGCACAACGGGAGGAGGCGTTTGGAAGAGCACGAACGCGGCGGCTCCGATGGCGAGCGTAACTTTTTCGCCTCTAACGGACACGCTACCGGTCTTCTCCCCGAACGCGGGCAGCACCTACCCGGCATCGTTGTCCATCGGAGCCGTTGCCCTGCAACCGTCGCCCAACCCTGTGGTGCTTGCGGGCACGGGTGACCCCAATGACGCCAGCGACTCGTACTACGGCGTCGGCATTCTGCGCTCCGCAGATGGTGGGCAGACCTGGACGCTCGCGACGGAGTCAAAGGACGGCGTTAACGGAACGCACAGCTTCCTTGGCCTGGCCACCTCCGGGGTTGCCTGGAGTACGGCGACGCCTACGCTCGCGGTCGCAGCCATGTCGTCCTCCGCGGAAGGAGGAACCGTTGGCGCCGCGGCGCTTGGAGCCATTCCGGGGCTGTACTACTCCACCGACGCGGGTGTGACGTGGCAGAGCGCAACGGTGATGGACGGCTCGCAGATCATCCAAGCGCCTTCCGGCAGCGGAACAGCCGGCGTAGGTGCGCCCGCCACGTCGGTGGTCTGGGACGCGCAGCGCGGGCTCTTCTTCGCGGCGCTCCAGTTCCACGGCTACTACAGCTCAAGCGACGGCGAGAGTTGGACCCGCCTGACCCACCAACCCGGGACGGGTCTCACCACCGCAAACTGTCCGACAGAAGCCGGCGGCCAGGGAAGCGTGAGCTGTCCCATCTTTCGGGGAACTCTCGCCGTCCAGCCGGCGACCGGCGACCTGTATGCGCTGACGGTCGACGCGAATGAGCAGGACCAGGGCCTTTGGCAGGATCTTTGCAACCAGGGCAGCAACGGGCAATGCGCCTCTGCTTCTCCCAGCTTCGCCTCGCGACTGGATGGCGGTGCTTTGGAGGTTGGCCAGGGAGCACCGGGCGGCTCGGCACAGATCATTCAGGGCAGCTACAACCTTGCGCTGCTGGCAACACCCTCGGCGGGCGGGGGAACGCTTCTGTTTGCAGGCACTTTGGACCTTTACCGTTGCGCACTCAGCGCAGGATCTTCCGCCTGCAGTTTTCGCAACACCACGAACGCGGCGAACGGCTGCAACGCTCCGTCGGCGGTCGCCCCCGCACAGCACGCGCTCGCGGCATCGGCGCAGACCTCTGCTTCTCCGATTCTATTCATCGGAAACGACGGCGGCCTTTGGCGGTCGGCGGATGGAGTCGCCGAAACCGGCCCGCCGTGCTCCTCAACGGACGCCGCGCACTTCCAAAATCTGAACACGGCGATCGGTACCGGAGGATCGCTGGCGGAGGTCATTGGCTTTGCACAGGACCCAAGTCAGACGGGAACACTCATCGTGGGTCTTGGCGCCAGTGGGTCCGCGGCGACGATGACGGCGGGTCCATCGGCATCGTGGTCGCAGCTTTCCGCGGGCGAGGGTGGGTTGCCTTCCATCGACCAGTCAGCGCCTGGAAACTGGTACGTCGCCATCGGTGCCGGCGTCAATGTCAAGGCATGCGGTTCCGGCGGGGGGTGCACAGCCGCTGACTTCAGCGGCTCCGCCGATGTCGGCGCAATCCAGACCATGTATGACGCCGCGCTGCTGGATGCTCCAACGTTGCTGGATCCGCAAGCCCCGTCGCAACTCCTGACCGGTACGTGTCGCGTCTGGCGTGGGCCGGCTTCCGGAGGTTCCTCATGGAACGCGGGAAATGGCCTTAGCCCGGCGATGGACGGTGGGACGACACCCTGCACGGTCAATAGTGCGCTCATTCGCTCCCTTGCCGCAGGCGGACCCGTAAATGCCTCCGGTGCTTCGGCGAATCGTGGTTCAGAGGTGCTCTACGCCGGTATGGCCGGCGTGGGGGATGGCGGCGGTTCGCTTCCCGGTCATCTCTTCGTGACAAAGGGCGGCGACGCGGCCAACGCGAGCACCTCCTGGACCGACATCACAGGGAGTCCCGTTCAGAACAGTTACAGCGGCTTCAACTCCTATGGTTTCGACCTCTCATCCGTGGTCGCGGACCCCCATGATGCGACCGGCGCCACTGTCTTCGCCACGGTGATGGGCTTCGGCTCCGGTGCGCACGTCTACCGCTCGACAGATTTTGGGGCGCACTGGAGCAACGTGAGCGCGAATCTCCCGGACGCACCGGCGAACAGCCTGGTTGTGGACCCAAACGATGCGAACACCGTGTATGTTGCCATGGACACCGGCGTGTACGCGACGCAGGCGATCGCCACATGCGCCACGCAGAATTGCTGGAGTGTGCTGGGTTCCGCTCTCCCGAACGCCCCCGTAACTCAGTTGCAGGCCGGAGCCGGGCTGGCCACCGGGGATGGCCGGGTCGGGCTGCTGCGAGCGGGGACCTATGGCCGCGGCTTATGGCAAACGCCGCTGCTAACGGCCCATACTCTGCTCCAACCGCAGTTGAGCGCATCGCCAGCTTCGCTTACCTTTCTGCCGGAGCAGGTCGGGACCCGGAGCGATCCTGTCGCCGTTACGCTGTTGAGCTTCGGCAACGCGCCCGTAACGGTCTCTTCCATTGTTGTGGCCGGGGACTTCACCGAGACAGATACCTGCACGGGCCAGAACGTTGCTGTAAACGCAAATTGCACCGTCTCGGTCCGGTTCTCCCCTACGGCAACGGGCGGTCGCACGGGCCTGCTCACTATTTACGCGAATGTTCCCAGCGGGCAGATCACCGTCGCGCTGTCCGGTACAGGGCTCACTGCCGCGGCTATTGTCTTGACGCCTCTGCAGCTGAGCTTTCCGGCGATGCTCGTCAACCAGACCTCCGCGGCCCAGATCATCACGGTCTCCAACACTGGCCAAACCACCGCCACCTTGCAGTCTCCTGGAATTTCGGGCGACTTCGTCCTTGGAGCGAACACGTGCGGCAGCTCTCTTCCGCCGCAGACCGGATGTTCCCTCGCCGTCATCTTCAAACCAACGGCCAGCGGCACGCGATCAGGTGTTCTGACCCTGTCCGACAGCGCCGGAACGCAAACCGCGCAGCTCACCGGGGTAGGGCAGAGCCCCGCGACAGACACACTGAGCCCACTCAGCCTGAGCTTTCCTCCTCAGCAGCTTGGCACATCCAGCGCGCCGCAACAGGTGCTTTTGGCGAACGCCGGAGATGTGCCGCTCACGCTGATCACGGCCGTCATCGTTGCAGGAGACTTCACCGCAATCAACGGATGTGGGCCGTCGCTGGCCCCTCACAGCAGCTGCGCCATAAACGTAGGGTTCGCCCCCACAGTCACAGGATCGCGCACGGGTACGTTGCAGATCACTGACCAGTTCCGAACCCAAACCGTCAGCTTGTCTGGCGCGGGGCTGGCTCCCCCTGGGGTCTCGTTGAGCCCGTCGGCCCTGGACTTCGGCAGCGTCGGAGTGAGTCACAGCGCAAGCGGCAGCTCAGTGCTGCTGACCAACAACGGCGGCATGCCGCTCACGTTGACTTCAACGGCCATTACGGGGGACTTCTCGATTGCTTCAACCAGTTGCGCCGCTTCGGTGGCACCGGCGGGTACGTGCAGCCTGGTCGTGGTGTTCTCGCCGACCGCGCCCGGAGTTCGGTCCGGCACCCTGACCATCAAGGACAACGCAGGGAGCGGATCGCAATCGGTCACGCTCAGTGGCATCGGGATCGACTTCGGCCTGGCAGCCGACGGCCCCACCTCGGTCACTGTCACAAGCGGTACCGTGGCCACCTTTCCGCTACGACTCACTTCGGTTGCGGGCCTCAGCGGAGCAGTTGTTCTGGGGTGCACCGGTGCGCCGGCCAATGCGGTGTGCACGCTGACTCCTTCCACTGCGCAGTTGGGCGGGGATGTGCTCGTCTCGGTGACCGTCCAGACGGGATTGAGCACCACGGGGCGCGTACAACCGAATCGGAAGCTCGGAAGGGAAGCGCTGTTCTGCTTTCTTGGCCTGTTTCTGCCGATCTCTGCGGTCCGCCGCAAACGGCTGAACAGGGCGCTTGCTCCAGAGCTCTCGCGAGTGGTAGGCCTCCTCGCGATTTTCTGGAGCCTCATAGGCTGCGGATCTACACGGCTCATCCCCTTGTCGGGCACGGGGGGCACAGGAGGAGGAGGGGGAGGAACGGGCACGTTGTCGCAACCGACCACGCCGGGCACCTACCCACTGGTCGTGAGCGGGGCCGCAGATGGCGTCACGCACTCGGTCAACCTCTCTCTGGTGGTGAACTAGGAGTACACTCAGGCGCCGCTGTGTGCGGCGGAACGAGTTGCCTCGGCGCTCGTTGGCCGGTGGAAGGAAGAGCGGAAGCCATGGGTGCATCTGAAGCACCTGAGGCAAGGCATGCACGGCTTTTCCGAACATCAACTTCTTGGGGCATTCCTGGCCATCGCCGTCGTGCTTCTGGCGGCGCGCGGCATGGCCGAGCTTTGCCGCAAGCTGGGGCAGCCAGAGGTCCTGGGCGAGTTGTTGGGCGGCTTCCTGATCGGACCATCCGTGCTGGGGGCCTTGTTCCCAGAGGCGTACAGCACGCTGTTTCTCAACCCTGCCGTGTCGCTTGCGCTGGCGCTGCTGTCCTGGATCGGCGCGGTACTGCTGCTGATGATCGCCGGGATGGAAGCCGATCTGGCGATTCTGCGCCAGAAAGCCGTTCCGGGCCTGCTGTCGGCAGCGGGGGCCATTGGCGCCTCGGTGGGCACCGGCATGTTGCTCGGGATCAAGCTTTTTGGTCTTGAGCCCACGAGCGCCTTCTTTCTGGGCCTTGTGCTTTCGGTGACTGCCGTCAGCGTTGTCGCCAAGCTGCTGATCGAGCGCGAGGCGCTGCGCAGAGATTATGCCCAGGTCATGCTGGCCGCAGGCATTGCCGGCGAGGTCGTCGTCTGGCCCTTGATCTCGATTGTGTCGTCGGTCCAGCACCGGGCCAATCCCTTCACGGCGGGACTGGAGGCGACCGGGTTAGCGCTGCTGTTCTTTGCCTTCATGTTCACGCTGGGTAGAAGATTCCTGTTCTGGGCGATGCGCCGGGTTGCCGACGCCACGGGGATCCCGAACGGCGAGCTTTCCCTCGTGCTCGTTCTGCTCTGCGTCGCCGCAGCCTGCACAACTCTGCTGGGCCTGCATCCCTTGCTCGGGGCCTTCGTCTTCGGCGTGCTGCTGGGCAAAGCACCTCGCGCGACGATGGCTCTCAAAGAGCGCATCCAGGCGCTCACGATTGCGCTCTTCGCGCCCATCTTCTTTGGGCTCGCCGGGATGAGGGTCAATCTATTCAATCTGCGTGGCGGCCGGTCCATCGAGGCGATCTTTGTGCTTCTTTTCGTGGCCGGACTCGGAAAGATCCTCTTCGGCTTTATTGGCGCGCGGGCGGGCAAGTTGCCCCTGTGGGAGGCCGCCGCCGTCGGCGTCGGGCTGAATCTAAAAGGCGGAACGGATGTGGTGGTTGCGATCGTGGGCACCGAACTGCTTCTGCTCTCGTCCGATCTCTACACCACCTATGCGGTCGTCGCCATCCTCACTGTTGTCGCGTGTCCGCCGTTACTGGACTGGCTGGCGGCCAAGAGCCGGCCCGGCGAACAGGAACTCAAGCGGCTGAACCGCGAGGAGGCCCGCAAGCTCGCGTATCTTGCAGATCGCGAGCGCGTCTTGCTGCCCCTCGCGCCGGAGTTGCTGCCCGCGTTGCCGGCGCGCATCGTTGCAGCCATCGCCACGGCCAAGCATGCTGAAAATGAGCTCTTCGACGTAACGGAGTTGTCGTTTTCCGAGGACCTTTCCATCACGCGGGCAGATACGCCCGGGGGTGTTGTTCAGGCTTCCAGCCTGCTTTCGCACGCCGCCGATTTTGAGCATGTTGGCCTGCAACGCGTCTTGTCTTCCAGCCCGGACCTTTTCGAAGGCCTACAGGCTGCCGCGGAGGGCCAGCATCTTGTGACGATAGGGGCCGACCACGTCAAGGTGGATGTCGCCCTCAGCTTCGGACCCGCCCAGGACAAGATCCTGCGAGACATCCCCACGGATGTTCTGTTGACGGTGGCATCGCCCCCGGATCTGCCGCCAATTCGCCGTATCCTCGTCCCGATCAACGGGCTCGGTCACTCTCTTGCCGCGGCGGATGTGGCCGCGTACATCGCGAAGGGAAGCGAAGCGGAGCTTGTGCTGATGACCGTGATGGCGCCGCGGCTGGGACCGCTGTTCTGGCGCGAGCGCAAACACCGGGACCTTCTGCAAGCGGGGTACACGATCACCCGCGAAGCCCAGTCCCGCATCAGCCGCCTGGACATCAAGCATTCAGAGCAGGTGTTATTAGCGAGCACACCGGCGGAGGCCATCATGGCCGAGCTGAAGCGACAACCGTACGATCTGCTTGTGCTCGGCGGCGTGATGCGGTCCAGCGAACGGGGCATCTCACTGGGGCGCACCATCGAGTACCTGCTGCACGCGGCGGAGATCCCCAGAGTTCTGCTCCTTTCGAGAACGGTCGAGACCCAGACAGGCTGAACGCCCCTCGCCTGCCTGCCGTGGAGCACGCCGTCATCGCCGTGGGCGCTCTCCACCCGGGCTTGCTTAGAGGCCGAGGTCGCCGGCCTGGGTCCTGGGCCGAGGCACGAGGTGCCTCAGCGCCGCCGACCTCCCCCGCCCGTCGTCCTAACGAGTCTTGTCGAAGACGATCATGTAGTCGTTCTGGTCCCCCTTGGGGAAGTCATAGAGACCAACGAAGTGGAAACCGGCGCGCTCCACCTCGTGACGGACCACGTCTGCATCGATGCCGTGATCGGCGCCGTTGCCGGGGTGGTCGATCACGCCAAGCCGGCCTCCGTTCCGCAGCGCGCGCTGCACCACCGCCAGCAGCAGAGGTGGATGGGCGACCTCGTGGTAGACGCGCAACATCAGCACCGCATCCAGCGAATCGGGCGCGAGCTTCGGGTCATCCGGTGTGCCGAGCACGGGCGTGATCTGGGGCAGGTGTTCGCGCTGCGCCCGGTCGCGGATGGTGTCCACCGCGTGTGGGTTGATGTCTTCCGCGAAGACGTGACCGCCAGGTCCCACGCGCCGTGCCGCACGCACGGAAAACCAACCGCCGCCCGCGCCGATGTCGGCCACGGAAGAGCCGGAATGAAGGTGCAGCGTGTCCAGAACGCGGTCGGTCTGCAGCAGCTTGTCGCGGTTGGGCTCTTCAAAGATGCTCAGATCGCCGGTGTAGGGCTGGCTGGTGGGGTGCTCGGCGGGCGCGGGCGTCTGGGCAATGGACGGAAGCAGGAAGGACGCGGCGAGGGCCACGAGGATGAGTGCTGAACGCATGTCGGGTTAGACGCCGTTGCCCCGCCGCGGGCGCGGGTCACTCCGGAACGTACCTGCGCCACTCTCCAGTGGCGGCAACTCGGCGGATCACCTCGTTGCGCTCACGCAATAACGCGTGCATATAGCGGCGCAGAAGGACGTGCTCCGCCACGCGCCCAAGTGGACCGCCGGGAGCCTCGAAGCGGAAGACATCGCGCATCTCGGTTAAAGGCTGCTGGCCCTCGGTCACGGGCAGCGCGAGAAAGAAGTGATCGTGCTGCATGCTCCGGAACGCGCCGCGGGTCATAGTGTCCTGGAAGTACGCCGGCGGATTCCACGCCGTGATCGCGCTGGTGAGGTGCTGGCGGACGCCGAGGTGCCGGGCGCGCCAGGTGACGCTTTCGCCGGGGCCGACCAGGCCGGTGCGCCTGCCCGCGGTTGCCTGTTCGCCAAAATGCACATTGCCGAGGAGGTGTACGTCGATCGAGCGCGCCAGATCGAAGGTGCGCTGGAGCGGAGCGGCGACGAGGTTCTTTTCAAAGAGTTCGATCATGCGGAGTGCTCACCGAAGGCCGGTTCCAGCGGCCGCTAAGAGCTTCTCCGATTTTTGCATCCGCGGCCGCTTCGGGCGGCGTATAGGCGAGTGAAGACCGATGACGATGGATTCCGGTGAGTTCCGCAGGTTGGTCGAGGAGCATCAGCGCATGGTGTTTTCCATCGCGCTGCGGATCACCCGAGATCGCGGCACGGCCGAGGAGGTGGCGCAGGATGTGTTTCTGGAGTTGTACCGCTCGTCGGAGCGGATGCAGAACGCCGACCACTGCCGGTTCTGGCTGCGCCGGGTGGCTGTGCACCGGGCGACCGACGCCTTGCGAAAAAAGGCGCGGCAACCTGAGGCCGGCGCCGAGATGTGGGCCGAAGAACAGCACGGCCTCAGCGCCTCGCCAGACTCCGGCCTGAACGATGGTCTGGTCTCGCGACTGGAAGACGCGGTGGGCACTCTGCCGGAGGCGATGCGCGTGGCCGTTGTCCTGCGGTACGGCGAAGGGATGATGCCGGAAGAGATCGGCCAGATGCTGGGACAGCCGCTGGCCACGGTAAAGAGCAACCTGCAGCGCGGTCTGAAGCTGCTTCGGCAGAAGGCCGCCGTCACGATGAAGGAGTATGTACGTCATGAACGGGCCTGAGTACACCAAACTCGCAGAGGGTGCCGGCGAGGGCGACCTCGATCTGGAGGGGCTGGGGCCTGCACTTCGACGGGCACTCCGGCACGAGGACCCGCCGGGGGGATTCGCGGACCGCGTGATCGCGCGGGCGCTGGCCGGGGAACAAGCCCCGGCGACCGCCGCGACGTCCCAGGCCGTCAAGCCGGGCAGGCTCCTCCCCTGGCGGGTGCGCCCGCTCTGGATGCGGGGAGCGATCGCTGCGGCGGTCATACTGGGGCTGTTTGAAGGCGAGGGCGCCTACAGGAGGGTTCGCGAGCAGCAGCGCCGCATCGCCGCGGCGACGGCCCAGTTTCAAACGACGGAGCGCGTTACCGTACACGCCCTGGCGCAGGCACGGGAGCAACTGCAACGGGCCGGCGTGCCCCTGACCTTCGATTAAGCAGCAGAAAGCAGCAGAAAGCAGCAGAAAGCAGCGGAAAGCAGCAAGATCAGCAAGGAAGCAGCAAAGGCATTCCAAGGGAGATCATCATGACTGGAACCACTATCGCGGCAACCCGCTTCGGCCTGCTATGCGGCGCCGGTGCACTTGCTCTGGGCCTTGTCCATCCACAGCCGCTCGGCGCGCAGCGCCCGGTGCTGAACGCCGCCACGGCACATGGAGGACTGCGGCCGGTCGTTGCCCAACGGGAACCGGACCCGGTTGCGCCCGGGCCGCCGCAGGCAGCCCAGAACACGCCGCCGGTGAAGGACGACCTGTTCGCGGGCACCGAAAAGTTCGCCAAAGGCGCAAGCGACGTCACCGAGGTGACCATGGATCCGGATTCGCTGGACCTCGTCGGCGGACCGGACGCGCACCGCGCCCATCGCATGGTCCTGAACGTCGTACGCACCTACTCCTATGACAAGCCGGGGATGTATAACCCTGCAGATGTGGAAGAGTATCGCCACAAGCTGGAGAGCGGCGATTGGCACTGCTCGGTGCACGTGCGCGACCTCAAGAGCGGCGAGTCCACCGACGTGTGCAGCAAGCGCCGTGCCCCGGACATGGTGGAAAACGCGATCATCACGGTCTCCCCCAAATCGCTCACCTTCATCCACAACATCCGTAAGGCCAACGGCCAGGGCGGCGGTTTGGATACGGGTGGCTTCCCCGGACTGAGCATGATGCTTCCCGGGGTGCCAATGGAGCTTCCGTTCCAGATCATGCGGCCCGTCATGGCAGCGGAGATGATGGCGTCCACAGCCGCTCTGCGCGCGCAGATGGCGGAGATGATGCAGCATCTGCAGGCCTTCCGGCCCGAGATGCCCAGCGACATGAAAGCCTTCCGGCTCGAGATGCCCAGCGACATGGACATGATGAACAACGGAATGAAGAACTTCCGCCTCGAGATCCCGCCCGGGGAGCCCAGGGATCTCAAATACCTGGAAGACCAGATGCGGGAGTTGCAGAAGAACGCACCGGACCGCGAGAAGGAGCTGCAAAAACTTCAGGAGCAATTGAAAGACCTGCAGAAGAACGCTCCGCTGTAGTGCCTAAACTCGCATCTCCCATCTCACCGACCGCACGCCGGCGGCAACTGCGGGCGTACTTCCTCGTAGAGGATGGGCGGCATCCCGGGCCTTCTACAATGAAGGGCGATGTCTCTTGTCTTTGATGTAACCGCGGCCAGCCCGGAAGGTGGCCGCCGCGGGGCACTTCAGCTCCCGCACGGCACGGTTCAGACGCCAGTGTTTATGCCGGTGGGCACGGCCGCCACGGTGAAAACCGTAGAGCAGAGCGTGCTGGAGCGCCTGGGACCCGGCGACCGCGGGGCGGAGATCATCCTCGCCAACACCTATCACCTGTACCTGCGTCCCGGACACGACGTCATCCGGCGCCTCCGGGGCGTTCACCGCTTTATGAGCTGGCGCAGGCCCATGCTCACCGACTCCGGCGGCTTTCAGGTCTTCTCGCTGGCCAAACTGCGCAAAGTCACCCCGGATGGGGTCGAGTTCCGCTCGCACCTGGACGGCTCCAAACACTTTTTCTCCCCGGAGCACTCCATGGAAGTCCAGATCGCCCTCGGCGCGGACATCATGATGGCCTTCGACGAGTGCGTTGAAACCCCAGCAGGCTGGGAGCGAACCCGCGATTCGATGGGACTGACCCATGAGTGGGCGCGTCGATCCTTTGCGTATTGGCGGGAGCATCGGCACGAAGTGCCTTGGGCACAGGGCCCGGTGCACAGCGCCAAAGGCGCAGGAAACTCCTCCCCTGAGACCCTGAGCCCTGAACCCGCCTCCCATCAGGCCCTGTTCGGCATCGTGCAGGGGGGGATGTACAAGGACCTGCGGAAGGAGTCGGCCGAGCGCCTGGTCGACATGGACTTTCCCGGCTACGCGATCGGGGGTTTGGCGGTTGGCGAACCGCGCGAGATGACCCGCGAGATGATCGCCCACACCCTCCAGTTCCTTCCCAGGGACAAGCCGCGGTACGTGATGGGGGTGGGCTACCCCGACGAGATCGAGGAGTACGCCCGCATGGGAGTGGACATGATGGATTGCGTTTTACCCACGCGCGCCGGCCGCCACGGCCTCTTGTTCGTGCGGCAGGATCCCGCGGACCGCAGCAGTCCAGCCATTCGCGTCAACATCAAGCGGCTGGAGAACCTGACCGACGAGCGCCCTCCGGACGAGGGCTGTGCCTGCCCGGTTTGCAGGCGGTACACCCGGGCCTATCTGCGGCACCTCTTTGCCAGCGGCGAACCCCTGGGTGCCACGTTGAACTCCATCCATAACCTCGCTTTTTACCTGGAGACCATGGAGAGGGTACGCGGCGATCTGGCCCGCTCTTCCGTCCAACCTGTGTTGTCCGTCTGAGGTGACCTGCCCATGCGTCTTCGGCTCCAGGCCTGTTGCTCGGTACTGCTCAGCGTGTTCTGGCTGGGATCGGCGCTTGCCCCTGCTCAGGAGACCCAGGGCCCGCCGCCACAACCGTCCTCCCCGCCCATGGTCTCCGGGTACCCTGTCGTCGGCCGGGTCGTCTGCGCTGACACCCAGCGTGCGGCGCGCTTTGCCCAGGTGATGCTCGTTCCCGCGTCCAGCGGAGTGAGTGACTACGATCGGGGCCGCACGGCCATTGGGCGCACCGACCTGGACGGCCGGTTCGCCATCGACAACGTACCCCCGGGCGACTACTACGTCACCGGCGAGATGACCGGGTACATCAACGAAGCTTCCGCCGTACGCATCGCCCTGAGCCAGGGGGGAGACGCGCTGAACGCGATCGCGGCCGTTCCCCGGATTGGGGTCGGCGCCGGCGGGGCGACCGTTCAACTCAGCCTGCAACGGGGAGGGATCGTCGCCGGGACGGTGCAGTGGGATGATGGCTCGCCCGCAGCAGGGGTCCAGGTGAATGTGCAGCCCGCCTCAGGGACCGGCATCGACTCCTCGATCCAAAGCGGTGGGGGGCGTCCGGGCGGTTTGGCCGGGGTGGGGACCGGGGGCCAGACAGACGGCCGCGGGCGGTTCCGGCGGAGCGGGGGTCCCGCCGGGCGGGATGTCCTCCGCGCCTCCGTGCAGTCGCCTATGCCGCAGGGCCCCGGTACAGAGGGGGGTCGCTTCCAACGGCTGATGAGCCTGAACGTCTACGCTCCCAACAAGCTGCGGAAGACAGAGGCCACGGTGATCAACCTTGGCGCCGGGGAAGAGCGCGCCGATGTGAACGTGGTGCTCGGGCTGACCGGGATGCACACCGTCTCCGGTCAGGTCAGCTCCTCGTCCGCTGCGGTCCGCTCCGGTTCGGTCCAGCTTACCGATCAGACGGATTCCACCCTGAATCGCCGGGGAACCATTGCCGCGGATGGCAGCTTCCTTGTTCCGTACGTCCCGCCCGGCACGTACACCCTGCGGGTCACGGCCAGCGCGCAGGCGGCCAACAACGGGCGCGGCGGGGGGCCTAACGCGTCCGACAACGCCACCCGCTTCCAGCCGATGCAGGAGTCCGTCACGGTCACGGACAGCGATCTTACCGGGGTCAGTGTGACCGTAAACCCCGCGACATCCTCCCCATAACCTGTGATTCGGGCCCGGCAGCCTTGACATGCTGGCCCGCAACCCGGATGCTGAAAGCTTAGGTAAGTGTTGCCTGCCCGTGGTGTGTCTGCCCGGGCCCCTCTGCTGCCGTCCAGTCCCTGGCCGGGCAGGGCAAGGTAGCGCCGAAACGATTCTGAGTGGAAAGTGCCCCTGCATGCGGGTCCGCAGCGGGGTGGACGTGCGAAGTGATATCAGGTTTTCACGGTTTAGGGTTTCTGGTGTTGGCGGCCGGCAACGGCGGTGGTCTTCTCGGCTCGCTAACCGGTTTGCCGCTGCTGCTGCTGATGCTTGCGGCCATGTACTTCCTTCTGATTGCACCGAACCAGAAGAAGCAAAAACAGTGGCAGAGCCAATTGGCCGCCTTGAAGCCGGGCGACCGGGTCACCACCAACGGCGGATTGCGCGGCACCATCGTCAGCCTCAAGGACGATTCCCTGGTCATCCGCACGCTGCCGGACGGCGTCAAGTTGGAACTGGTGAAGACCGCGATTGCCGCAGTGACCACCGAAGATCCGGTCAAGAGCTAAGAAATGTACCCAACCGAACAGGCGCAGCAGCTTCCGAGGCGCGCCGCAGGGGCTGAGAGTTAACGATGGGCAAGAACCTAGCCGGAAAAGCAGGCTTTATCGTCGCAGTGCTCGTGATCTTCGTGTACGGGATCTTTGGAATCCCGCACGGCGGTCTCAAGCAATCGATCACCGATCGCATTCATCTGGGGCTGGACCTCAAGGGCGGAACGCACCTGGTGCTCCAGGTGCAGGTGGCCGAGGCTGTGATTGCGGCAACCGACACGGACGTGCAGCGGCTGGGCACCGCCCTCGCCGCGACGGGCGCGAAGGCGGCCAAGCTCGATCCGGCTCACCCGGAGGTCATCACGATCTCCGGATTTCCGCCTGCGCAGCTTGGCGCGGTTCGCGATGTGATCGGGACCAATGAATACTCAGCCTATGACGTCACCTCCGGCGCAAACGGCGCCTTGTTGATGACGATGAAGCAGGCAGCGATCCGCGATCTCGAAGCCCGCACCCTGCAGCAGTCCATCGAAACCATCCGCACCCGCGTCGACTCGCTCGGTGTCTCCGAGCCGGTGATCGAGCAGTACGGGCTTGGCGATAACCAGATTCTTGTGCAGCTTCCGGGTGTGGACGACCCCGCGCGCGTCGAGAGCATCATCCAATCCACCGCCAAGCTCGAGATTCACGAAGTCGTGAACAGCTACCCCGACGAGCAGCAGGCCCTGTCCGCGCTCGGCGGCGCTGTTCCACCCGACCAGGAACTGATGCCCGGCTCCGGCCAGGCGGGCGCCCCGGACCGGGTCTGGGTGCTGAAGCGGGCGGCCATTGTGCAGGGCCCCGACTTCCGCGACGCCAGCCCGTCGCAGGACGAAAATGGCCGGCCGGACATCGGCTTCACGCTGACCACCGAGGCCGGCGACCGCTTCTACAAGTACACCGATGCCAACAAGGGCACCGGGCAGATGGCTATTGTGCTGGAGAACCGCGTCCGCGAAGTGGCCACCATTGAGAGCGCCATCCGCGACCAGGGCCGCATCACCGGTGGCTTCAGCCAGCAGCAGGCGCAGGACCTGAGCATGATGCTGCGGACGGGCTCGCTGCCGGCCTCTATCAAATACCTTGAGACCCGCACGGTGGGCCCATCGCTCGGTGCAGCCAGCATCCACCAGGGCGTCGTCGCCGCCATCGCCGGCATGCTGGCGGTGATGGTGTTCATGTTGATCTACTACCGCGGCGCGGGCATCAACGCAGATCTGGCGCTCCTGCTCAATCTGGTCATTCTGCTCGGGTTTATGGGCTTCAGCCATGCCACGCTGACCTTGCCGGGCATTGCCGGCGTGATCCTCACGATCGGTATGGGCGTGGACTCGAATGTGTTGATCTTCGAGCGCATTCGCGAAGAGCTGCGGCTGGGCAAGAGCTCGGCGGCGGCCGTGCAGGACGGCTTTGCCCATGCCTGGATCACCATCATCGACACGCACATCACGACGATCGTTTCGGCCGGCATTCTGTTCATCTTCGGCACCGGACCGGTGAAGGGGTTTGCTGTGACCCTGGTCTTCGGTCTGCTCGCCAACCTGTTCACGGCGGTGTTCGTTTCCCGGGTCATCTTCGACTGGTTGCTGGGGAAGCGCGAGCGCGGCGCAGCCCTGTCCATTTAGCCATTCTGTTGTCATTCCCGAAGGGAATCTGCGTTTCCGGGCAGCGCTTACCGCGGCCCGATGAAGGATAAGACAGCCGTGGAACTGTTTCGCGAAGTAAATATCGACTGGCTGGGAAGGAAGTGGTACTTCCTGGCCTTTTCTCTGATCTTTTCGGTAGCCGGCCTGCTCAGCATGGCCTTTTGGCACCACATCCCGCTGGGGGTCGATTTCCGCGGAGGCACCCAGGTGACGGTGCACTTCGATCGGCCGCCGGACGAGGACCACATTCGCGCAGCCATGGAACGTGCCGGCGTGAGGGATGCCCGAATCCAGCGGATCTCCGGGGCGAACGGCCAAGCCGCGAACAACGTCATCGTCAGCCTTCCCCAATCCACCGCGCAGGACACCGCCCACGACCAGGGCCGGGCCGAGGTGGAGAATGCCCTCACCTCCAATTACCACGACTCCGGTTTTTCCGTGCAGCAGGTCGACATCGTCGGTCCTACCGCCGGCAAGCAGCTCCAGCGCCAGGCCTGGCTGGCTACCGTGTACTCGCTCATCGGCATGCTGATCTACCTGTGGTTCCGCTTCGAGTTGATCTACGGCGTCGCGGCGGTGGTGGCGGTGTTCCATGACACGCTGATTACGGTGGGTGCGTTTTCGCTGCTGAACAAGGAGATTACGCTCACCGTGGTCGCCGCGATTCTGACGCTGATCGGCTACTCGATGAACGACACCATCGTCGTGTTTGACCGCATCCGCGAAAACCTGGCCCTGAGCCGCCGCGAGACGCTCTCGCAGGTGGTCAACCGGTCGATCAACCAGACCCTGAGCCGGACCGTTCTCACCTCCGGCCTGACCTTCCTCACGGTCCTCAGTCTCTACTTGTTCGGTGGCGAGGTCCTGAGCGGCTTCTCGTTTGCGCTGGTGGTGGGCATCCTGATTGGCACATACTCGTCCATTGCGGTCGCGGCGCCCATGCTTGTGGCGTATCAGGACTGGCGCGCCAGCAAGGGGGAGCGAACGGCGTTGCCGGCGGCCCGGGGTTCCCGCCGCTAAGCACTCGACACTCCCCCAACTCGCAGCGGCGTCTCCTTCGGGGGACGCCGTCCGTGTCTGGGCTCTGCCCAAAACAGGGAATTGCACCACGCCCGGGTCCTATGAATTTCCCGGGAACAAATTTCGATACCCCGGTGTCTAACGGACCAAGCTGCGCTCGCAAGCCCCGAGGTTGCTCTCATGTTTGAAGATTCATTGCTCGAATCCACGGGAAGGATCAAGACCAAATCCAAGTACTGGATGATTGCGACGTTTGGCATCAACGGCGCGATTCTGGCCACTTTGATCCTGATTCCTTTGCTGAATCCGGAGGCTTTGCCGAAGGGAATGATGACGGCGTCATTGAC
>CAXUNH010000063.1:0-18413 GCA_964252405.1 uncultured Acidobacteriaceae bacterium | reverse complement strand
TCGAGGTTGTGATGGCAGGGAAGCTCGGTCACCTTGCCGCCCTTCTCGTGGAGCCGCACCCAACCCCGGCGCTTTTGGACGTAGTAGTCCTGGACGCGCATGCCGGTTGCCGCACCGACCCGAGCGAAGGTGTAGCCCATGAGCGCGATGAGCGCGCGGTCGCGAAGGCCCAGCAGGGAAGTGGTGTCGATCGCGGCGAGCAGATCATGCATCTCCTCGGCCGAGAGTACCGGCGTTGTGCCCTTCCGAACACTGTGCTTCGGCCCTCGGACGGCGTGGGCCGGATTCGTCTCAACAACCTGGCCGGTGACCAGCCAATCGAACAGCATCCGAATCGCGGCCAGGTGTTGCTTGGCGGTGGGCTTGGCGTGGGTGCGGCCGAGCTGCTCAACGTAGCCGGCCACGTGCATGGGGGTCACCTGGGCGAGGTCACCCACACCTCGCTCCGCGCACCAGCCGGCGAAGGTCTCGACAGCCTTGAAGTAGGCGCGGCGGGTGTGCGGGTTGCGGATGTTGACGGTGAAGAACTCCCAGAAGCGCCGGCCGCCCTCGGGCATGGCTTGAAAGAGCGCGGGCAGGAGGTTCGCACCCGTGCCAGGAGCGAGGACAGAGGGCCACACCGGAAGGGGGTTGGTCATGGTCAAAACCACCGCTCGTGCATGCGCTTCAGGAACTCGCGCGTAATGGGCAAGCCGGATGCCGAACCAAGGACCGCGTCCACTGGACACCTCGGACAGAGCGCTGTTTGGCCGTCGTCGATCCACTCCACGATCTCGGTTGGCGGAAACGTGCTCAAGCAATAAAAGCAGCCGCAGATCTCGCTGGCCTCCACCTCGGCCCGATGCCGGATGCAGTGCTTGTGCGCGAGCCCAAGATCCGGGTCTGGGATGCTCACCATCTACATACGATAAAGGACGTTATCATATGTATGAGGGCGTTGGGGTGCGCGACTTCATGTCGAGAGAAGGGGTTGACCGTAAGGCGGGGCAGGATCTCGATAAGCAAGTTCTTGCTCTACCGCACCACGAACCTTCTAGGGCCATTTGGGTGACAATTGGAGCTAAACCGCGCATCGTTCGCGTAGAAGTTGTGAATAAGAAGCTTGAGCACAACCGCGCAGTACAAAGTTGTGGTTACTAAAGTTCCGGAAGAAAGTTCTTGACGTAATCACGACTTCCTCACACGATGGTTCGTTCCTGCAACGCACTTGGGCTCGTTTCACCTCACTGAGCAATGCGGAGGTAGTGTGCGTCGGTCCCCTGGTTCCCCATTTCTTTTCTTCCTTTCGCATCTTGTGGTCATTCTTTCCGTGGCCGTGGTGCTGGGCTCTTTCCGAGCCGCGCATGCACAACAAACTCTGACCCCCTTTGAGCAACTGGCGCTGGCAGCCGCCCTTGGCGGCAAGCCACTCAGCAAGGTGACTCTCTCCGGATCAGCTACTTGGACTGCAGGGTCGCTCAAGGAAACCGGCAACGTAACTTTGGCAGCCGGTCCCGACGGCTCAGTGGATGAGACTTGGGTCCTGCCTTCGCAGGCTCACAGTGCTTCACTTACTGCTCTCACTGGCCCCCGATCTTGCTCTTACACAGACACCGCTGGTAAGCAACATTCGGATACCACGGCGAATTGTATTCGTCCAGTGAACTGGTTTGCCCCGTGGGTAGCTCTTAATCTCCTTACCTCCGGAACGGTTCTCTCTGTCTCAGACGCAACGCAGCCGAGCGACACGGCAGCCGGGATCGTGAAGCTGCGATTCACTTCGCAGTTGCCCGGACCCGATTCCGCAACCCAAGCGCTGTTGACGGAGCTATCTACTCGAACAGCGGTGGATGTGTCGTTCGATCTCAAGAGCGCGTTGCCTTCTTCGCTGACGTACGAGTACGTGCTGGATAACAATCCCAAGCACGTCATTGAGTATGCGATCACCTTTGCAGATTACCGCTCGGAGCAGGGCTTCATGATCCCTCACCGAATCCAGCGGTACGTACAACGCACTCTGCAAGCCGACATCACGATCACCAGCGTTTCAGCGAACTAAATCAAAGGCGGAGCAATATGAAGAAGCTGATCCTGGCGATCGCTGCGGTCTTCTGCGCGGTTGCTGCTGCGCAAAACCATGGAACCGGTGCCTACAATCACGCAACGCTGGACAACCGCGGCTTCGACCAGGTGAATGTCGGAAACCTGAACGTCCGGTTCTCCATTCCGCTGATCAGTAAAGCCGGCCGGGGACTGCCATTCAACTATGCCCTTCAGTACGAGGGCCTCATCTGGGCCCCTGTTGCCGCCAACGGGACGACGACCTGGGTTCCAGATCCAAACTGGGGCTTTACTGGAACTCTGAATGGCAATGGATTCCTTGGCTACATGACCTACACATCGGTTGGGTACGTTTGCGCCAGTTGGACTCCTCCCAATGCGCCGTATCCTCAATACATCTACACGACCCAGCAATACGGTTACGTTTACCACGATCCTTTTGGAGGTGTGCACAGCTTCAATTATTCTTCCACGGCTGCTTGCGCATCTGGTCCGTGGGGGCCAGGTTTTCCTGCCAGCACGTACGGTGATGGAAGCTCCTCGGACGGTTCGGGTTACAAACTCGGGAGTAGAGGGTACGGCGTTCAAACCAAGAATGGTGTCACGATCTACCCCGCAAGCGTCGTCAACGGCGGATCAAGCAGCAACACAGGGACCGAATCGGACGCCAACGGGAATCAGATATCTTTCAACGGTTCGGGAACGTTTACTGATACTACGGGAACGAATGAACTCACCATAAGCGGCAGCAATCCAGTTCAGTTCACCTATCCCGTCACACTTCAGGCCAACAGCGCCACATCAGCTTCAGCGAACCTGTATTACAGGTCTTACACGGTGCGCACCAACTTTGGCTGCTCAGGCATTGCTGAGTACGGCAGCAACACCGAAGCCCTAGTCGACCACGTCACGCTCGCGGATGGAGAAACCTATTCCTTCGGCTATGAAGGCACGCCAGGTGCGACCGACGGGGCGGTCACCGGTCGGCTGGCATCCGTGACCTTACCAACTGGCGGAACCATCCAGTACCACTTCACGGGTGGCTGTGGTTCCGGCAACGGTTCCGGCATTTTGGGCGACGGTTCCGCTGGCCCATTGACCCGAACCACGAGTGACGGGTCGAGGACCTATGACCGTGTGAACTTCTATGCAAACGGAAACTCGACGGTGATCTACGACGAACAGGGCAATCAGACCGAGTACTGGTTCACGGTGGACTCCCTTGGACAGTACATCGAGACACATCGTCAGGTATACCAAGGCGCGGTGGGCGGAAGCACTCCACTGCAGGAAGTGTTCACCTGCTACAACACCAGCAACCAGAGCTGCGACGGAGCCGCCATCACGGAGCCCGTCACCTCCATGAACGTCACAAGCAGCTTCAATGGCAAAGGCCAGAGCCTCTCTGCGTACAGCTATGATGCGAGCGGCAACTTTCTTACCCAGAGCAAAGTCTACTCCGATGCAGGGAACACTCTGCTGACCAGCACCACGAATACGTACACCGCTTCGTCGAGCTCGGTCACTGAACTCACTTCCACGCAAATGACGGACAGTGCCGGGCATTCAGTCTCGTACACCAGCTACGGCTACGACGAGACCAGCCCTACCGCGACCTCTGGGTTGCCGCAGCACAGCACGCCGTCCGCGAGTCCGGGAAACCAGACTTCAGTTCATGTCTCCATCGATGGCAGCACTACGAACACCCTAAACACTTCTACGGCCTACTACGACACTGGCATGCCCAAGTCGTCGGCGGCTATTGGAGGCTTCACAACCAACTATGGTTACGATTCAACCGGAACCTTCCAAACGTCCACTACCCTGCCGACGCCCAGCAGTGGTGTGGGGCTTAGCACGTCGGTTTCGTATGATGTAGCTTCTGGGGCGGCCTTATCTGGCACTGGCATGAATTCCGGGCAGACCTTCTCGGTAACCCAGTACGATGCGCTCCTCCGCCCCACGGCGGCCACGACGCCTGAGGGCGGCCAGTCCACAACGACCTACGCACCAAACCAGATCAGCGCCAAAAGGCTCATCGACACCCGATGGTCCGACACGGAAACCTATCTAGATGGGTATGGGCGTACTATACGGACGGCAATACAGAGCAGCTCAGGGTGGTATCTCACCGACAGCTGCTACGTGAATGGGATGCTACAGGCCCAGAGTGTTCCATATCTGAGCTCCAGCGCCAACCCGTCATCAACCAACTGCTCCTCAACAAACGCCAAACTCTATAGCTACGATGCACTAGGTAGGACGACTCAGGTGGCCTCGCCAGACACAGACACCGTCACCAAAACCTACCAGGGTCGTGCGGTGCAGGTGGCCGACAACAATGGCCCTACTCGCATCAGCCAATACGATCCTCTCGGCAGGCTAACCGGCGTCTGTGAACTGAATTCAAATAGCAACCTGCCCGGCAACTACGCTCAAGATCAGAACACGACCTGTCCGTTCGACATTCAAACGACGGGACTGCTGACAACCTACGCCTACAACCTCGCGGCGCACTCGACCACCATCACACAGGGAGTTCAGCAACGAGTCTTCACTACTGATGCGGCAGGGCGCACCACTTCTGTCTACGAGCCGGAATCGCTGACAACCTCGTATGCCTATGCTTATAACGGCACCGGGCTGCAGGTTACCCGGAATCGCCCCAAAGCCAATCAACCCGCCTATCCTCCCTCCACCATCGTGTACACCAACACAACCACGCAATACGATTCCATCGGTCGTGTGGTCAGCATCGCGTACACCAATGCCGCAGACGGTTCTCAAGATCCCTACACGCCGAATAAGTACTTCAGCTACGATCAAACAGGAAACGGCGGCAGCATCGCGAACGCAGGCTCCAGCAAGGGCCAACTCACTATGATGAATAATGGCATTCATGGCCGCTCCTTTGCCTATGACATCATGGGCCGCGTCAAGGAGACGGTTGAATGCCTGCCCGGATACTGCAACGGCCAGCCTTCCCATGATGTCTTCCGGTGGTACGGGTATGATCTCGCCTCAGAGCTCACTTCGGAGACGTATGGGTTTCTCGGCAATGCTCAATACGTTCAGAACAGTACCGCGATCATCGGATATCAGTACAACGTCGCAGGGCAGCTAACCAATATGACCGGGGGCCAGAACAATGGATTCCCCGGTGGCTCCCTCTATAGTGCGACTCAGTCATCTATGCTGCCTGGAGGACCGCAATTGGTGGCGTATGGGAACGGTCTCGCCGATGACTACCGCTACGACGCGGTGAATCGCCCGAATGGACAATGGCTTTGCAGTCAGCCCGGCGGCTTCAACTGCCCCAGCGAGACCTATTACTACGGAAATGCGCAGTCTCAGGTGGGCCATCGCATGAACTGGGTTGTCGACACGGCGCTAAATCGTTGGACGCAGTTCAGCTACGATTCGATGGGCAACCTCGCAGGCTCCTCGGTTATGCCGAATAGTGGCTATCAGGCGCTCAACCTCAGCGCCACCTATGACCGGTACGGAAACCGCTGGTCGGAGACGGTCACAGGCACACCGTCCGGCGTCGGGCCGAACCAGACACTCCAGTACAACACCTATAACAATCAAATCCTGTACTGGGACTATGACCAAGCAGGCAACATCATGCGTGATCCGTCCCACACGCATACGTATACCTACGATGCGGAGAACAATCTCGTTCAGATCGACGGGGGTTCGACAGCCAGCTTTGCTTATGATGCGCTAAACGAACGCGTGCAGGCCAACGAAAACGGCGTGAACCAGGAATATGGTGTTGATCTGCAGGGACGGCGTTCCACAGTCTGGACCAACGGCTCCACCACTATCAGCCAGGTGCAGTACTATGCTGGCAATCAGGGCTTGGCGTACTGGTCCAACACCGACAATGGCATTCATTTCCAGCACAAGGACCTGATCGGCAGCGAGCGCTTGCGTACCACCGCGAACGGCTCGGTGGAAGGCACATACACAAACCTGCCCTTCGGTGAGCCGAGCACGAGCTCCGGCAATGACCTCAACCCGAGCCACTTTGCCGGGCTCGAGCTGGACGGCACATCAGGCCTAGAGCTGCATCACGCCATGTTCCGCGAATATAACGCTCTCCAGGGTGCATGGATGAGCCCTGATCCCTATAGTGGCAGCTACAAGCCCGCAAATCCTCAGAGTTTCAATCGTTATAGGTACGCTTCGAACAATCCACTCACCTTCGTAGACCCCTCAGGAATGGATGAGATGGACGAACTTGGAGACCAAGGAATCATCCCGATTGATGGAGGTGGGGAGGATGCAGGAGGTGGGGGAGACGATGGCAGCGGGCGTATTTGTCTCACCTGCGGCAACAATCCACCACCACCTCCTCCTCCAGATGATCCTAATGATCCCTGTCACGGAGATCCGACAGGATGCAATCCACCTAGTCCGCCACCCGCGCCGATCGATCCCTGCTCTGTGTTTGAATGTCTCGGCTTCTTACCTCCCGCGCCGATACCGACGCTGCCCCCCATCGCCCCAAGTACTTTCATGCTGGCCATCCCAAAAGGTTCACAGAAGGTCTCGTGCTCGGGTAGTTCAACCGCTATCCCCTATTTGCTTGGTCCCGGAAACTACTGTGCTTACACTTGTAATGCTGTATCAGGTAATTCAACGTTTGTAGCGAAAGCCGATCAACAATACATTCGGGATGCGTGCCCTCCTGCTCGTCATGGATGCCCCGTTTCGGTCGACATGTGGGTTCCTCCAGCTAATCCGTTCGGCATTACAATGGGAGAGCCTAGGGTAGTGGCTAACTCTTGCATCTATGGTCGTGTACAATGAAAGCACAACATAGCTTCCCGCATTTGCTTGCCATTGTAGGGATTTGGCTAGCAATCAACTTGTCTATAGTGGCTAGCTTCTGGGTTCTGAAACGTCAATTCGTATTCGGTGCGACCCCACGTGGCTGGTTTTTACTGTTTGGTGCATGGGTATGCATTTCTATTGGAGCTTGTTATCTCATCGGAGCGATGCTATCAACCGTGCTGAACCGTATCCGAAAATAATCAAGCACTAGCCAGCTACGTGCGTAGGAGACAGTTGCCCCACTTGATGGCCGGAACGGAAAGCCGTTAGCGGATCAGCACGTTCTGGTGTTTACCGGGCTGTCCAGCGATGCGGTCAAGACTCACGCGCAGCACACAGGGGTGACGACCGACAAAGACGGGCTGGGGACGATAACGATCTATACGGGAGAGACGCAGTTCCTTCAGGTGTTCACGGACGGTCGCGTTCCTTGTTTCCCAAACCCGAACCAGGCCAGCTTCAGCGTCACCGAGATCATGTCTAAAGGGCTGGTGATGCTGAATGACTGTAGCGGCCAAGTCCAGCAGGCCAGCCCCGGCCACTTCGTTATCTACGCTCGCCCTGCTCACTTCGTGGAAAAGATGAAGCAGTAGGCGTTCCCTAAACGCAGCTAGCGGGGCCGTCCTTCGGGGCGGCCTTGCTGCGTCTGGGGTATGTATCCGGAGCCGTTCCGCCCCGATTAGAAGCCACGCTGCTTCGCGGCGGCTGTAGCAGGATACGTCACCCCCAGTGTCCGTTCTCAAATACTGTTTATATCCCGATACCAAACCCGTAGCCATGCTCGACCTTGGGAGCGACGTCCTGCTGCGATGACCTGATTTCCTGCTCTTGCATTATTTCGGGTAAGTTAGCGTTCCTGTGCGAAACATCTCTCCCGAGAGCCGCTCCTAAGCCTTCTCGGTCATTCGTAAAGAGCTGGGCATCATGGGCTCCACGCGAAACGGCGACATAGGCCATACGGTTGTTAAGCAAATCCTTGGCCCCGAGCCCGGTATCGACGTGGATGAGCACGCGGTCCGCAGTCTGTCCCTGGCTGGAATGGCTCGTGACCGCATAGCCATGATCTACATGCGGATGCTTGGCTGGATCGATCTCAACGGAACGGCCGTCGTCCATCCTGAGCGCCATCCGACCCTCGCCGATCCCCTCCACCGTGCCCAGCTCACGGTTAGCCAACCCCAACTCGGCTAAGGGCGCGGTAAGTTGCACCCGGTCGCCTGTCGAGAATGCGCGCTCCTGCTCGCGATAGACCGAGACGCCCTGCTGCCGGCGCGGATCGTAGGTCTTTTCCATGCCGTCCTTCAGCTCGACGGTAAGCCGGTTACCCGGAGCATCAACCATCACCACCCGCGCATACTCGCCCTTGGCGATGCCGGTTTCTTTAGAGTCTCTGGCAAAGAGCAGCACGTCGCCAGTAATGTACCCCGCGGCCCACATCCGGTCGGCTCCGGTGAGATCCTGACGTGGCACCAAAATCTGCGTCCGGTGCTCTTCCCTGCTCACAACGCCTTTGGCCTGCAGCTCGGCATGGATGGCCTGGTTGATCTCGGCCCGGGAGCGGTTGTCGGGTGAGACGACCAAGGTGCTCTCGGGAGACTTGGCGTACTCCTCCGCAATCGCCGCGATGCGGTCCCGGCTGTCCTTTACCTCATAAATGCGGCCCTGTCGTTCCAGCCCTGCAAGCGCCTCGCCTACATCACCCTTCGCTAAGTGCTCGACAGTCCGCTTCAGCTCGGGGTCTTTCTGGCGCACGATCTCCTCGAGCCGAACCGTGCGCATGCCGCCCTCCTGCATCTGGGCGAAGATGCGGCCGGCCTCGACGGACTCATGCTGCCGGGTGTCGCCCACCAACAGAACGCGATCGTTCGGACGGAGGCGCCCGACGAACTCATGCATCTGCCGGGTAGAGGCTAACGAGGTCTCATCCACCACATACAGGCGACGCTCTTCGTTGTCCACGCGCTCGCCCTTGGCAAGGTGCGCTTGCAACGTCTTTGTCTCGATACCGGCCTCGGCCAGCTTCTGCGCTGCCCGGCTGGTCGGCGCAAAGCCCTCCACGGTGTAGCCGTATGCTTCGGCTCCCTCGCGGACGACGGCAAGCGTGGTGGTCTTCCCTGCTCCAGCCACGCCGTCGAGGCCGACGATCTGCTCATGCGACCGGAATACCTGCTCGACGGCCTGCCGCTGCCCCTGGTTTAGCTCCGGGTGCCGGTCCCTGACCTCCTCGGCCGTACGCCACCAAACTAGCTCGCCTTCGGGTCCAGTGCGGGTAGTGAGATTCAGCGTATGCGCGAGGATCTCGCGTTCCATGCGCAGCGTCTCCGCCGTCGTGTACTGCTGGCCTTCGTGCTTTGAACCATGCTCGACGGCGCGGAACTCACCCGCCTTCACCCGCCGATCGAACTCCAGCCGTACCTGGCTGTACGTCGCCTCGCCCATGCTCCGATCCATGGCGGCTGTCAGGATCGTTCGCTCGCTATCGACGGCCGTGCGCTCGAAGACATGATCGCGGGCATAGGTGACACCTTGCCGTGCTGCAGATTCCGGAGTCTGACCGCGCTCCTGGCTGTGCTTCTGCGTACGCGCCTCGGCCACCACCCGCTCCGCCTGGTTGCCGTACTGCCCGGCTAGCTCCTTGTGCTGGCGCAGCACCTCCTCGGCTGGCAACTGCTCCTTGGAGTCCCGCGTCCGGTGTGCCGCTATCTGAGCCGCGGCAGGTCCGTCCAGTCCCTCGGCCCGAAGGTGGTCTTTCACCTGTTCCCGGCGCGGGCTCGATGCCTCCATGTACTCCCGGGTGTAGCCCTTGATCTCCGGCTGCCCGTACTCGCCGCGCTCGACCGTGTAGCCCAGATCCTTCAACCGCACCGCCAACTCGCTCCGGTAGACCTGGGTTGCATAGGTCTGCGAGGCAAAGAGCTGCTGCGGCTGTAGGGCACGGGTCTGTTTTCCCTTTTGCCCTTCGGGGCCGTTCTCCCGCTCGGTGACATTGAAGATCACGGCATGGGTATGCAGCTGGGGCGCGGCATAGCCTTCGACCGGCCGCGCCGTGTCGTGCTCAAAGGTCGCGGCCACGAACTTGCCCGTGGGCTCCGGCTCCTTCACATTGCCGATCCGCGCCTCGGTGTACCGCTCCAGCTCGCCTAAAGCCACACGGACGCTGTCTCGGTGGGCTTCCCTCACCCGCTCGTCGCCACCTACCAAAGCCGTCAACGAAACCGACTTGGGCGCGGAGAACGTGGCGTCCCATCCGGCCCGGTGCTCGACGGTGGTGATCTCTTTACCGTTCTTGCCCTCGTAGGTCTTCGACGCGGAATGCCGGACGAGCTGCGCCTCAGTCTCGGGATGCTGGCCCTCGCTCAGACGGGCGAAATGCTCGGAGCCGACCGCGCCCTGCAGTCCCCACTCCTTCGCTAACTGGCCCTGCCACTCGCTGTGGCCCTGCTGGTCGCGACTCCAGTAGTTCTGCTTTTCGGAAGCGAACTCCCGCGCGTGGTATGTGCGGGCCTGGCCGGCACTGAGAGGTTTGGAAATGGAAAGCATATGGGGTGAACAGAGAGGCTTTATGCCTACTGGAGGGTAGGGCGATCCTCCATTTCTTGGCGAATGTAGTCAGAGGCCCCGCGAAAATTGTCCTCATACTGAGCGGGAGCTGTGCCGAGGATGTGCCCTGTATCTTGCTCCTTCGGGAGACTTCCAGACGACACCTGATGTCTCGTCATGGCCAGCAATTCTTTTGTCTGCCCATCATAGAGTTCTGTACTCCATGCTTCGTATCCGCTGTTGGCTCGGTCGGTCGTTCGGGTTGTGATTTCAGCGAAACAGCGGTTTACTTCGGGGTCATAGTGAGAGCGCTGGGAGACCGCATGCCACCAGTAGTAGCTCTTGACGTCGCGAGTTGGTTCCAGCATTCCGAGCTGATCTCTGTAGATCCGATCCGTCAAGGACGCGCATTCTGAGCGAAGATGGAAAACTTCGCTAGCCGTTGGCTGCCTCTCGCTTGTGTTCCGACTTGCCCGGCTCTCATCCCCCTTGGCTCGGCACCCAAGAGTGGTGAGCAGCAGATAGTGAATGAGAATTGCACGGAATATTGCTCTCGGCTGCACGAGGCCATTGTGGCACTTGCTGAACCAAAGCTGTTTTGAAGACCTTCGCAGTATCTTTAAATTACGCATGGCGTGTGCGAGCTCGGTCGGCGGAGATTGGTTTGCAATCGAGAGCATTGGTCTAGTCGATCCCCGATGTCTCGTCCCAAAGAAAGGCCGGTTGAGGCTTCTCCGTCACGACCGCAGGGACACGCGGCGCGCTCTGGACAGCGGCTGGCTGGTTCGTCTGTGTAGCTTTCGCGACCGGAGTTTCCGGCGTCGCTATGTCCTTGAGGCGAGCCGGAGCAGCGGGCTGCGGTGCCGGCAAGGTGAGCGGTGCAGGCTTATCCGATTCCCGCAACAGTCGCTCCGGAGCTTGGATCACCTTAGGCGCCGGTGGCTCAAACATCCATCGCCACAGGTAGTCTTGCCGGGTCAACGGCATGCCCCACAAACGCCGGTCCTGCCACGCCTGCATTCCAGCGCGGCCGATCAGGACCAGGAAGAACAAACTCACTAGCGCGACGGCGGGCTGCACAAAGAAACTCTCCCAGGATCGCCCGCCGAAGTAGTCGTCTCGCAACAAAGCGGCCAGTTGGCTCGATTTGACCTGGCGCGGGTAGCCCCAGGTGAGGCCCGTCCAGCCCTCCCGCAACGCTTCCTCGCTCAAGGTGAAAGGGAGCGCATCGCCCGACCACACCCTGTCCGTCACAGGTTTGGCTACCAGATCCCGCTCCACGGCTAGCGCTAGATTGAGCTTGGGTTCAGGCCTGGCGTTTCGATCCTTCTTACCCTTCGGTTCCGCCTTTCGCGGTTCCACCTTGAGCACCCAACGGATCTCCGTCGCGGCCGCCGCGTCATTCTCGTGCCATGAGCTGGCGACGTAGGCTGGCAGGTACTCTCGCTGGAGCGGCGTCAGAGTGTAGAGGAGCGGACCCAAAAACGGCTCCAATCCGAGCGCGAAGAAGAACACCAGGAGCAGACCGGCAATCGCAAACCTTCCCGTCCAGCTCATTGCCCAGCTCCCTTCCCAGCGTCTCCGGCAAGGAATTCTGCGAGCATCTTGCGGGCCACTCCCAGCTTCCGGGCGTCGGCTGTCTCGCGGATTTTGAGCACCGACTCCGGGAGTAATTGCTTGCCCGCCTGTTGCGCCTGAGCCGTCGCGTGGAACAGATTCAGGAGCAGGTACCGGGTTGCGGCCAGTTCGCCGAGCAGCAACTCGTTCACGTCGGGACGCGGTCGCGCTTCCCGGAGGGCGACTTCGCGGAGCCATTCGGCCAGCGTCTTGCCGCCCCGCTTGGCGGCGGACTCGACCTCTTCCAGCTCATCCACGGAGAGCCGCGTGGCGACGGTTTTGGTTCGGAAGGAGGCGCGGTTGTCCGGAGACAAGCCGCTCGAAGACGAGGCAGGAGGGGCCGAAGGAGCGAAGCTCAAGCGAAGAGTTCCTTGCCACAAACCTACCGCTAGCGGGAAACCCCGTCAATGGACACAAGCCGCACTCTGGGGCTAAGTTGTCCGATTACAAGGCGTTTACGGCAGAGTGCCTGGTCCGTTTACGTGCGTGAACGGCTGTTACGTAGGTAAACATATTTTGGCTAAGTTGCTGAACACAATAACGTTTACGTACGTGAACGCAATGTAGGCTCCACAGCACCCATTTGGGGGTGATGTGTCACCTGCACTTCTCCCGCTGCGCAGCAGCGTAGGGCTTTTGGAACGGCTACAAGGACCGCCGCCGCCGCGCCTGTGGGCTTGTGGGATGCCCCTCAAGGGCGTTCCAAGCGCAGCGTCAAGTCCATAGGCAATGGGACGCCGGGGGAGCCTCAGGTCGCCTGCGCGGCGATGCATCCTAGACTAGCGCGGCAGAGGAGAAACGATGGCGGATCAAGAGGCCTGGACGGCGGTGGACCGCTACATCACAGAGCACCTGGTGCCCTCGGACCCGATGCTCGAAGCGGCCCTCGAAGCAAACGCCGCAGCCGGCTTACCGTCTCACGATGTGGCCCCGAACCAAGGCAAGCTGCTCTACCTCCTGGCCGGCCTCGGTGGGGTTCGGCGCATTCTCGAGATCGGCACCCTCGGCGCGTACAGCACCATCTGGCTGGCTCGTTCCCTTCCCCAAGATGGCCGGGTGGTGACGCTCGAAGCGGACCCGAAACACGCCGCCGTCGCTCAAGCCAATCTCGACCGCACTGGTCTCTCAGGAGTTGTCGAGCTGCGCCTCGGTCCCGCGCTTGATTCCCTCGCCGCTTTGGAGCGGGAAGGCGGCGAGCCGTTCGACATGATCTTCATCGACGCCGACAAGCCCAACAATCCTGAGTACCTCGCCTATGCCCTCACGCTGTCCCGCAAAGGCACCCTGATCGTCGCCGACAACGTAGTCCGGGACGGCGCAATCATCCACCCGGAAGATCCTGACCCGCGCGTCCAAGGTGTGTGCCGGTTCTTTGAAGCCCTGGCCGCCGAACCTCGCCTTTCCGCCACGGCCGTACAGACGGTCGGCAGCCTCCGAAGCTGTAGGTCAGACGACGGCCGTTTCAAAGCCCAGCTCGAAGTCGCCTTCGGCGTTCGCCCGGACTTCGAGCGTCTGGCCGTTGTGGATCGGATGGTCCTCGCTGTAACGCGGGAACAGGCGCATGATCGCGGCGTCGCTCAAGCCACCATGCCGGATCAGCAGGTTGACAGCCTGCATGAACTGCCCGTGGCAGAACAAAAAGACCAGCTCCTCTTCGGGCATGGAGACCAGCCGCAGCAGTGCTCCCTCGGCGCGCTGGATGAGCATGCTGAAGCTCTCGGCTTCGTCGCCGTCGCAGAAGTCTGGGTTCGCCTCCTGCCAGTACCGGTCGAGGTGCGGTTTGCGCTCGGCGCTGAGGGTACCGTTCCATCTCGCCGGGTCCATGTAGGTGAACTCGTGGATGGGCCACACCTCGACGGGCACCTTGGGAAAGCGCTCCCGGGTCGGCTCCGCCGTCTGCTGTGCTCGAACGTAGGGTGAGGTCACGATCAGGCTGGGGCGCTCGGTCCAGCTCGCGGCCACGTCCCTGGCCTGCCGCCATCCCAGCTCCGTTAGCTCAATGGCGGCCAGATCGTTGCAAGGGATGCCGGCGTTGCCGGTGCTCTGGCCGTGTCGAATGAAGACGGCTCGCATCGTGCGCTCGTACTTTCCTCTCTTCACCTCAGCTCAGCGCGAGATCCTGATCCGCGCTGTGCTCAGGCAATCAAGCTGTGGCTGCTAAAGACCGACCTGCCTGGGCTTGCTTCGCCTTAGGGATCGGCTCCCCTCCAAATACATCGATCGCAAACTCGGCTTCGGGAAATTTTGCCGTAACCTCTAGCTCGCCGCCCAATGCCTGGATGTACTTGCGAAGGGTGGTCAAGAGCAGGTCCGTGCGGCGCTCAATATCCGAAACGCCGGATTGCGGTATGCCCATCTCCTGTGCGAGCTCCATTTGCGTTTGCTCACGCGCCTTACGGAGAGCGGCAAGCCCCACACGCTCAAGCTCGGCCTTTGCCGCCTTCTTCTGCTTGGCACGGGCCTCCGGCGAGAAGCGTCGAGCCGCGATGTCTTCCCAATTATGGGTTTTCATAGTGTTTCCCCTGTTAAGGGTGGCGGGGCTAACCCCTTTTCAAATATTCGTCATACAGTCGGTCTGCAAGCCGGACCGCCGTCTCGTACCAGCGATTTCCCTTTCCCGTTTTCACTCCTCCCACCAATAAAATCGCTTGGCGCTCCGGATCGAAGATGTACAGCACCCTCAGCCGATCCCCGGCCTGCGACGTGCGCAACTCTCGCATGCCGCTGTGCTTTGAACCGTTGATCTTACTGCTGTAGGGAAACAGCAGAGAAACTCCCTGCTCTGCCAACATATCCACTACCAGGACGATTTTCTCTGCCTGCTCATCGGTCAGCGACTCGAACCAAGTGGTGAACTCGTCGGTACCGATGACTTCTATCGCCATGAAGTCCTATTATAGCTTGGAAGCGATAATTACACGTTCACTTCAGCGCCGCGTGAGCGGGCAGCCTTGAGGCGAAGCTCGGCCGGGACGATGCTCGCCTGCCGGGGATGGAGGTTTAGCTGGCGATCTCGCGTTCTGCCGCTCGGACGAGGGCAGCGAAGCTGCCAGGTGGAACCGCAACAGGAGCTCTGGCGCGGGCGGAGGCTCAGGTCTCTTGGCAGCTGGCGGGACGACGACAGGGCCTGCGGGGATATTGGCAGAGAGGGCGCGTGCGATCTCCGGGGCAGGACGTGCTCTTGGGCCGCGGCGGCGTGGCTCACGTTTCGGAGGCAGACGGGCGAGCGTGGGTTCCGGAGTTGGCACGGGCGCCTTTTCCGGCACGGCACGAAGGGGGTACAGCTGAACCGGAGTCTCCAGCGAAGCAACGATGGCGCGAAGCTGGTGAAGTCGGGAGAGTTCTGCGTCAAGAGCGCGAACGATGTTGGTCAGTAGCATGGATGGATCTGAAGCCAGCATATGCGTTTAGATTTCATTTTGAGGTGTTGGTAGAACAACGGTGGCTCTCTTCCCTGCCCTGAGGCTTCGCAGAAGCAACAGGGGGCCTTTGCGCCACATCCTGACCACCTCTGAACATGGACGACAACGATGACCCGAGAGCCCCAACCCTAATCAGGTAGCTTTTGCTGTTGTTGTTGCTTCTGCGGGGTGGTTTGGAGGGGTGCAACCCCTCCAATGGGCCGTTTACAGATTTCACACAGGTTTGCTGTGACGACTACGTGTTCGTATCAAGTATTTGTTTCTTCTATATGTTTCCGTTGGTGTTTCAGCGCAGATGACCGTTGGTGTTTCAGCGTGTAAAAACGGCGTTGTAGCTTCGCCGAATGTCTTTGTAACTGTAGGGAAACAAAAGGAAAGTTGGTGTTTCAGCGCACGAGCAAACGTGTCCGTTGGTGTTTCAGCGTGGAAGAGATCAAAATTCCTCAGCATTCCAACAGGACGCCGCCCTATACAGCAAGAGCCTTCACGGGAATGGACGGAGGGCATGGACGGATTTCGAAGCAGCCTTTAGGGGCGGCGTAGGTGAGAGTGGGCCAGCAAACCTTGAGCTTTCGCATCTCTCTCAGAAAATCCGTCCTGAAGTTGTGGACCGTACTCTCGTCGTTTGCTTTAGCTGGATCGGCTCCGAACTGGATATAAAGCCGTTGCCAACTCAGTCGTTCCGGCTTCTTGCCTTGGCTGTACAGAGAGAAGGTCTTGTACGAGAGCCACATGTATACGTCTAGGCCAAGCGAGGAGCGCCGCATGGCCTTTAGAACACGCATGTCGAGCGGTACGGGATGAGCAATGATCTCGTCGAACAGTTCTTGACCCAGCTCAATCCAGCTCTGCCAGAGCGTATCCTGCTCCGGCCGATGATAATCCCACCACAGGACAGCCTTAGGAGCGATGCGGCCGCCAGCTGAATACTTCCCTTCCCTGGTTTCGTAAATCAGGTCTACGTGGGAGTTGAACAGCCGGTCAATCTGATCCTTCATACGGGTTCGGTCGCCGCGAGGACCTCCACTGTTGCTGGTTATCCCGAGCTCCTGCATAAAAGCGGATAGGGAATTGCCTAAAACCAGCCTCTTTTCTTTCGTTCGAAATGCCTCGGTGCAGACCCATGCAAGGAGAAGACGGGGAATGTTCCCGTAAGGGAGCTTGTTGTCGCCGCCAGCGATCATGATGAGCTTGTAAGGGCCGTTTTGCCGCTTGTACTGGAGACGATGGCCCGGGTCCGTCCTTGGAAGGCTGCACAAGGTCAGCAGACGCGCCATGAAACCCATATCCGGACCGCCCTGTTCGGGTATAAGGGCAAGATCTTGAATTTGCTTTCCAGTCGTGTAATGGTGCTTACCTTGACTGGTGAGCGGACGGGGTTCGGGGGCAATGGTAATTCCCTCAAGAATGCCTGGAAGCAGGACGGTTATGGGCTGGATACCGCTTTTGCTCAATTGCGCCCCTTCCTGGGTGCCAGTTCAGGCTTCTTGTACTTTGCAAAGAGGTCGTTAAGAGCCTCAGCAAGCAGATCCTCAATGGTAGTTTCCTGCTCGGCTGCCATGCCACGAAGCTGCTTCCGTACTTCGCGGGGGTAATAGCCTGATACGGTCGCCTTACCGTCCCTGCTCGGCCTATAGTGCGGACTCAGGCTTCGACTGCTGCTTAGAGGTCCTTCTCTGACTGGCTCGGGTTGTCTTTGGATTCCAAAGCTATTGATTGCTTGCCGCAAATCGGGCTTCGTTGGCATTTGTGCTGTCCTGATAACGTGATGGAGTGTTGATGTGATGACACACGAACCGGTACAAGTTGACAATCTCTGATGCCGCTTTTCCTTGCGGGTCGTACTCCTGCGGGGTACGTCCCAAAGCAGCAGCATCTGGGAACGCGGTCCTCAAACCAACAACATCCGGCGCAATGGTGAGGGTCATATCGCGAATAACCTGCTCCGCTTGTTCCTTTCGGGCCGTACGGGCTGGAACACCATTCAGGACGACAACTACGGTAGGCTCGCCAGCAAACTTCAGCAGCTCTATCGTGGTTGGAATCGTTTCAAGATCGTTGATTGCGGGCAGACACGGAATGATCACCAAATCTGCTGCCTTGGCAGCAGTGAGAGAAGCCTGCTCGACGCGTGGCGGTGTGTCGATGACCACTAGATCAGCACCGTTATCCTGAGCGGCTTTGAGTAGCTGAGGCAGTCGAGCGGCTTGAGCACTGGTCACTACGGGTCCATCCTCACCTCGTCGATCCCCCCACCGCGCTGCTGTGGCTTGAGGATCTAAATCAACTACAAGGACAGATTGCCCTTCCTTTTGCGCCGCCACGGCCAGGGATAGAGCCAGAGTCGTTTTCCCTGCACCACCTTTTTGACTGATGACAGCTAAAACTTTCATGTGTTTACCTGCTGACGTGCTGGCATGATGTTGTGCAGATGTGTCATCACATTGACACACAGATACCCTATCACTTGCTTGAGACGCCTAGAGAAACACCCTGCGAATGAACCACTGTAGGCACCCGCTGGCTTAAGCGCTCATACTATTTTCGGGAGTGCTGATCAGTACGCGATGCGCTCGACTTCATCGAGCGCCACCTCATCACTTCGCCGGTCATAGAGCCCGGTCGTTCGGGCCGATTCATGGCCGGCCATGTGCTGGGCGATCTCCAGCTTGCCGCCATTCTGGAGGTAGGTGGTGATTCCTGTTGCCCGAAAACTATGCGCGCTGATCTTGGTCCGTAGCTCGGCCGCTTTGGCTCTCTTCTGAAGCATCAGGTGCACATTGGCCTGGGGCAGGGGAGTGCGGCCGGTCAGCCGGCCGTAACGCAGGGTAGGGAAGAGCGGAGCCTCGGGTTCGCTGGCGAGCCCGGACGCGGCGATCCATTCCTCTAAATACTGGTCGAGGTTGTGATGGCAGGGAAGCTCGGTCACCTTGCCGCCCTTCTCGTGGAGCC
>CAXUNH010000062.1:0-18416 GCA_964252405.1 uncultured Acidobacteriaceae bacterium | reverse complement strand
GTACATCATCAGCCCGGAGGATACGGTGCAGGTGACAGTATGGAAGGAGCCGAGCTTCTCCGGTGTGGTCCCCGTGCGGCCGGATGGAATGATCTCCTTGGCGCTTGTGGGCGATCTTCCGGCGGCCGGGATGACGCCAATGCAGCTCAGCACCGATATCTCCACCAGGCTAAAAAAGTTCATCAACGATCCGAGCGTGACCGTGACCGTGATGACCGTTCGCCCGAAGCAGGTGTATCTGTTGGGTGAGATTGCGCATATTGGGCCGGTTTCGCTGACCGAAGGAATGTCGGTACTGCAGGTGGTAGCGGCGGCAGGTGGCTTAAGTCCGTTTGCCAAGTCCAAGAACATGTATATTCTTCGCGGTGAGCCCGGACACCAGAAGAAGATTCCCTTCAACTATAAAAAAGCGTTGAAAGAGGGAGACGAACAAGGGGTTTCGCTGGTACCAGGCGATACGATTGTAGTTCCATGAAAAAAGTTCGACAGAACCTCTGTTTTCTTTCCTTTGCCCTGATCTCTCTTCCGGTAATGGGGCAGGCTGTACCCGCCGGCGATGTGGCGACGGTGACCACACCGGGCTTCAATCTGCCCACCCTGAGCGGCACGCTGACCTATTCCTTGAGTGTCTCCGAGTCGATCTCGAACGGGTTCTACAACAACTCGGGGATTGCCTCGTCGACCAACTTTTCAGGCAATGTGGCGTTGATCACCTCAAGCCAAAGGCACCCGTTCAGCATGATCTACAGCGGTGGCACCCTGATCGGAAACTCGGGGCAACCGTCGGTGTACTACCAGACCCTGGCTTTCTCGCAGGTAGCGACGGCGGGGCGGTGGAACTTCCTCGTGGGGGATTCCGTGAACTACCTGCCGGAGAGCCCGACGACGGGGCTGTCGGGGATTCCGGGGGTCGGCGATGTCGGGCTGAACCCGGTGCAGGTCGGCGACGATACCGGTCTCGGCATTCTGACCACCTATGGACCCCGCATCCAGAACACGGCCACGGTTACCGCAAGCCGGCCCCTTACGGGCAGCCTGTCGTTCCAGGCAGGCGGGACGTACACCCTGCTGCGGTATCTCGGCGACACCTCAAGCAGCCTGGCGGTCGACGGGCTGGATACGACCACGGAGTCGGGCTTTGCCGGGCTGAACTACCGGATCAACGCGCGGAGCAGCGCGAACGTGAACTATAACATCGCGCGTTCGAGCTTCAGCGGAAGCTCGTTCACGTTCCTCTCGCAAGGGGTCACTGTGGGGTATAACCGCCAGTTGACCCGCCAGTTGACGTTCTTTGCCGCGGCGGGCCCGCAGTGGGTCAGCAGTTCGAATGCCGCCTTCAGCGCCCCTTCAGTGAATGCGCAGGTGAACGCAGGACTCTCCTACGCAGGCAAGGTGCTGACCCAGTACCTGACCTACACGGAAGGGGTGACCAACGGCTCCGGCGTGATTCCAGGTGCGACCACGGAGAGTCTCACGTATGGGGTCCGCCGCGCGCTCGGTCGGGCGTGGGGTCTGGCTGGCTCTGTCGGCTACGCCCGCACCAAGAGCCTGCCGACGTTGACGAGCACCCTGTTTTCAAGCGAGGGAATCACCGCAAGCGGCCAGGTAACGCGCTCGATCGGCCACCACTTCTCCGCTTTTGGTGCCTACACGCTCGAGGACCAGACACTCCAGGACAATACCAGCGCGTTGAATGCTTTCAATGGGATATACCAAGTATTTAGTTTCGGAATCACATTTGCCCCGAATGCAATTCATCTTGGCGGCCGATAAGGAGAGGATATGCTTGGCCATCGCACACTGAACGTTGAGGATTACACCGCGATTCTGAAACGGCGCTGGTGGCTGATTCTGATCCCCGGCATTCTTTTCGCGGCGGCGGGACTTGTGGCCACGTTCTTTATCGCACCCAAGTTCATGTCGCAGACGCTTGTGCTGATCGAGAACCAGAAGGTGCCGGATGAGTATGTGAAGTCGGTGATCTCGGCCGATCTGGATAGCCGTCTGGCGTCGATGAAGGAACAGATCCTGAGCCGGTCGCGGATTCAGCCGATCATCGAAAAGTACAACCTGTACGCAGCTGGCGGCGCCAGCATGGACGACCGTATCGATCAGACCCGCAAGGAGATTCTGATCAAGCCGATTCGCTCGGAGATCTCGCATGCGGGCGGTCTGCCAGGTTTCTACATCTCGTTTACGGCAAGCGATCCCCATACGGCGCAGCTTGTGTGCGGCGAGATCGTCTCCTTGTTTGTGAGCGAGAACCTCCGTTCGCGGGCAGCTTCCGCCGAGGGGACGACCGACTTTCTGAAGGGTCAGCTGGCGGATGCCAAGCGCAGCCTTGACGATCAGGATGCCAAGCTGGCGCAGTTCCAGCGCGAGTATGTCGGCAAACTGCCAGGCCAGGAGTCGCCGAACGTCAACATGCTGAGCAGCCTGAACATCCAGCTCGAGGCAGCGAACCAGTCGCTGAGCCGGATGGAGCAGGACAAGACCTACGAAGAGGCAATGCTTGCCCAGCAGATCCAGAACAACCCCATCCCGGCTGGCCCCGGTACCCAGGGCGCGGGGATTGTGAAGTCGCTTACCCTGCAGCAGGAGTTACAGGGGTTGATTGCGCAAGAGGCGGAGCTGAGCAGCCACTACACGGCGGACTATCCGGACGTGATCGCGGCCCGGCGCAAGATCGCCGAGATGCGCCAGCAGATCGCGGCCCTGCCGCCCGTACCGGCCCAGCCCGCCACCCAGACGGTCTCGCCCGGTTCCATTCCCCCGCCAAGCCGTTACGACTCCTCGGCCGTGCAGCAGCTCCGTTCGCAGATCCATGCACTCGATCTTGGAATCGAGGATAAGCGGCGGGAGCAGGCGCAGATCCAATCCAACATCCACATCTACCAGGACCGCATTCAATCGAGCCCGCTGGTCGAAGAGCAGTACAAACAGCTGACGCGCGACTACCAGCAGGCCCAGACCTTCTACGACTCGCTGCTTGCCAAGATGAACCAGTCCAAGATGGCGACGGACCTGGAGAAGCGGCAGGAGGGCGAGCAGTTCAAGGTGATGGACGAGCCGAACCTTCCGGACGGCCCCACGTATCCCAAGCGGAGTGTTTTTCTGGGAGTCGGCCTGGCCCTTGGCCTGGCGTTGGGCCTGGTGATCGTTGCTATGCTGGAGTACAAGGACACCGCTCTTCGCACGGAACGCGATGTCTATGCATTTACACGACTTCCGACACTCGCCATCATCGCGTTTTCAAGCGAAGTGGAGATCAGCCGCGAGAAGAGCCACACGACGCCCTCTGGCTGGAAAGCGAACCTTGCACGTCTGTTTAGCCGCAAAAAGCCCAGGGAAGTGCTCTCCCAGGCTGGGGATTAACAAGGCGGATCAATCCTATGTATAAGAGCTTCTTCGAACTGAACAGCAATCCCTTCGGGACGAGCCCGGACCCGCGCTTCCTGTACATGATGCCGCACACCCGGGAGGCGCTGGCGGGGCTTCAATACGGGATTGCTGCGCGCAAGGGGTTTCTTGTGCTGACGGGCGAGGTGGGCACCGGGAAGACCACCCTTCTGCGCCGCGCGCTTGGCTCCTTTGAGAGCCGCGTGCACAGTTCGTTTGTCTTCAACCCGCGTCTCAATGTGCTGGATTTCCTGGAGTTCGTCTTGTCCGATTTCGGCGAGACGCCGGTCTCGCGCACCAAGTCGGGAATGCTTGTGCAGTTGAACCGGTGGCTGATCGACTGCTATCGCCGACAGGAGACATGCGTGATCGTCATCGACGAGGCGCAGAACCTGTCCTGGGAGCTGCTTGAAGAGATTCGGCTGCTCACCAACCTCGAGACCTCGGCCGAAAAGCTCGTGCAGATCATCCTGAGCGGGCAGCCGGAGCTCGAGCAGAAGCTGCGCCACAACAACGTGCGCCAGCTGCGGCAAAGAATCTTTATGTGGTGCCGGACCCTGCCGCTTACGGCGGAGCAGACAGCGGCCTACATCGCGCAAAGGTTGAAGACGGCAGGACGGACCGAGCCGATCTTTTTGCCGGAGGCGGTGTCGTTGATCTACCGCGCCAGCAAGGGTATTCCGCGGATCATCAACCTGATCTGCGAAAACTCGCTGATCCTGGCGTATGTGGAGCAGTACGAGACGATCAGCGCTGAGCTTGCGGGAGCGGTAATTCAAGATCTGGATCTGGATGGATCCGCTTTCCTTCTTGCCTCCGGGTCGAACGAAGCGTCTCCCCGAAGAGAGAACAGCAAGCGGGCGCTGCCGGAGCTCGCCTCTTCCAGATCAGGATCTTTCGATGGAAAAGATCCGGAAAGAGACGATCGATGAGCAAGATTTACGAAGCGCTGCTGCGTGCGGAGAACGACCGTTCGCAGAACGGACATGGGACCCCAGCTCTGCCGGCAGAGGCAACTCAGCCAAGCGCCAGGATCATGGCATCGCTTGCCCAGAACTTTGCTCCACCTGCGGGCGCCCGTGGAGCAGGCGCGCCAGGCACCCCAGGCACGCCTTTCGCGCAGCCCACCCCGGCGACCTCGTCCCTCTTTGGAGCGCGGCCCTCGCGCGGATACCAGAGGCCAAATGCAGAGCGGCGTACTCCAGCCGAACCCAAGGAGCCCCTTACCGCGAGCCATGGGGTTCAGCTTGAACGGATTCCCACGCAGATCTGGCATCCGGTCTTCGCGCAGCTCCCGGCCTTGCTGGAGCGTGGCAGCGAGGTGGAGCAATTCCGCAGCCTGCGGTCCAGAATGCAGGAGTTCCGCGATCTGAACAGCCTGAAGTCGCTGATGATCTCCAGCGGACTGCCCCAGGAAGGCAAGAGCTTTATCGCCATCAATCTCGCGATCTCCTTCGCCAGGCACAAGTCCGGGCGCGTGCTCTTGATTGATGGAGATATGCGGAGGAGTTCGCTGCACAAGATCCTCGGGTGCCCCAACGAGCCGGGTCTCACGGAGTATCTATCCGGAAAGAACACCGTGGTAGACGTGATGCAGCGCGGGCTTGGGCATGACGGCAATCCTCTTCATGCCGGACTGGCGTCGCTGACGTTTATTCCCGGCGGAACCGATCCGGAGCATGCGGCCGATCTCTCCGGAAACAGCCGTTTTCGCGAGTTGATCGAGGCAGCTACACCCCACTTTGACTGGATCGTGGTCGACACTCCTCCGGTGAACCTGGTCGCCGATGGCGTAAACCTGGCGCGTTCCTGCGACGGTGTCCTGCTGATCGCCCGCGGCGGAGTCACAAAGTACGAGGTCGCGCAGCGTGCGCTGGCGGAGCTCAAGGCCTCCAAGGTGCTTGGTTTCGTACTCAACGCGGTCACCAAGCCGCCGGTCGCGGGTGGGTACTACGGTTACGAGAGTTATGACGCGTAGCAAACGTCCAGGGGCTTAGCGCAAGCGAATGATACGGCTTCTGAATGTCTACTATCCCACGCGAACCGTCATTCTCTTCCTGTGCGAGGCGGTTCTGGTCGGAAGCTGCTTTCTGCTTGCGACAGCCATGGTCTGTGGCCAGGACACCTATCTGGCGCTGGTGTATGAGCAGGGTCTGCTCAAGATCGGCGGCATCACCGCGCTGACTATCGTGCTGTCGTATTACTTCGATCTCTACGAGCCGCAGATCGTCTCGGTCCCGCTGGAGATCTACTTCCGTATCCTGCTTGTGCTTGGGTTCGACTGCTTTGCGTTGTCGCTTTTGCTGTACTTCTACCCGGAAGCGGATATCGCGCAATACGTCTACCCGGTCGGCTTTGCGCTGCTGAGTCCTGTACTGATTGCCTGGCGCAAGATCTACGGGCGCCTGGTCAGCCACAAGTTCTTTCGCGAGCGGGTCTATGTGCTCGGCGCGGGAGAGCAGGCCCGGTCGATCGTAAACGTGATCCAGTCGCGTCCGGATATCGGCATGGAGGTCGTCTACTGGGGCGACCTCCATCTGGACAAGGCGGAACGCCGCAAGGTCTGGGTCGAGGATCTGGCTCATCTGACCGAAGCGAAGCCCGGGGTCGGGGCGCATCGCATCATCGTCGCCATGGAGGACAGCCGGGACGAGCTGCCCGTCGAGGAGCTGCTCAACCTCCGCTTCCGCGGCATCACGGTAGAGAAGGTCGGCGACCTGCGCGAACGGCTCTCCGGCAAAATCCAGCTCGACGGCCTGCATCCAAGCAGCTTCCTCTACGCGGAGGGGTTCCGCATCCGCGCCTCGCAGCAGTTGACCCGGCAGATCGTCTCTACGCTCGCCGCCGCGATCGGCCTTCTGGTCTTCGCCCCGTTCTTTCCCTTCGTCGTGCTGGCCGTGCGCCTGTCGTCCAAAGGGCCCATCTTCTTCAAGCAGACCCGGGTCGGGGTGGGCGGCAAACCCTTTCAGGTCGTCAAGTTCCGCACCATGTACACGGATGCCGAAGCGGGCGGCGCCAGATGGGCCACCAAGGGCGATCCGCGCGTCACCAAGGTCGGCATGTTCATGCGCAAGACGCGCATCGACGAGGTCCCGCAGCTATGGAACGTCCTGCGCGGCGATATGGGCTTCGTCGGTCCGCGCCCGGAGCGACCGGAGTTCATCCCCTGGCTCGCCAAGGAGCTGCCGTTCTACTACATGCGCAACCTCATCCGGCCCGGCCTTACCGGCTGGGCGCAGGTGCGCTACGGCTATGGAGCCACGCTCGAAGAGACGCGCGAGAAGCTCGAATACGACCTCTACTACGTCAAGCACATGTCGCTCGGGCTCGACCTGCTCATCATGTTCGAGACCATCAAGACGATCGTGCGGCGGCGGGGCGCGCAGTGAAGCCGCTCTTCTGGCTCTCGTTTCTGCTCATCGCGTACACCTATGCCGGCTATCCCCTCGCCATAGCATTACTTGGCAAGGTCAGGGGGCACGGCTGGCGCAAAGCTCCATGGCCCGGTTCACCCAACGACCCGCCCGTCAGCATCGTCCTGGCGGTGCACAACGGCGCAGTCATGGTGCGGAGCCAGGTGGAGCATCTGCTCGGGCTCGACCCCACTCTGATCCGCGAGGTCATCGTCGTCTCCGACGGATCGACCGACGAGACGGCAGCCATCCTGCGGACCTTCTCGGATACCCGTCTCCAGGTCATCGCGCTTCAGGAGCAGGTCGGCAAGTCCGCGGCGGTCAACCACGGCATCCGCGCCGCAGCCGGCGAGATTCTTCTATTTGTCGACATCCGCCCGCGTGTCGGCGACGGAGCGGTCGCGGCGCTGCTCACCAACTTCGCCGACCCACTGGTTGGCTGCGTAGCCGGTGAACTGCTTCTCAACACCGCCGGGCAGGATGGCGCAGCAGCCTCGGTCTCCGGCGTCTACTGGAAGTACGAGCAGTGGATTCGCAACTGCGAGGCCGCGGTCGACTCTCCCACCGGCGTCTACGGAGGCTTCTACGCCATCCGTCGCGCGCTGGCCACCCCCGCCCCTGCCGGGCTCATCCTCGACGACATGTTCCAACCCCTCTCCGTCATCCGCCAGGGGTACCGCAGCGTGCTCGAGCGCACGGCCTATGTCACAGACACCTGGCCGGCCTCCTCCGCGGGGGAGTTCCAGCGCAAGGTCCGCACCCTGGCAGGAAACTTCCAGCTCATCGCCGAGGCCCCATGGGTGTTGAGCCGAGAAAACCGCGTGCGCTTCCAGCTTGTCTCGCACAAGCTCCTGCGCCTTGTAGTCCCATGGTGTTTTCTTGGGCTTCTGCTCACTTCGTTTGCGCTTGGTGGCGGTTATCGCACCTTGGCGTGGGTGCAGTCAGGATTGTGGGCGCTTGCAGCCGTCTCGCTGAGGGTCAGGCTGCCCGTGGTCGGCAAGCTGGGTGCCCCCGCAAGCGCTCTCCTCGTCCTGAACGCGGCAGCCGTCATGGGCCTGTATACCTTCCTGTTTACCCGTGGCCCGCTCTGGAAGATCTGGTCGCCGACCGCCGCGCCCGCGGCCGGGCATCGCCAGCCGCTAAGCTAGGCAGACGCAGCCAGACCGACCCCGCTACACCGACGCCTTTTCTTTCTCTTCGTGGTACTCCTGCTCCGTGTTGATGTTCCACAGGGCGGCTTTCTCCACCTTGCCTTCGCACAATCCATCCACAACCGTCATCGCGGTCAGCATCGAGTGATCCTGGTTGTTGTACTTGTGCATGCCGTTGCGCCCGACCAGGAACAGGTTGTCGAACGAATCGGTAAACTCGCGCAGCTCATCGAACCGGTTATAAGTCCCGAAGTAGGCAGGATAGGTCTTGGGCACGCGCACCACATGCGAGTCGCTCACCGCATCGGCATCGATGATGCCGATCTTCTCCACCTCCGCGATCGCAAACGCCTTCAGCGCCTCATCCTCCATCTTCCAGAGATCGTCCGTGTCGTAGCAGAAGTACTCCAGGCCCACCCAGACCTTGGTTGGATCGCTCACCAGGTACGGGCTCCAGTTGTTGAAGATCTGCAACCTTCCGAGGATCACATCCGGCTCCTGCACGTAGATCCACGTGTCCTTCAGCAGGCCGCCATCCGGCTCCTTCACCTTCAGCCGGTCGCATAGCAGCCCGACGGTGATGAAATCCCGGTACTGCAGACCCTCGCTGACCTCCAGCACATTCGCCGGCACCGGCGCATCGATCGCACGCAGAAGCTCCCGCATCGGCATGGTCGAGAAGAAGTAGTCCCCTTCCGACGTCCTGACCTCCCCAGCCTCGCTCAGCGTGTCCACGGCAACGACGTGCTTTCCCGCGCATTGCAGTTTGGTAACCTTCTGCCCCTTGTGGATCTCGCCGCCAAGCCGCACGATCTCATCCGCGACGTGCTCCCAAAGCTGTCCCGGCCCGTACTTCGGATACATGAACCGCTCGATCAAGCTGGTGTCCGTACCCTTCTGCGCGACGTCGGCGGTCTGCTTGCCCTTGGAGAAGGTGCTCTTCACGAAATGCTTCACCGCGGTCGTCAGGCTCAAGCCCTTGATGCGCTGCGCTCCCCACTCCGCCGAGATCTGGTCGCATGGCGTGCCCCATACCTTCTCCGTATAGCTCTTGAAAAAGGTCAGGTAGAGCTCTGTGCCGAAGCGATTGATCAGGAAGTCCTCCAGGCTTTTCTCCGGCTTGATCTGCCGCATCCGCGAGCTCATGTAGCTGATCCCGACCCGTACCGTCCGTACCGCGCCAAGATTCGCCAGCGTCGCCCCGGTCAGCTTGATGGGGTAATCGAAAAACTTCCGGAGATAGTAGATCCGGCTCTTGCGCGGACGGATCAGCATCACCAGGTCCGGGTCCGCGATGGCGTCAACCGGCACCACCTCCAGCACCGTCTCGGTATGGCCGTGCTCCGCCCCGCGTTCCTCGTCGTCCGCGGACGTCTCCACCGTGTCCGTGTCGATCTCCACGAACTCCTGCTTCGGCCCCATCCCACGCAGCGGAGGCTCCTCTTCCAGGCGCGCCGGGACAGCGACCAGCCTGGTCTGCCCCTGGTACGAGATCGCGGCGGCATCGTCCGCCACCTCTGGCGGCATCAGGTCCATCCACCACTTCATCACACGATCCGACTTCGAGAAAAACCGGTGCCCCCCAATATCCATCCGGTTGCCCTTGTAGCGAATCGTCCGCGAGATGCCGCCTATCTCTTCTGAGGCTTCAAGAAGGATTGGCTTAATGTCCGTTCGACGCAGAAGCTCAAGACCGGCAGTCAACCCCGCCGGTCCCGCTCCGATAATGACCGCTGTTTTTTTCATGTACGTCTTTCTACAAATGAGTTCTGGTCGATTCTAAATGCCCCGCTTATGCCGAATAAGACGCAATCGAGGTTATGATCGAAGCATTCGCGGCCTCTAGCCTATGCTTCAACGTTCAATCTCTTATCTTTTTACCCCTCGAATCCAAGCCGGTCGGCCTCCCAGGAAACATCCCCTTCTTTCTCCCTTTCCCTTCGAGGTCTTCGATGCGGTCGTGCTCGCTCTCTACGCCGCGATCCTCTCCTGGGACATCCACTACCACGTTCCCTGGATCGATGAGGCGCAAGCCTGGCTGATCGCCCGCGACGACTCTCTCCGAGACTTGTTGCTGCGTCGCCTGCATTACGAAGGCGCCCCTGCGCTCTGGCACCTGATCCTCAAAACCGCCATCGCGCTCCACCTTCCCTACGCCGGCCTTAACTGGCTCGCCGGGGCATTTGGCTTCACCGGCATCTTCATCCTGATCCGCTTCTCGCCCTTCCCCCGAATCTTTCGCTGGCTCCTCCCTTTTACCTTCTTTCTGCAGTATCAGTACGCGGTGATCGCTCGCCCCTATGTCCTCGCGCCTCTTCTGCTCTTCACCCTGGCCATTGTCTATTCCCTGCCGAAACCGCGCCCGATCCTGTTCGCCCTGGTCGCCGGCCTGCTCGCAAACATCAACGCCCACGCCGGAATCCTAAGCTGCGTCTTCGCCCTGCTCTACCTCTACGACCTGTACCGACGGCATGAGCTCGCCCTTCCGTCGCTTAGACGACACACCGCCCTCGCCGCCGCCCTCTTCACCGTGCTTTGTTGCCTAAGCGTCATAGTGGCCTATCCTGCACCGGATGCCATGGTTGTCCCCACCGCCACAGGAAAAATCAAAAAAGCGAATCCTCTTCTCCGTCGCCTCCTGCCCCCGGAACAAATGCCCTCTTCGGCTCCTCCACTCGATCCCTCCCTGGATGAAGTCGCTCAAATGAGAGCCTCCGCCGCCCAAGCTCCGGATGCTGCGGCCACAACTCTGACACGTTTCCAGAAAATCAGGACGACGCTGCACTTCTTGCGTCATTTTACGGAAGATGTCGCCACCTTTCCTGTCGCCGAGTCGAATCTGCTGAGCGTGATCTTTCTTTGCACCTTTGCTCTCTGGCTCTGGTCCCGACGGACTCTCAGGCTTCTTCTTCCGTGGTTGATCACCACCCCGCTCGCCGCTTATATCTGGGTCTACGACCACCATACCGGGCTCTTCGCCGTGGCCCTGATTGCCACCGCCTGGATCTCGCTTCAGTGTTCTCCCGCGGCTCATGCACCGCGGGCCATCTCCACCTCGTTCGCCGCGTCTGCCTTGCTTGTCGTTCTCTTGCAGATTGGCTGGGTAGCCCACCAGGCCCGCATGGAACCAGACCACCCGTACGACGCCGGAAAGCAAACTGAAGCCTTTCTCGCCACGCACTACGCGGGAAAGCGCATCGCCGGCTTCAGCTTCCAGAGCGTCTCCATGCAGCCCTACACCGAACGCAATCTCTTCTTCAATCAAGAGCATCCCTACTGGCTGTGGAGCAATGCCAACCCGATCGACATGCGCCGTACCGAGGCGCTGCTTCAGCACCCGGATGTTGTCGTTGTGGGAGACCTCATCCAGGGCCAGGACACGCTCTATAACCAATGGGCGGAGGATGCCCCGGCCGGATTCCGGCCTTACGCCGAGATGGTCAGGTTCTGGCAGGAGCATGGCTACCACGAGACGCACCGCTTCTGCGGCGACCGCTACATGCGCGCCGGAATCGACAACAGCCTCTGCGAACTGATCTTTGAACCCAACCAGCCCGCGCAACCCTGAACCTTCGCGAGACCCCGTAACGCAGCTTGGACGGCCTCTCACAATGCAACGCCTGAGGCTTCCTTTTCTTGTTTATAATCGCCAACATAGCGGTCAACAGAAACGAACCTGTACGATGCGCCTACTTTTCAACAAGGAGTGCTTGTCGGCGACAAGTGTGCACGCAGGGGACATCGTTGACCAGACATGAACCAGGATATGAAGCTCCACCACGTCGGCTATGTAACAAAAGAGATCGTGTCCATAGTCGGCGCCTATGTTGCCCGGTATGGCTATGAGCCTGTCACCCCGGTCATCCACGATCCCGTTCAGACCGCAAATGTTCAATTCCTGAAACTTCCCGGAGATCGAGCTTACCTCGAGATGGTCTCTCCGGATGGTCCAGGCAGCAAACTCGCAGGGGCAATCAAGCGGGGCGCCGCGCTTAATCATCTCTGCTACACCACCGCACGCCTCGAAGACGCCATCCTTCATCTGGAGCAGGAAGGAATGAGGCTCATCTCAGAACTTAGTGCCGGCATCGCGTTTGGAGGAAGACGAATCTGCTGGCTCCTTGGCGACGATATGTTGCCCATCGAGTTGGTGGAACGGTCCTCGGACGAAGATTTCTGTACCCCTGGATAGCCCTTGAACCGGGCTTCGCGCTGACACCTAGGCCGATCCTTCATCACCGCGCTAGTCGAGGCCGCTGAAATACATGCTGTTCAATTCATATCCCTTCCTTTTTGCCTTCCTGCCCATCGCTCTCATTGGGTACGAGATCGCAGGTCGTTTCCACCGTCGCGCTGTCGTCGCCTGGCTTGCCTTCGCATCGCTGGCCTTCTATGCCTACTGGAAGCCCGTCTTTCTGCTTCTTTTGCTGTGCTCCATCGTATGCAATTACCTGTTTGCCTCACTCATCACCCGGCGCATCGGCAATCGCATTGACTCCCGCGCATGGCTCTTCGCGGCGATCTGCTGCAACCTGTCAGCGCTCTGCTACTTCAAATACCTCTTCCCTCTGCTCAACTTCTTCAATCGGGCCTCCGGCTCCTCCCATGTCTGGACAAACATCCTGCCACTTGGTATCTCGTTCTTTACCTTCACGCAGATCGCCTACCTCGTCGACCTCCAGCAAGGTGTAGCCAGCCTGCAGGACTTCTCCAGCTACGTACTCTTTGTCACCTTCTTCCCCCACCTCATCGCAGGGCCCATCCTGCACCATAAAGACATCATGCCGCAGTTTCAGCAGAACCGGGTTTACCGGCTTCAGTTGAACGATCTTGCCGTCGGCCTCACATGGTTCACCATGGGACTTTGCAAAAAGGTCGTCTTCGCGGACTCCCTCGCCCCCACGACGGCAGTCGTCTTTGCTTCGCATGGGGCCATGTCGACAAGCGCGGTCTGGCTCGGCGTGGTTTCCTACGCCATGCAACTCTATTTCGATTTCTCCGGGTACTGTGACATGGCGTGTGGTCTGGCCCGGATGTTCTCCATCGACTTCCCCCTCAACTTCAGCTCGCCCTTCAAAGCCTCCAACATCATTGATTTCTGGGCGCGCTGGCACATTACCCTCACCCAGTACATCACTGCCTATCTCTATAGCCCCATGCAGATGGTCATCAGTCGCCGCCGCCAGGAACAGGGCAAGAAGGTATCCCGCAAGGCTCAGGCAACCCCGGAAGGCTTTCTCGGCATGATCGCATTACCAACCATGGTGACGATGGTGATCGCCGGTGTCTGGCACGGAGCAGGATTTCAGTTCCTGATCTTCGGAGCTCTGCATGGCATCTACATCACCATGGTTCACGCCTGGAGAACATTCTTCCGGAAGAGCGAAGCGGAACTCGCTCTTGTCGGCCCTCTTCGCCAGAAACTTAACCATATCTCCGCCGTCGCGCTCACCTTTGCCGCGGTCGTCTTCGCCAACATCTTTTTTCGGGCGCAGGGCACTGGGGATGCTCTTCGACTGCTTGGCCGCATGGCCGGAAGGCACATGACCGCCCCGGTCATCGCCGAAGTGGAGAACCCAATGCGGCAGCTCGTTCTTCTCCTCATCTGTGCGGTTGTGGTCTGGGGCTTCCCGAATACCCAGCAGATCCTCGCCCGGTATAAGCCAGCCCTGCAGCTTACCCCAGCCGACGGCAACAAACGCTTTCTGCCCATTTACTGGACGCCAAGTCTGACCTGGAGCTTGATCATGGCCGTCGTCTTCATGTTGAGCGTCATTCACAGCCAGGACCCCTCTACATTTCTCTACTTTCAGTTCTAGCCATACCACCATCGCGAGCGGCCCTTTTGTCCACCATTCCTACACTGACGAACAACGAACCGGCGGTCGCCCCCCACTTCACCTCCACCCGAGCTGAATCTGCAAGTCGACGCTACTTCGCCATCGCCGGCGTCCTGTGTTTCCTCGTCTACCTCTTTCCCTTCTTCGCCCTGCGTTCGGGCATCAAGCCCCAATGGTGGATCACCTTCTGGAGCGGTGTCGTCAACATCAGCTACAGCCACGAGAGGCAGGATGCGGATGTCCTCATCTTTGGAGACTCCACAGCTTCCATCAACATCGATCCGGTGCGCATGACCGCCGATCTTGGCATGAAGGTGTTTGTGCTGCCCAACACATCCACCAGCCTTCCTGTCACTGGTTACGATACGTTGGAAAAGTACCTTCTTATCAACAAGCAACCTCGGCTCATCGTCTTTTACCTGTCGCCCTGGGATCTGGACTTTCTCTACCATCCCTTTACGCCGATTGTGCAGGAAGGGGTGGAGATGCTTCTGCTTCACGGCTCCCGGACAGAGATCTTCCACTACGCCTCCCATCATCCTGAAAAAATCCTGATGTTTCCCTTTCACTTCTATGCCGGGACCAATGTCATCGGAGACGTGCTCTACTTTCGCAGCCACAACATCGCCAGTGTGGAGCAGGGTCACATCTTGAACCTTCCCCACTCTCTCCCGATGAAGCCGGACTGTGTGTTCAACCCCAAACTGCTGCCAAATGGTTCCAAGGACACGTCCGCCCGCGAGGCAGTAGATCGGTTCGCGAAGCCTGGGACGCGAACCATGGTCTTTGTTCCACCACTTCCCAACTGTGAAGGAATTGACGCGATCCTCAACGCTCAGCATCGTGATCTCGAAACCTTTCCCCTTCAAGTGCTTCCTCCGGAAAACTTCAAAGAAGACGGATGGCAGGCCCACATGCTGCCCGGCAAGATCGGCCCATCCACCGACTACCTGGAACAGGCCATTCGCCAAAAGCTCGGGGTCGCCCCCTCAGGCACGCAGCGGTAAAATCAAAGGGAACCGTACAATCGGACCATCGTCACTACCGGAGCAGATTTGGACCCCATTCTTCAGCAGTTGCAGCCAATCTTTCAGGATGTCCTCGACCAGCCGGACCTTGTGCTCACGCCCGCCTCGAACGCCTCCACCGTGGAAGACTGGGACTCCCTCGCGCACGTCAACATCGTCACCGCCGTGGAGCGCCACTTCAAGATCAGGTTTGCCCTCGGCGAGCTGCAGGAGTTGAAGAACGTCGGCGACATGGTGGATCTGATTCAAAAGAAGCTCGCCGCCAAATAATCGAACCCCTCACCGTAAGGCTTGGATGAACCTGCATCGTTACCCTGCTGAAGACCTGCTTCTCAAGCGCCGAGGCCTGCGCCGGAAGCTCGTCCAGGAAGACAATCTGCGCGAGATCCGCATCGCCGTTCTTGGCGGCTCCACCACCAACGAGCTCGTGGACCTGTGGGAACTCCTTCTCCTCGATCAGGGCTTCAAACCTACCTTCTACCAGACCGAATACGGCCGCTACTACACCGATGCCGTCCTCTCGCCGGAAGAGATCGTCAGCTTCAAGCCCGACCTGATCTTCGTCTCCACCTCGGTCCGCAACATCGAGAGCTTTCCTCCCCTCCAGACCACGCCCGACCAGCTCACCGCGCACCTCGCCGCCGAGCTTGGCCGCTTCCAGCAGATCTGGAACTCCCTGGAAGAAAAGGTCGGCTGCCAGATCATCCAGAACAACTTCGAGCTCCCGCTCTGGGCGCCCCTCGGCAACCTCGATGCCGTCCATCCCGGCGGCCATAGCCGCTTTGTGACTGCCCTCAACCTGGAGTTCGCCCGCGAGGCCTCGCACCGTCCCAAGCTGATGCTGCAGGACATCCATGGCCTCTCCGCGAGGCTCGGCCTCAACCAGTGGTTCGACCACGACCGCTGGTTTAGCTACAAGATCGCCCACACGGTCGAGGCAAACCACCTTATGGCGCAGTCGCTCACCTCCATGGTCCGCGCCCTCTATGGCCGCTCGCGCAAGGTGCTTGTCCTCGACCTCGACAACACCCTTTGGGGCGGGGTCATCGGCGATGACGGCGTCGACAAGATAAAGATCGGCCGCGAAACCCCCGTCGCGGAGGCCTACACCGCCTTTCAGGAGTATTGCCTCGCCCAGCGGGACCGCGGCGTCCTGCTCGCCGTCTGCTCCAAAAACGAGGAGGAGACCGCCAGGCAAGGTTTCCAGCATCCCGACTCCGTCCTCAAACTGGAGCACTTCTCCGCCTTCAAGGCCAACTGGAACCCAAAGAACGAAAACATCGCGGAGATCGCCCGGGAGCTCAACCTCGGAATCGACAGCCTCGTCTTCGTCGACGACAACCCCGCCGAGCGGGCGATCGTCGCAGCCCAGCTACCCGGCGTCGCTGTCCCGGACGTCGGCGACGAGGTCTCGCGGTTCGCCGACATCCTCGAGCGCGAGCGCCTCTTCGAACCCGTCTCGCTCGGCACCGAGGACCTCCAGCGTGCCAGGCTCTACACGGAGAACGCCCATCGCGCCTCTCTCCAGCAGCAGTTCGCCAACTACGGCGAGTACCTCCAGTCGCTCGAGATGAAGGCCGAAATCGATGTCTTCCGCCCCGTCTACATCGAGCGCATCGCCCAGCTGACCAACAAATCCAACCAGTTCAATCTCACCGGCCGTCGCTACACCCTGGCCGAGATGGAATCGCTCATGGCCGATCAGGGCTTTATCGCCCTCTACGGCAGACTCGCCGACCGCTTCGGCGACAACGGCCTAATCTCCGTCGTGCTCGGGCGTAAGGAGGGCTCGGCACTCCACATGGACCTCTGGCTCATGAGCTGCCGCGTGCTCAAGCGCGAGATGGAGTTTGCCATGCTCGAAGCTCTGATCGCCCGCGCCCGCGCTGCCGCGATCGACCGGATCCTCGGCTATTTCATCCCCACTAAAAAGAACGCCATGGTTGCCGGCCATTACCAGGCACTTGGCTTCGAGCAGGTCTCCGAGCAGGATGGCGCCACCGTCTGGAGCCTCGATCTTCGCACCTGCGAACCGCAGACCCACCACATCCAGACATCGGGGTATCGCCCGGAAGTCGCCTGACTTCCCCCGCGCTAGTTCGTGCCCGAGTGGGTCACCCAGGCAAGCCACGCCGCTCCGGAGGCCTGATCTGGAAGCCATCCAACCTGATCCTGGGTCGCCGCCGGCTGCTCCCCCAGCCCTGCCGCAGTGAACTTGCAATCCGTCTCCCCGTTCCCATCCGACACCCCATCGAGCGTACAGGTAAAGTAAGACATCGTCCCTGCACTGACCGCCTTCGTCCCAGAGGCCGACGCGGCATTCGCCGCGATCACCGCCCGCATCCACGGCAGAATCACATCCCGCGTGGACAGGTTGCAGCAGTGCTGCGTATTGTTCTGCACCCCATATGCCCACGGCGCCCCAAGCGCGCGTCCCCGCTGGAAGTACCGCAAGCTGCGCGAGGTCCCAGCCGCCGGATCGTCCGCGTTGGCAAGAATCAGCGTCGGCATCGCGGCCGCCGGCGGCGTCACCGCAACCCCATCCAGGTCGGTATACGCCGAGCCCGGCGCGTACTGAATCGTGCCCATCAGCCGCTCCGGGTAGTCGTTCGCCATCGTCGCCGTCAGAACTCCCGCCGCGGAAAATCCATACAGAAACATCCCAACTGTCTCCAGCTCCGAGTGTTGGGTCACCGCGGCCAGCTGCGAGATGGCCGCCGCCAGCATGCGTCCCTGCCCCCTGGCTGCATCCGCCTGGAAGTCGCCTGAAGAAGCCGCCGGGCACTCATGCGCCCAAAGAATCGCGTAGTGCATCGCCAGCGCCGCCTCGCGAAACGTCTTATCCGTATAAAGCTGATCGGTGTCGCCCCGCGCGAAAAGCACCAGGATTCCCTGCTGAACCTGCCCGATCGGCTCAAGCAGCAGATTGTACGTACACGGCGCAAGAATATCCTCACCGGCAAGGGGTGCGACCGTCACCGTCCAGCCCACCTCCGTCACGTCCGAACCGCACCCGTCCAGCACAAAACACAGGCACAGCAGGCCAAGCAGGCTTAGGCATTGTCGCAACACGGAAACGTTCATAGAGACCGGAAACTTCGCTTGCAGAGGTGGCTTCAATTTCAATATAAGCCAGGCAACCTTTTGCTCAAATCAGAAAATCGCATGTACCCCGCCCGGCACGCACTTCCAAAGCGCAAAGTACGTGCTCTTTCCCACGGCACGGTAGTGCCCCTCGAAATCCCTCGCAAAACTCTCCGGGTATAACTCCCTCACCGGGACAGTACCTCCAAGAAAATACATGCTCTCCATCGAGAACGGCCTCCCTTCCGCCGGCAGAACCCAATACGGATACTCGCAGCTCTCGAGCGCCCCCATCACCCCGGCCGGCATCGGCTTCCCGATCAGGTCCGCCTCGTTCCGCGCCACCCCATCCACAAACAGCGGCATCCCCCGCATCTGCAGCAAAGGCCGCGCAAACGTCAGCTCGTAGTGGTCTAGGTCCGTATACCCCATCTCCATCTTCAACCCGGGATGCGCCTGCACCAGCGCCACGAGGTCCCGCTCCACCGGCTGCATCGGCAC
>CAXUNH010000061.1:0-18436 GCA_964252405.1 uncultured Acidobacteriaceae bacterium | reverse complement strand
GTGTCGGCGCCGTTGCGGGTCACGCCGCCGGCAAAGGCGGAGACGATGGTGGGGTCCCCGTTGAAGACCTCGCCTACGTCGGTAAGGTGCGGCCAAAGGCTGAAGAGCTGCGCGTGAAACCCGGTATAGAAGGACCGCTTGATGTAGGGAAAGGTGTCCAGCCGGATCCCGTCGAGGGCGGACTGTTCGGTCCACCAAATGGCATTCTGGGTAAGATACTGGGCCGCCGCCGGGTTCTCCTGGTTCATGTCCGGAAGCAGATTGGCGAACCAGCCTTCCGTGACGTCCTTCTGGTCACGCCAGGGAGCGTGGGGGTCGGTGATGGGCTTGAACTCGCCTTGCGCTGTGTCATGGTGAGCTTCCGTCCCATGAAACCAGTCCGGTTCGGGTTCGTCCCGAACCCATGGGTGGGCAGGTCCGATGTGGTTCGGCACCATGTCGAGGACGAGCTTCATGCCACGTTGGTGCAGGGCACTGCTGAGGGCTTTGAGATCGTCGAGCGAGCCGAAGTGCTCGTCGACGGCATAGAGGTCCGTGGCGCCGTAGCCATGGTAGCTCCCCGCCTCGTGGTTCTGGTAGACGGGCGTGATCCACACGGTGGTGATCCCGAGGTCGTGCAGATAGTCGAGATGTTCGGAGATCCCGCGGAGGTCGCCGCCGTGCCACCCGCGCGGCTTCCCGCGTTCGCCGGCAGGATCGTCATTCGTCGGGTCGCCGTCCGCAAAACGGTCGGTCATGATCAGGTAGATCACGTCTTTCGAGGAGAAGCCGGCGAAGCCGTCGCCGGGCTTGTGGCGCTGGTCGAAGCGAAAGGGGAGCGTGGCATGCCCTTGAGCGTTGGAGGCGGTGATGGTGAGGCTCTCCGGCGTGGATGGCTCGCGCAGCCACAGCTCAGCGTAGTGGCCATTGGCGGAGATCTTGGTGCGCTCGATGGCAGGATGGTCGTGGCGATTTTGGCTGCTAAGCGAGAACCTGGCTCCGTTGAGGTGGTCGCCCTTGATGAGCAGCATGGGCGCGGGCATGTTGACCCACCAGTTCGGCGGGTCCACCTTCGTCATCTGCGGGGCCTGTGCCATGACCGAAGCGGAGACGAGGGCGAGACAAAGAGCTGCGTGCAAGCGAAACATCGGTGTCCTGGGACTACGGGCTAAGAAGAGAGCGCCGCACCGGTACAGGGTGCGGCGCTGTGAGGAGAACAGCTTAGAACAGGATGCGGACGGCCATCTGCATTTGCCGTTCGGAAGCCTGACGGCTGCTGTTGATCCGGCCGAAGCTGGCGTCCTGTGGATTGGCATCCGGGTTGGCGAACTGAGGCGTATTGGTCACGTTGTAGACCTCTGCGCGCAGCTCCGTACCGAAGCGCTCCGTGAAGTGCAGCGTCTTGAACAGCGAGACGTCGCCTTCCGCGAAGCCGGGACCGTAGAACTGGTTCCTCCCGGTGTTGCCTTCCTGACCGGCAGGGGGTTGAACGAAGTTCCCACTGATGTATTGCCCGGAGATGGAGTGTGGGTAGCTGATGGGACCCACCGCTGAGGCTCGCACACTATAGGTGCCGCCATAAGACGGATAGGTGATGCTGAACGGGTTGCCGGTCTGCGCCTGGACGATAGTGTTCATCTGCCAGCCGCCGAGGGCGAGCTCTACCCCACGACCAAGGTTGTTTCCGAAGGTACGGCCGTGACCGAAGGGCAAGTCATAGAGTGCGCTGGCGGTAAAGACATTGCGCTGGTCCAGGCCACTGTTGCCCTTGTTCAGCCTGTGGTCGTAGAAGTAGAGCGGGCTGACGGCATAGAAGCCGAGGTAACCGTCCGTGTTGTCGATGTTGTGCGACCAGGTATAGGAGGTCGTAAGGACCAGGCCCTTGGTGGCGCGATGGTTGAGCTGTGTTTGCAGGCTGTTGTAGTGGGAGACGCCGTCGTTGACGTTGTAGACCACCTGGCCGAGGTTGGGGAACTGGTTGGGCGCGTTGACCGCAGCCAGCGGATGCGTGTTGTAGTTGTAGCCCGTCGCCTGGTGCGTGGCGATGTTGCCCACATAGCCGAGGGTGAAGACCGTTCCGGGGCCGAACTGCTGCTGGATCTGCAGGTCGTACTGCTGCACCGTGGGAATCTTCTCCTGGCTGTTGACGGCAAAGATGTTGATGCCGGCCGGCGGGTTCGCCGGGTTGAAGTTCGGATAGCCAGGCTGCGGAAGCGGCGTGGTGGCCGCGGTGCTGGGGAGATCGCTGTTGAGGGCGTTCTGTCCCGTAAAGGTCACGCGGTAGCCGGCTGAGGCGTTGTAGTTCACGCTGCCGCCAAAGGGCACCTGCTGGCCGAGTTGGTTGTCGATGCCGCCGCGGTCAAGGAAGTAGAAGATGCCATAGCCGCCGCGGAGAACGGTCTTGCCCTGGCCGTAGAGGTCATAGGCGAAGCCGATACGCGGTGCGAAGTTGGTATAGCGCTGGTTGATGATGGCGTTGGGGACGCCGCCCACGCCGGCAAGTTCGATGGCTCCGGTAACCGGGTTCAGCGCGGACTGGCGGTTGTGCTCCTCTGTGGGGAAGGTGATCAGATCCCAGCGGAAGCCGAGATTCAGGGTCAGGCGACGTGAGGCCTGCCAGTCGTCCTGGAGGAAAGCGCCCGCCTCGTAGTTACGCGTGCCGAAGAACCCGGTCTGTGAGCCGATGGAGTAGTAATCGCTGAAGCCGGCGAGCACTTCAGAGGTGTCATACCCGGTGAAGTCGCCATTGCCCAGACCGAAGAAGCCCTTCCCCGAAATTGGGCGGAAGAAGGCGACCTCACGGCGGATGCCCAGCGCGCCCACCTTGAAGGTGTGCTGGCCGCGGCTGTAGGTGACCGCGTCGTTGAGCTCGTAGGTGTTCTCCGGGACGAGGTAGGTGCCGTAGTCGCCGGTGTACTCGAGCTGGCTTCCGTTGCCGCCGATGAGCGCGCCGCCACCGAGCTGTGGTGTGCGGTTGGCGTTCACGATCCCGAGCTGCTGCGATACCGGGACGTTCGAGAACACAGGTACGTTCTGCAGTGTGTAGCGGTTATAGCCGGCGCGGAATTCATTCACGATCGCGGAGGTAAAGGTGTGGGTTTCGCCCAGCGCGTAGCCCCGCGCATGAACGTTGTTCGCCCCCGAGGCGTAGCCGGCAGGAAGCGTGGGGAACTCGCTGGTGCGGGTGAAGTTCGAGTTGTCGTAGGTGAACCGGAAAAACGCGCGGTCCGCGGTGGTGGGATCGTAATCAAGCCGCACGTCAAAGGTGTTGAAGTGCCGAACGTCCTGGCGCACGGTGCTGAAGTTGTTCTGGGCACCGTTGTCGAGGCCGGGTTGATTGGGCTTGGGGTACGCGTTGAGGTAGGCCAGACCGGCGCTGTTCAGGCGGCTGGTCGGGATAATGTTGCCGGGGAACTGCTGGCAGGTGAGCGGATCGTAGATGCCGCCGTTCACTACGGTGGTCGTCACCCCCGGGAGGCCGCAGAAGCTGGGCGCCTGGGTCAGGCCCGTGCCGAGCAGCTCGTGGAAGTCGCCGGTCCTCATGAAGGCGGTAGGCACGGTGAGGATCTGCGAGTTGAGGGGCTGATTCTCGCGCAGACCCTGGTAGTCCCCGAAGAGAAAGAGTCTGTTTTTGAGGAGGGGCAGGCCCGCGGAACCGCCGAAGGTGTTGCGCTTGAACGGGAGCGCGGACGTCGGTCCAGCGCCGAGGAAGCGGTAGTTGGGGTTGGCGTCGAAGAGACTGGAGCGGGCGAACTCGAAGGCGGAGCCGTGAATCTGGTTGGTTCCGGACTTGATGGAGCTTTGCACGATGGACCCGCCGGCGCGGCCGAACTCGGCAGGCGCGGTCGAGGTGTTTACGCGGAACTCCTGGGTTCCCTCGATGTTGGAGAAGAAGTCGAGGGTGTTGACCAGGGACTCGTTGTTGTCCACGCCGTCCAGGATGAAGTTGTTGGCCTGCGGACGAAGGCCGTTGGAGGACAGCGAGCCGCCGCCTGACGAGGCGTTGCGAAAGGTCTCCGTCTGACCGCCGACGCCCGACGCGGCGTTGCCATAGCCGCCGCGTGTGACGCCCGGCGCAAGCAGCGCGAGCTGGGTGAAGTTGCGGCCGTTGAGAGGCAGCTCCGTAACCTGACGTCCGGCAATCGTTTCGCCCACGGAGGAGGTCGCGAGATCGATCTCCGGCGCGGCTCCTGTAACCTCGACCGTGGTGCTGGCCTGCCCCGTGCTCAGCTTGAACTCGACCGTCTGTACCTGGGAGACCTGGAGTTCGAAGTTCTGCGACTGCGCCGCAAAGCCGGGCGCGGCCGTCTCAATCTTGTAGTGGCCCCGGATCAGGGACGGAAAGCTGAATGTGCCGTCGTCGCCCGCTTTACGGGTGAGGATAGAGCCGGTATCGATGTCAGTGAGCGTGACGCTAGCGCCCGGGACGACAGCGCCGGTGATATCCGTGACGGTGCCGGTGACGCGTCCAGTGTCTGCCTGGCCAAGGGCGGAGCTGGCACACAGCGCGACCGTGGTGCTGAGAAGACCGGCGGCGAGGCCGAGGGTCCGTTGTCTGTTCATGGGTGAAGCCTCCAGAAAACCCGCCCAGGATGGGGCGGAACATGCCGCAACGTAAGGGCAGAGGGAACCATCCGGCTTTTCCGAGGGTCACCGCCATACACGTGGCCTCGTTTCTCTTTCAAACCTCGATCAACAGTTAAGTGCCCCTATAGAAACAACTTGCATCCTGATCATCAACGGCCTGAGTGCCTGGGACAACCTGTCTGCAGCGTTCTCGGATTGTTCGGAGGGCTCCGCGGCACTTCGAGGTACGAACCGGTGCTCAGTCGTCCGAGCAGATGCGGCATGGCGGGACGTCGCACCCTGTTTCCCCGGCCAGCTTCTCGACGGAGAGATCTTTGGCCCACTTAGACCATCTTCACGTAAGTCCTTACAAGGCATCTACTTACGCTCGGGCCTCTCTATTGGAGCAGGTCGGTGGTGGTACAGTTTTCAGAGCGGACGCGCGTTGCAGATGCCGAGTTCTACCCCTTCTCAGTCGCGGATCAGTTTTGGGCTCTATGAGGTCGACCTTCAGGCAGGCGAACTTTGGAGGTCGGGGTACCGCGTCAAATTACAGAGCCAGCCATTCAAAGTACTCACCGTGCTGTTGGAGCGTCCCGGCGAAGTCGTGACGCGGGAGGAACTGCAGGCGCGCTTGTGGGGCAGCCATACCATCGTCGACTTCGACCACTCTCTGGCGACGGCGATCAACAAGATTCGGGAGGCGTTGCGGGATTCGGCGGAGAACCCCCGGTTCGTGGAGACACTTGCCCGGCGAGGTTACCGTTTCATCGCCCCGGTCACCTACGCGCGCGACGAGGACCGGCAGGCAGCGGGGGCTTCCAACAAGGCGTCTGGGCCTACCCCCGAGGAGTTGCTGGTCGGGTCCGTCCTCGATGCGGGACCGAGGCCAGTCCAGATCCAGATCCAACCCGCGATTGTTGCTGTGCCCGCCGCGTCCAGCCCGGAAAATCCACCGCCGTCAGCACCCGCGGCCACCGGCACGTCCCTGCAGCCGCCGGCGGCGGTTGGGTCTGCGCTGGCGGTCGCTTCGGGTTCCAAGCCGTGGATACGCTGGGCCCTTCCCATCCTCTCCGGGCTGCTGCTCGCGCTCCTTGGGTACCTGCTGGGCATACGCCGGGCCGACACCGTGCCGCCGCACATCACACAGCTCACCCGCAGCGGGCACCTGGCGGTCGACATCGACGTCACGGAGAACCTGGTCTCCAGCGCCACCGACGGCTACCGGCTCTTTGTCCCGGTAGTGGACGGTGGACGTTCCGGCATTGCGACTGTGCCGATCTCGGGCGGGTCCCCTGCCATGTTCAACGTGCCGGATGAGGTCGCGAGCCCTATGTTGGGCGACATCTCCCCGGATGGCTCCCAATTGCTCCTGCGGAATCATCTTTCGCCGGAGTCCGAACAGCCGCTGTGGGTGGTGCCGGCGGGCGGCGGCTCGGCGCTGCGGGTGGATCGCGTGGTGGCGCACGATACGACGTGGATGCCGGACGGCAAAGGAATCCTATACGCCGCAGGCAACGACCTGTACCTCACGAGCCTGACCGAAGGCAGGCCGCAGATCTACGCCTCGCTGCCGGGCCGCGCCTTTTGGCTGCGGTGGAACCCATCGGGCAATCTGCTGCGGTTCACCATTGTCGACCCGATCGCGCACACCAAGAGCTTGTGGGAGTTGACCGCTGCTGACCGCAAACCGCGGCAGGTGCTCAAGGGCTTTCTTGACCCACCGATGGAATGTTGCGGGGTGTGGACAGCGGATGGGAGATGGTTTGTGTTCCAGTCCGGCCGCGGCGGGAACACCGATCTCTGGAAGCTCCCGGCCAATTCGACCGCTCACCCTGTCCGGGTAACGGATGGTCCTCTCCAGTTTCAGTCTCCTTTGGCCTCGCGGCAGGGCAGTACGCTGTACTTCATCGGGGTAGATAGCCGTTCGCAACTGGAGCGGTTAACCGCCGGCGGCGCACTGGTGCCGGAGCGCGGCTTTCTGGCCCCGGCACTGCGGGTGGAGTTTTCTCGCGACCGGAAATGGGCAGCCTGGACGGACGCAGCCGGACGCCTCTGGCGTTCTGCGGCGGACGGCACGGAACGGCTGCAGCTTACGCCGGACAAGCTGAATGTCTTTCTGGCGCGCTGGTCCCCGGACGGCTCCAAGCTGGCCTTCATGGCGAAGGTCCCCGGCAAGGCCTGGCAACTGTACCTGGTGGACTCCGACGGGGGCGAGATTCAGCCGCTTCTGCGCGAGTCGCGCAATGCGGCGGACCCTTCCTGGTCCCCGGACGGGCGTTCGCTGGTCTTCGGGCGTGTGAATGATCCGCTGGGAAAGGAGACGGCTGCGCGTACGTTGCGGGTGCTGCACCTGGATACCGGCGCAGTGGACGAGGTGCCGCAGTCAGAAGGCCTATTCAGCCCACGCTGGTCTCCGGATGGGCGCTATATCGCGGCGTTGTCCCTGGACCAGCGACAGGTGCGTCTGTTTACTGTCAACACAAGACAGTGGAGGACGCTGCCGCTGCACTCAGGGGCTGACCCGGTATGGTCCCCCGATAGCCGTTTTCTGTATCTGCACGAGCCGCTGAACCCGGCCCAGCCGATCGATCGTGTGTCGGTTCCGGACGGCGCCGTGCAGGAGTTGATCCGTCTGAACGAGTCGCCGCAGGGCGGTGCGGAGAGCTACATCTTCGGTGGACTGACACGAGACAATGAGCCGCTGGTCGTGGAGCAGACGTTTACCGGGAACATGTACTCGCTGGAACTGAAGTAAGGGCCTGCTCCGGGCTTCATTGGTGTGCGTAAATAGCTGAAACGCGGTAGGTTGGGGGTGGATGCATAAATGAGTTCGAGAGGAGTCGCGCTGCATTGCGGTGAACGCGGTGCGGGCGCGAGGCTTGCCACCATCATGAATCACCACGTGCGCTCAGTGCCCTCGGCCACCTTTGTGGGCCGAGGGAGATTTCAGGCGTTTGCTGTTTCCATTGGATTGAGTGCACTTGTAGGCCTGAGCGCGGCAGCGCAGGGCGGCGCGGGCGCCCGCGGTCTTGTCCACACGAAAAGTGGGGTGACGATCTCCAACGGCGTCACCGTGCTCCACGTCGAGGCGCTGCGAGCGGATGTTCTGCGCGTAAGGATGGAGCGGGTGGGGCACCCGGCCGAGGATGCCTCCTGGGCGGTTCTGCCCGAGGCCCGCGCGGCACGCGTCGCGGTGGAGCCCGAGAGCGACGGCTTTCGCACGGCCAGTCTCCGGGTTTCAGTGGAAGCCGACGAGCGGCTGACCGTGAAGGACCTTGCCGGGAATCTGCTCCAGGAGGACGCCGAACCCGCGCGCTGGGACGGCACGAGCTTTCGGGTGAGCAAGGGGAAGACCGCCGCAGACCATTTCTTCGGGCTGGGGGACAAGCCCGGTCCGCTGGACCGTGCCGGCGAGACCTTTGTGATGTGGAACAGCGATACGTTCGGCTGGCAGGAGTCGACCGATCCGATCTACAAGTCAATCCCGTTTTTCATCGACCTGCGGCAGGGCCGCGCCCTGGGCGTGCTCTTCGACAACACGTTCCGCACCTTCTTTGACTTTGGCCGGGAGCGTGTCGACCGGTACAGCTTCAGCGCGCCGGATGGACCGCTGGACTACTACCTGCTCTACGGGCCGGATGCGAAGCAGGTGATGAACGCCTATGCGTGGCTGACCGGACCGACACCTTTGCCGCCCAAGTGGGCGCTGGGCTATCAGCAATCGCGCTACACGTACACGCCCCGGGGAAGGCTGGAAGAGGTTGCGGCTCGGCTCCGCGCCGATCGCATTCCCAGCGATGTGTTGTGGCTGGATATCGACTTTCAGTACAAAAACCGGCCGTTCACTGTGGATCCTGTCACGTTCCCGGACTTCCCGGGCCTGCTGCACAAGATGCGGGACGAGCACTTCCACACGGTGCTCATTACTGACCTGCACGTGGCGCATGTCCCGGGACAGGCATACGCGCCGTATGACAGTGGCGAGGCCGGCGATCGCTTCGTGAAGGAGCACGGGCAGGAGTATGTCGGCCCGGTGTGGCCCGGGCCCGCGGTCTTTCCGGAGTTCACGCAGCAGGGAACCCGTGCGTGGTGGGGCACGCTGTTCAAGGACTTCGTGGCGGATGGTGCGGCGGGGTTCTGGAATGACATGAACGAGCCCGCGGTCTTTGTGTACCCGGCCAAGACCATGCCGGATGACGTGGAACACCGGATCGACGAGCCTGGCTTCGCGAAGCGCACGGCCATGCATACGGAGATCCACAACGTCTACGGCATGGAGAACTCGCGCGCCACGGAAGAGGGCCTGCTCGCGCTACAGCCCAATCTGCGGCCGTTTGTGATGACCCGCGCCAGCTATGCGGGCGGGCAGCGGTATGCAGCCACGTGGACCGGCGACAACTCGGCGAGCTGGAACCACCTGCGGCAGACCACGCCGCAGTTGCTGAACCTGGGGCTCAGGGTATTCGCGCGCGCTGGGGCGGATGTGGGGGGGGTTGCGGGCTCGCCGCCGGCGGACCTGCTGACCAAGTGGCTGATGCTGGCGGCGTTCCAACCCATCGACCGTGACCACTCGGCCAAGGGAACGCGCGACCATGAACCGTGGGTGGATGGGCCGGCGCACGAGGCAATTCGGCGTCGCTACATCGAAGAGCGGTACCGCCTGATGCCGTATCTCTACACCACCGCGGAGGAGACCTCGCGCGATGGCCTGCCCATTGTGCGGCCGCTCTTTATGGAGTTCCCGAAGGCCACGGCCGACGGCACGCCGCTGGATCTGGAGGGCGGTGGGGAGTTCATGGTGGGGCCGGACATTCTGGTGGCGGCAGCGGCCTCACCGGAGGAGGTGGCGCCCTACGAGGTGCACCTGGCGCCCGGCCTCTGGTACGACTACTGGACGGGCGCGCCCCTGGACCGGCGGGCGCCTGTGGTGGCACGGGACCGCGAGATCCGCGACCCGGCCGCGACGACGCTGAAGCCAATCATGGTCACCCCGAAGCTGGATGAGTTGCCGGTGTATGTGCGTGCGGGCGCGATCCTCCCCATGCAACCGCTCACCCAGTCGACGGACGAAATGCCGGACGGGCCCCTGACCCTGCGCGTGTTTCCCAGCGTGGCCGGTGAACCCTGTGCGGGCGATCTCTATGACGACGATGGGCAAAGCTTCAACTTCCGCAAGGGCCAGTATGTGCGCGTACACGTAAGCTGCCGGGTGGCCGGGGATGGCTCGGTCACGGTGGCCATCGGCGCGCCGGAGGGCCAGTGGCGGCCGTGGTGGAAGGCCTACCGCGTCGAGGTGGTGGGGCTTCAAGGGGATGTGGAGAAGGTGCAAATCGGCGGAAACACGGTTGCCACGGAGAAGACGGCGTTGGGGACCTCGGTGCTGCTGCCGAACGCAGGACGGGAACAGACGATTGCGCTGCGACCACGTTGAGCGAAGCTTCACGAATTATGCCGCTCCTAGCGGGGATGCCGGGAGGTGGAGTGCTTCTCTTTCTGCATAAAGCCGAGAGCGCGAGAAACGTGATCTATGTGGCCAGAGTAGGCTCACGCTCGTCCGCAGGGTCAGGTTGGTCCAGGAAAAATACCCGGCGGGGAGGCACTTTCTCCCAGTCTTCGGGGAAATCTGTATTGGCCTGGAGCCTTGGCCAGTCCCAGCGCTGGGTCAGGCTGATGACGAGAAATGCCATCAGTGCCACGCACTTTACCTGGGCCGAGAAGCCCATTCTGTGGAACACCAGCTCATTCTCGGACGCAAACGCGACCGCAAGACACAGAAAGCCGGGCATCATGTTCGGCGTTGGTATCCCAACACGGCGGGAGTCGATAATGTAAAGGACCAGGAGCGCCCACGGCACATAGAGGTGGATGAGGGTGTAGTCGTGGGAGGTGGGTGGGAACAGGATCGCGATTACATACAGGCAGGTGATCTGGTTCAGGACTGGCAACTTCCGGATCTGTGCGAAATACAAAACCAGGCCCGTACTGGCCACAAAGGCCATGTACCCGGTAAGAACCTTTGGCGGCATGTGCCAGATACCATGCGCGGCCGCAAGGCGCTTTAACAGCCCGAAGATGGAGTGATCGAAGGAGGTTTCGAGTCGCAGGACCTGCAACATGTAGACCTGACGGTTGACATCTAGTCCGGCGTTGATCTGCTTGTATGAGTAAGCGATCGAAGGACAGACCATCCATAGCCCCGCGACATTGGACAGCAGGGCGACTACGCCAGCGAGAACGATTTGCTTGTACTGTTTCCGCGCGAGGAAGAGGGCTACGAAGACAAAGGGAAAGATCTTCATGCCGGCAGCCAATCCGAACAGAAACGCGGCCACGTTCTTGTGGCGAGTACTGAAGGCTGCGACGCCGCCCAGAAGCAGGAGGAAGATGCAGAACTCCACGTTCGCGGTTCCGTACGCAAACCAAAACGGGTACGAAAAGATGGTGCAAGCCGTGACGAGCACGATCGCCAATATGGGTTGAATACCCCGTGTCACCAGCGCATACGCAAAAAGAGCTCCGAGTGATACGACACACAGAACGATGAAATGAAGATACGTGTTTACCGCATGCGGAAACGCATAGAAGAAGGCGTAGAGGAAAGCGGCCGCCGCCGGATACATGAACGGTGCTTCATATCTTGTGACTCTGGGGTCGTTCGAGAAAAACTCGGGGGTGTGGAGGTGCTTGAATCTCTCGACAAAGAAGATGATGTCCGGGAAGTGCGGATGTCTCCCGATGGGCCAATAGTAGTAATAACCCCAGCCTGGAGCCGCCACATCATGCCTGTGCAGAACCAGGTACCTGAACAGAAATACCGCAATCGCCACGAGTGAGAGGATGACGTTGGTTGCAGCAAGCGCAAAGACAGGCCGGGGCAACCGAAGGCGCCCTCGGTCTGTTAGAAACGGCAAAAGAGTCCCCCCTCAGTAGGTCGCGCGCGAGTTGATCGCGATGGTTAACGGACACAAGTAGACTAGCATCGGTGGTCCCGAACGCCCAACGAACTTTCGGTACGATGGGAACATGCAGGATGAACAGCCCCGATCGTGGATTCAAAAAAACTACAAGGCTTTCAACGGCATACGCGGGCTTGCCGTCAGTATGGTGTTCTTCTCGCACTTTGGGAACATTGCGGCTCGACGCCTGCACAAGGGCATCACTTGGGCCGGCGTGGACCTGTTTTTTGTGCTGTCCGGATTTTTAATCACGGGAATTCTTCACACAGCAAGAGCATCTCCAACTTACTACCGGGACTTTTACATTCGCCGTTCTCTCCGAATCCTTCCGGTATACTGGGGGCTCCTGCTTGCTGTTCTGCTCTTTGGTCACGTTCGACATCTGGAAGTCTGGCGCGCGCTGCGCCGTGACTTCTTCTTCCTGCAGAATCTGGTACATCGCGGGATTGCGCTCGGTACGGTTCAGCCTAGCCCCATTGCTCTGTCGCTTGGGCATTCGGGACGTTTTCTCCTGGATCTCGGAGCTCTGTGGAGCTTGTGCGTTGAAGAGCAGTTCTACCTGCTCTGGCCTTTTGTGGTCCGATTTGCGAACAACCGCGTCTTGCTCATCCGCATTGCACTAGTAGGGACCATCTGCGTGCTTGGAATACGCGCTTGGCTGTTCCACTTTGACCATGCCGCGGTGCGGGAGACGGATTACACCTACTTCGAACCCTATTGCCGGTTCGATAGTCTTCTCATTGGGGCCGCGCTTAACATCTGGCTGCAAAGACGTAAACTGACGAGATCGTCCTTGCGCCGTATCTCAACCGTTGTCTTCTCGTCCAGCAGCGTGCTACTTGCGATCGCGCTGGTCACTCTGGGCAGCAAGCATCCAATGGACGAGACAAATCCCGTCATACAGACGTTCGGGCTGACCCTCGTTGCGATCGCTTCGGCATCTGTCCTGCTCCGATCTCTGGACGATACATCGCGGCTATCTCGGTTCTTGCGCTTTTCCCCTCTCCAGAACTTGGGAGTCATCAGTTACGGTTTCTACGTGTATCACGCCCTCTTCCACACGGAAGTGGACTTGCTAGCAAGCAAGCTTCATCAGCCTGTCAGATTCTTGATCTTACCGTTGATATTTGGCTTAACCTATGTGGTTTCCCTCGCGAGCTATCGCTTTTACGAGTCGCCGTTCCTGCGGTTGAAGGATCGTTTCGCTCCCAGCCACAGGAGCGTTCCGTCAGGGCATGCAGGCAAACTTGTGCTGTAGACACCTGGCGAGAGTGCAGCCTCGGACAACACCTGATGATGAAGTTTGTGAGAAATTACAATTGTGCGCGAAAACCCCAATCTGGACTTCATGAGGGCTGTGGCTGTTCTGCTGGTCGTCCTTACCCACGTGCGGACCTATATGCATCGCCAAATCGTTCCGCTTGAAATGATTTGGTTTCTTGGGATGATCGGCGTTTTCATCTTCTTTACACACACCACGTTGGTGCTGATGTGGTCTCTTGAGCGGGATCCGCACACGCTGCGCTTTTATGTGCGCAGGGCTTTTCGGCTCTATCCATTATGGATTGTCGTTCTTGGGCTGAGTCTCGCGGTTCGACTGCCGACGGCCCCGTATTACGCCCCTCATTTCCTGTTTTACATGCCCGGCAAACGCGAGCTATTGGCGAACGTGCTTCTGATCATGAATCTGACTGATGGAGCGCGCATCATCGGAGCGTCCTGGTCCCTTCCAATCGAAGTACAGATGTACGTCGTTCTGCCGTTTCTGTTCTTTTTTATGCGGTGGAACAAGGGTCTGTTCGCTTTGTTTCTTCTTGACGCTCTGGCGATAGCAACAGCACACGCTATCGAGCCGTCGATCACTTCGGACCTACTCTTTTGCTCTCCGCTTTTCATCCCGGGTGCGATCGCGTATCAGCTCTACAGACGCAAGCCAATCCCGAAGCTGCCGGGCTGGTTGTTCCCGCTGTGGCTGGGGCTTTTGATTGCTGCGGTGAACTGGTACGCATCGCGGAGGCAAAACTCGTTTCGGAGTGGATGGATTTTCGCTTTCCTGCTCGGCTGCTCGCTCCCTTTCTTCCGTCCGATCGCCAACTCCGTCCTGAGGCGATCGGCCCATGAGGTCGCAAAGTACTCGTATGGGCTGTATCTCTGCCATTTCGCCGCTATCGCCGTGGGGCTCCACTATATGTCCGGTTATCCGGCGTTTCTGCGTATCGCGGCGTTCCTGGTGGTGTTGGTGGGGCTTTCTGTCGGCTTGTACCATGGGGTGGAACAGCCGATGATTCGGCTAGGGTCCAAGCTGGCAGGCTATATTGGGCGGGGGCGAGAGCCGGCCATCGATCGTCGAGAGTTGAATCTCGAGGCTGCTCCCTGACGTCGTTTTGAACGGTATTCTGTAAGCACCCATGTCGACTGCACCTGCTGAAGTATACGGGCCCGAGCGCAAGTCCATTGCCGAAGCATCAGGCTTCCTGAAGCCGGCCAGGCTTGGAATGCTTGATGCTGTTTTCCTCGTCTTTTTCACCCTGGGTCTATTCTTTCTTTCGTATCGCCAGTCCCGTTTTCGGATGTTTTGGGGGGACGAGGTGATGGGGAGCTACGTTCTACGGTCGGGAAGCTGGCATCGCTTTCTGGAACTCTGGCACGGAGGGATCGACAGCAGCGGGTTCTGGTTTTATGTCCTTGCGAAGCCTTGGGAGTGGATTTGTGGAGCGTCAGAGATCAGCATCCGAATGTTTTCGGCGGTGGGCATTGCGGGGTCCGCGGCTTTGATCTGGATCACGGCTCGGCGTTTCTATTCCTTTCTAGTGGTTGCTACTGCGATCAGTCTGCCCTATCTGGATATCGCCTGTTTGCGGTGGCAGCTCTCCAACGGGCGGTGTTACGGAGTGCTGATGGCCTCCACGGCGCTGGTGATCTATATGATCGTCCGGGGCTCTGAGAACACATACCGGATGCCGCGCCTCCCGTTCCTTGTTGCAACGTTTTTGGCGTATAGCTTCATTGCGGGCAGTCACATTCTGGGTGTTCTGTTTGCAGGTATGCTTCTTGCGGTCCAAATTGCGGTGGACGTTCGAGCCTCCTCTCTTCGCCCGAAGCTCTACGCATCGGCACTGGCCGGTATCGTTGCCACCCTTTCATTCAGTTGGCAGAACATCCGAAGTACGACGGCGCTTGGCAAGCCGGTCTTTTGGACAGTTAAGCCGATCCTACGGGCGTTGTACCTGGGGACGGATCTCACAGACAGTCCGATCAAATGGCCGATCCTTCTTCTGTTTGCCAGCACGTTTCTCCTCCTGCGCCGGCGCGCCGCGCGGGATGTCATCTACCTGTTTCTACTGGCCTGTGTGCTTTTGCATACTGGCTTTGTGCTGATCTCGCAGGTCTCAACTTCAATCTATGTCGACAGATACCTGCTGCCCTTGACTTTCGGGCTGGTTTTCCTCTTAGCGGAACTTTTAACACAGATGCGGGAAGTCGAGAGCATCTCGCGAGTGCGGTGCTACTTCGTATTTGTGGCTTTGTGGGTCGTGGCGCTGTCCGGGGCTCCGCGGCCTACGCAGTTCTACTTGCCGATATACGATTACACGAACGCGATGCTTGCTGACCTTCCGACCGGTCTGCCTGTGGTGAATACGGATGTGGGCACGTTTGTGGAGGTGGAGTACTACCACCACGGCAAGTTCGGGCGACCATATCTTTTTCCGCTGGATGACCAGGTGACCCGCGACCTGACAAATCCGGGAGGAGTCTCGGGTTTTCACGAGCTGGACAACTTTGCACGGTTCAAAATCGACGTCCCCGATTTGCAGCCTACGGCAGAGATCTTGGGGAAGTACCCTGACTTTCTTGTGCTCACGTCAGTGGCTCCGACATCCTGGTTTCGCCGTCGAATCCAGGAGTCAGGCGCTTACAGCTTCACTGATCTAGGCCCTCGCTCCTACGGGCCCATGGCGATGCATCTCTGGAAAGTTCACAGGCTCGATCCACAAACGAGCGCCAGCACAGGACGTGGCCGTGAGTGAGACCATCTGGAACGACATTCTGCGGGCGCGGGTTCGACGGGTGATCGTCACCGGGGGGAACGGCTATCTGGGATCGGAGTTGATCCGGCAGCTGCTTGCTTGCGGGGCCGAGGTATTTGCGGTAGCCAACTGCAACGTGGATCGGTTGGTCGATCTGCTGCCGCCGGCGCGGATCCGGCTGATCGGTCATGATTTTGCGGCCATCGATGCCTTTGTCCAGGAGATTGAACCGGACGCGATCGTGCATCTGGCGGCGGTGCATGCGGAACCTCCGAGCTTCGACGAGATGGTCGAGATGCTGAACTGCGGGGTGATGCTTGGGGTGGCGCTGCTGCATGGAGCCGCGGCATGCCCCCGGCCACCTGTCTTTCTGCATGCAGGAACCTACTGGCAATTTGATGGCGACAGGTACTCGCCGAACACGTTCTATGCCGCGGCAAAGCAAGCTCTGCACGACATGCTGGAGTACTACCGGCGTGTGCGCGGGATCCCGAGTGCGACGCTGGTGTTGTATGACATCTTCGGGCCCGAGGATACGCGGCCCAAGCTCTGGCAGAAGATCATCCACGCGGCTCCCGGCTCAACGCTCCCCGTCTCCGAGGGCCGGCAGCTTGTGGAAGTTGTCCACGTAGCGGACATCGCGCGTGCCTTCGTACAAGCCACGGCCATGCTGGCCTCGGGGCAAGTTCTCCAGCCGTTTGTGGCCATCCGCTCCGGTGTGCGGATCACGCTGAAGGAGCTGGTGGAGCAGGTGAAAACGCGGGCGAATCTGGACATCGAGTTCGACTGGGGCGCGGTCCCGTATTGGCCCGGGCAGATCTTTGAGCCGTGGCAGGGGCCTTTGCTCCCGGGATGGGCGCCGAAGGTGTCTCCGATCGACGGCATCAGTGAACTGGTCCTCAGCGAAAGAGCGGTCGAGATCGCATGAACAATGAGGCGCGTCCCCTGATCTCCATCGTCGTTCCGGTCTTCAATGAAGAGCTGAACGTGGGGCCGTTCTATACGCGAGTAACCTCCGTTCTGGAGCCCTTGGGGGAACGCTTCCGCTTTGAGTTCGTTTTTACGGATAACCACAGCACGGACAGGACCTATGCGCTGCTGGCTGGTTTAGCCGCGCGCGACCCGCGGGTGAGGGTGTTTCGCTTTTCGAAAAACTTCGGGTATCAACGGTCGATCCTGACCGGCTACATGCAGGCGCGGGGCGATGCCGCGGTGCAACTGGACGTTGATCTGCAGGACCCTCCGGAGATGGTGGAGACCTTCCTGACGACGTGGCAGGAGGGCGCGGATGTGGTCTACGGCGTGCGCATGCAGCGGCAGGAAGGCTGGCGCATCACTGCGGCACGGGCTGTGTTCTATCGCCTCATCGACGCCCTGAGTGAAGAAAAGCTGCCGGTGGATGCAGGAGACTTCCGGCTGATCAGCCGGCGCGTCATCGATCTGCTGGGAGAGTTCCCGGATGCGACGCCGTACCTTCGTGGAACGATTGCGACGCTGGGCTTCAAGCAGGTGGGCGTGCCGTATACGCGAAGCGCGCGGGAGAGGGGCGAGAGCAAGTTTCCGTTCTCGAAACTGCTCTCGCTGGCATTGGACGGGATCCTGAATCACTCCACGGTGCCGCTGCGGATCGCCACGTACTTCGGGTTGGTTGTGAGCTTGCTGACCTTGCTGGTCATGGTCGGCTACGCCGTGGGACGGCTCCTGTTTCAGCGGCCGTGGCCTGCCGGATTTACCACCCTGGCGGCGTTGATTCTGCTCTCTATCAGCATCAATGCGATGTTGCTCGGCATTATCGGCGAGTACCTGGGCCGGATGTACCGGCAGCAGCGGCCGGGTCCGGTGACCATCATCGAAGCAGCCATCGACCCCGCGCGAAGCACAGCCGCTTAGCGGGTTCCGTCGCCGCGCGGATGCTCAGTACAGCAGGATCGCGCGGCGGCGGTGCTCAAACTCTGCCAGGCTCTGTGTCCATGCGCCGGCGAGGGTGCGCGGGTCGTCGCCTCGGGCGATGGCGTCCAGTGTGGCGCGGTTGGCGATCAGGCGCATGCTGTTTTGGAACTGTGTGGGGTAGAGCTTGTGGAGTGCTGCGAGGAGTTCGAGGCCTAGTTCCGGCGCGTAGAGTTTGCTTCGGTCGATGATCAGGATGTGGACGGCGGGGATGGTTTGGCCGTGGCCGGGGTAGTGATTTTTGTCCTCTGGGACTGGGAGTTGGATCGCTTCGAAGCGAACGCCAGGGATGTCGCGGGCGTTGAGGGTGTCGGCGACTTGTTGCGCATTGAACCAGGTTTGGTTTGGCGTGGCCGGTGGCCGGTGGTCGCTGGTCGTGTTGATTGAGGGTTGCGGGGGCAGCCCGGCGCCGAAGACCTCGAAGGCGATCGGAGTGCCGCGGCCTACCGAGAGATTGGTGAGCTCGAGCATGCAGGTGGCGGGGTAGAGCAGGTTGGCGGTCGGCGTATGGAGGTTGGGACTGGGTGGCGTCCAGGGAAGGCCCGTGTCGCCGAAGAGCATGTCGCGGCGCCAACCTTGCATGGGAACGACGGTGAGATCGGCGTCGAGGTGCTTGGTCGCGACGATGTAGCGGGCGAGTTCGCCGAAAGTGAGCCCGTGCTGGAGCGGGATCGGCATGTAGTTGATGTAGCTCTCGGTGCCGGGGTCGGAGACAGGGCCCGAGACCTGGAGGCCACCGAGTGGGTTGGGGCGGTCGAGGACCACGATGTGCAGATCGTGGTGGAACTCCGTGCGCTCGGTGGCGGCGGCTTCGAGGAAGTAGCCGAGGACGGTTTCATAGGTGAAGCAGCGGACGCCGGCGTCCTGCAGGTCGATGACGACGGCGTCGAGGTTTTGCAGTTGGGCGTGGGAGGGGCGGCGGTCGGCGTCGTGGGCGCCGTAGAGGCTGGTGACGGG
>CAXUNH010000060.1:0-18614 GCA_964252405.1 uncultured Acidobacteriaceae bacterium | reverse complement strand
GGGCGTGTGGGTGTGCTGCTTCGGGGGGACTGGCGGCTACGTGCCTGGGAGGGGACCGTGGTGGCGGCCTGGGGGGTGTGGGGCGACGCAGGCTCTCTGGCGACGGGGATTTTTGCCGGACTGCGCACGCTGGAGCAGCGGGGAGTGGATTTGATCGTGTGTCCCCTGCCGGGGCCGGGCGGTTTAGGGGATGCGTTGCGCGACCGGCTGCTCAAGGCGGCCAAGCCACGCTAGCGGCGGTGCCTAGCGCATGACCGTGCCGGCGGCATGGGCGTCGCTGGTTTTATAGAGGTACTTGAGGGCGGTTTTGTAAAGAAGAGCGCGGTGTCGGCCGGAGCGGAGCTTGACGGCGCAGCGGTCATACCACTCGATGACGCCATGGACCTCTTCGCCGTCTTCGAGCACGACGGTCATCTCGGTCTGCTGCTGGATCTGCTTTTGGAAGTAGAAGGCCTCCGCGTGTGAGGTAGCGGGCAGGCCGTGCGACTCGGAGACCAGCGCGTGGGTGAGCGGGTCGGGGGCCTGTACCGGGGCGCGGCGGCGGGCGACGGCGGACAACAGTGGGCGAATCAGCTTGCGCGCCCCGCCGAAGGACTCCTGTTCCTCCCTGCGCTCATTGGCAGTGTTCACGAAAAGCTCCAATCCCGCCGTCAGCCGTCAAGAGACGGCGACGAACTCGGCGCGGGCCCGGTTCTCTGGGAATACCGGTTTGGATGCAGGATGCGCGGCCCCGGCCTTTGTGAATTGCCGATCGGCGGCACAGGGCACGTTCGGCGGCCCCTTGGGCCTGTTCTTACGTCAGATTCATCGCGAAGGCATCAAGACTCAGCGACCGGAGAAGGTTGCGCCGCATCCCGGCATGGATCTCGTCCAGACCACGGAGAGCACGCTCCGCTGCCTGGAAGGAGAGGCTGTCTGCCAGCTGCTGCAACTCGGCGCGGCGGTCGATGTTGCGGACCCGATCGGGGGCGCCATGTTGCAACATGAGCACATCTTCCAAGAGCCCGGAGGCCGCCCGCAACAGGGCCAGGGTTTTCTCCTGGCCTTCGGCGCCGGCGCGGTAGGTTTCCGTCATGCGAAACAGCGCGGTGTGGTCCCTGGTCCCCTCGGCGGAGGCGAGCAGGGTGAAGGCGTCGTTCCGGGCGGCGATATAGGCGGGGAGATCGAGCGAAAGGGCACGGCCGGCGGCGCCTTGCGCGAGGCGCGCCACCAGATCGGCTTCGCCGCGCTTCAGATCGGGGCGGCGCTCGGCGAGGATCGAAGCGATCTCCTCGGGCGGAAGCGCGCCGAGGCGGGCGATCGCGCAACGGGACCGGATCGTAGGCAAAAGTTCGCCGGTGTTTTCCGCAAGGAGCAGGAGATGGACGCGGTCGGGTGGCTCTTCCAGGAGCTTGAGGAGGGAGTTGGCGGCTTCCTTCATCAGCGCGGACGAGGTCAGGATGAAGACGCGCGCGGGTGCCTCGGTAGGAACGTATTGCGCCCGGGCGATGACGGTGCGGATCTGGCCGACCTTGATGAGGTTCTGCGGAGGGTCGGGCGGAACGATCAGAACGTCAGGATGGGTCTGCACCAGGACACGGGCGTCCTTTTTGTCGGTGTCGCGCATCTCTTCGCGGGTGGTCACCGCGTCGGCGATGCGGGCGTCCAGGTCCGCGCTTTCGGCGATGCGTGTGCAGTTGCGGCATTGGCCGCAGAACGCGGCGACGGGTCGACCGGTCTCGTCGAGGTCGCGGGGCTGGCGCTCGCACTCCAGGGCCAGCGTAAGCAGGAGAGCGAGGGTGTACTTGCCGGCGCCGCGCGGCCCCGCCAGGATGAGCGAATGGGGAAGGCGGTTGGCGGCGACCGCTGCGCGGAGGTCGTTGACCGTGCGTGGGTTGCCGTGGAAGGCGGCAAAGGTGGCGGGGAGAGGCACCGCTTCAGGCTACTTCACCGGGCGGTGAGCCGCATGCGCATCGGGAACTTCGGCCGGAGCGAGATCTTCGCCTGCGGGATGATGGTTTGGCCTGGAAGTAGATGCAAGCGCCAGCGTTGGGCGATGGTGGCCAGGGACAGCACGCCTTCCATCCAGGCAAAGCTTTCCCCGATGCACTGGCGGCGGCCAGCACCGAAGGGGAAGTACGTGAAGCGGTGCCGGCCTGCCTTGTGTTCGGGGGCGTGGCGCTCGGGACGGAAGGCTTCGGGCTCGTCCCAGAACTCGGGCGAGCGCTGGATGACGTACTGGCTGAAGAAGAAGTTTGCGCCTGCGGGGATGCGGAACTCGCCGAGCTGGATGGGGACGGTGGATTTGCGACCCATCGCCCACGCCGGGGGAAACAGGCGCATGGACTCGGCGAAGACCATCTCCGTGTAGCGGAGGCTGGGGATGTCGGCGAGCGTGGCCGTGCGGCTGCCGAGGACCTCGTCCACTTCGGCGTACATCCGGTGCGCCGCTTCAGGGTTTTCGCTGAGCAGGTACCAGGTCCACGTGAGCGCGTTGGCGACCGTTTCGTATCCGGCGAGGAAGACGGTCAGGAGCTCGTCCCGGACCTGGGTATCGGTCATGGCCTCGCCGTCTGCCGGGCCGGCGGAGACCTCGGCCTCATAGTGGGCGGTGATGAGCAGCGACAGGAGATCGCCTTTGCCTTCGAGGTCTTCTCGCGGGAGGGCGCGGCGGCTGGCGATCATTCTGCCGATGACCGCGTTGAGGCGCTGGCGGGAGCGCCGAAAGGTGCTGATGCCGGGGAGCGGCAGGTGCAGGAGGCGCTCGATCGCGGGAAAGACAACGAGGAAGTTGTACATGCCCATGATGGTGTTGACCTCGTCGACGACGGAGAGGACCTCGGGGGTGACCTCCTGGTCGAAGAGGGTGCGGGCGACGATGCGAAGGGAAAGCCGCATCATCTGATCCCCGATGTCGACGGTGGCGCCGTTGCGCCAGGGCGCGATCTGCTCTTCGGCGCTGCGCACAATCTCCCCGGCGTAGCCGGCGATGCGCTGGCGATGAAAGGCCGGGGCGATCAGCTTCCGCTGGCGCATGTGGATGGGATCTTCCGAGGTGATGAGGCCCTCCCCGAGCAGGATCTTCATGCGCTGCAGGGTGCGCTCTTTGGTGAAGCTGGGCCCCTGATGGACCAGGATCTCGGCGATCCATTCGGGATCGTTGACAAAGATGATCAGCATGCCCAGGAAGCGGTAGTGGGCGATGCGGCCGAAGGTCTTGTGAAGGTGTGTGAAGAGCGGGATGGGGTCGCCGAAGTTGAGCCAGGGGCGCTGGATGTAGCGGTAGAGCGGGCGGCGCAGGCCCGGGGGCAGGCGGAACTCTCCCTGGGCGCTGGGGCCGATGTAGTCAGCAGATTCGGCGTACATACAGCCGGTTAGATGGCCGGCGATGCAGGATGGGCGCGGCCCGGCGTGCACCGGGAACCAAGCCGGTCCAGTGCGGCGGACAGAATGCGGGCGGCTATGCGCTCGATGGAATCTTCGTCGCGCAGGGCCAGCACCCGTCCGGGCTCGCGGGCGGCGATGGCCTCGTACCGGGCGTAGATGCGTTGGTAGAAGCTGTCGGCCTCGCGCTCGAAACGGTTCTCATCGGTGCCCTGGGTGCGGAGGTGGCGCTGGTTGCGGCGGCGGGCGCGGGCCAGCGAGGACACGAGCGGAGGCAAAAGAAGGAGGGTGAGATCGGGCTGCTGGTTGGCGCAGACCGCCTGATGCATTTGCAGGATCCGCTCCGGACCGAGGCCGCGACCGGCGCCCTGGTATGCCTCGGAGGAGTCGGTGTAGCGGTCGCAGAGCACGACGGCGCCCTGGGCCAGGGCGGGGCGAATGACCTGGTGCAGTGACTGGGCGCGGTCGGCAAACATCAGGGCCATCTCGGTCTCCGGAGCGATGCCGCCCACAGCAGCGTCGGTGCGGGAGTCCAGGATCAGCGAGCGGATGCTGTCGCCGAGGGGCGTGCCCCCTGGATTGCGGGTTGTGACCACGCTGTAGCCGCGTTCGGCAAGGGAGGAGGCCAGCAGGCGCAGTTGGGTGGACTTGCCACTGCCGTCCAGACCCTCAAACGTGATGAACATGCCCTGGCTCACAAGGCTGAGTTTACCGGACAGCACTGCGGCGGACGCTACCCTGTAGGCCCGGTGAGGCAGGCAAGGACGCGAGACAGGCCACTCTTACGTTCAACTTGCCCTTTGGGCTGGTGATCCGGCGTTCGGGGCCTGGAGGATTGCCGAGAGAGCCACACAGCGCAACGCGCCGGTCAGGCCGGGGAAGTGAACGTGCAGGCGCGCGGCAGACCGGTTCAGGATCTGACGGTGGGTCTGCGCCCGGAGAACGGATTGCGGGTCCGAGCCACGTGCCTGGCCGGCGGCCCTGACTGAGGCCCGCTACGTTACGGCCCGTGCAAGTGGGCGTCCCACGTGGCCCCGTTTGCGCCGATGGTGAGGGCGAGCGAGCCTTCCTGGCCCTCCCGCAACTGTGGCCCCTGGGCAGCGTGGTCATGCCGGGCGGCGTCGGTCCAGGTCAGCTTGGCTGGTCCGCTGCCCAGGACTTTGAAGCGGTAGTGGAAGACGCCGCCGTCCGCGAGCTCGTTGCCTCCGAAACTCGCGCTCGGGTAGTCCACCTCAAACAGGTTGACGGGGCCGCCGGAACGGTTCACGACGGTGGCCTGGATGAACGCCGAATGGCAACTGGTGAGCGCGAGCGCAGACAGCGTTAGCGCGACGAGGACGGCTGCCGGGCGAGGCCCCATCATCGCTTCTCCTCCGCGCGCAGCCGGCGCAGGAGGTCGGGAACGCGCTGCAAGCCGGCGACCATCCGCAGCCAGGCGCGGTTGTCCATTGCCGGATAGCCGCTGACCACAGCTCCCGGGGCGACGTCGGACGGAATACCGGTCTGGGCGGTCGCGATGGCGCCATCCCCGATGGTGAGGTGGCCGGCAACCCCCACCTGACCGGCCAGCGTGACGTTCCGGCCGACATGGGTGGAGCCCGCAAGACCGACCTGTGCGCAAAGCAGGCTGTTCTCCCCGATTGTCGAGGCGTGCCCGACCTGGACGAGGTTGTCGATCTTGGCCCCGCGGCCGATCCGCGTCTGACCGACGACGGCGCGGTCGACGCAGGAGTTTGCCTGGACCTCGACTTCGTCTTCCAGAATGGCCGGCCCGGGATGCAGCGTCTTGGTCCAGCGGCCGTCCGGGTTACGGGCGAAGCCGAAGCCGTCGGAGCCGATCACGGCGCCATTCTGGAGCACCACGTCGTCCCCCAGGGTGCAGTTCTCGCGCACGACGGCATGGGCGTGGGCGAAGAAGCGGTGGCCGGCGCGAACGCCGGGGTATAGCACGACGTGGGCGAGCAGGACCGCGTCATCGCCGATGCGGCAGCCCTCTCCCACCACGGCGTAGGGGCCAATATGGGCGCGTGCCCCGACCTGTGCCGTGGGCGCGATCACCGCGGTGGGGTGGACGCCGGGTTCGTAGGCGGGTGCGAGGTGAAAGGCGGCGACCGCGAGGGTGAAGGCGTACTTCGGGTCGGCGACGCGCAGGGTGGGGACTGGCACTTCGGGGAAGTCGGCGCCCACGATGAGCGCAGCTGCTTTGGTGTTTCTGGCGGCGGCGGCGTACTTGGGATTGGCGACAAACGCGACCTCGGCGGGGCCGGCGCTGGCAACCCCGTTCACCCCGGTCAGGGGAAGGTCCAGCGTGGGAGCGTCCCCCGAGCTCGCCGGCAGCAGGTTCGCGTCGATCTGTTGCGCCAGTTCGCCGAGGGTCATCGTCTGGGATTGTAGCGGAGCGGCCCCGGAGGTGTTGCGCACGTGCGGCGGCGTTCCGTGAGGCGCAACAAAAATTGTGCAGCAGGGATGATCGTTTCTTCCGGAGTGGTGTAAAATCAGTCGTCGGACTGGACCGCTGTGAAAGCCTAAGCGTTTGATTCTGAAGCGTTTCCGCATTCGCCGCCACAGGCCGCCGCGACCCATGGCCGATTTTATCTACCTGCTTCAAAACCGTTTGACCCCTGGCCAGTGGCGCGCCCTGGAGACCGTGCGGGAGGCTGCCCGGGCGCACGGCATGCCCGTATTTCTGGTGGGGGGCGCCGTCCGGGATCTGACGACCGGGTCGCCCGTGCGCGATCTGGACTTTGCTCTGCAGGGCGACACCAGCGCCCTGATCCCGGACCTCGAAGCTGCCGGGGCGACGGTCACAGGGAAGAACGCGTCCATGTCCTCGGTGTACCTGAGTTTTCGAGGCGGGGTTCGCGGGGAGGTCGGGTCCAGCCTGACCGTCGCCTACCCCAAGCCTGGACAGCCGGAGACCCACCCCGCTCCCATTCTGGATGACCTGCGGCGGCGTGACTTCACCGCGAATGCGATGGCGGTCTCGCTGAACGAGGGGTCGTATGGACTTCTGCTTGATCCCCTGAACGGCACGGCAGACATAGAAAACCGCGAGCTGCGTCTGGTCTCGGCGTACGGCTTTGTGGAGCAACCCGCTCTGCTTTTGCGAGCAGCCCGGCTCCGGGAGCGCCTGGGCTGGGGTCTAGAAGAACGCACCGCCGGCCGTTATCAAACCGGTAAGGACGAGGGCTACATCCAGGCGCTTCCCCCCGCGGACCGCGGGTATGAACTGGAAGAGATCTTCCACGAAGAAGATCCATTGAGCATCCTGGAAAGCATGGAGGCCGAGGGCTGGGGCGAGGCCCTGTTCCCGCAGCTGCGCCCAGGCGACGGGGACCGCGCCGGCCTGGATCATGTTCGCGAACTGATGGGGCAGCTCGAGGGGCAGGGCATTCACCCCGACCCCTCCGCCGTGTACTTCCCGTTCGTCACGGCCAAGCTGAGCGAAAAGGACAGGGCCTCGTTGAAGGGACTGTTTATCCGGCCGGGCTTTGCCCAGCAGATCGAGACGCTGGAGGCACGGGCGAAGGATCTGGCGGCGCAGCTTACCTCCAAAGCGGCCGCCCTGCCCTCCGAGAGCTGGCGCTTGCTGATGCATGCCGAGCCTGAACTGGTGTTGTGGCTCGCTGTCCATACTCGCGCGGGTGCGGTGCAGACCAAGATCAAGGCGTTCCTGAAGGACTGGCCGCAGATGCGGCAGAAGATTCCGTACGCGCTGATGCAGGAGATGCGGATTACGCCGGATCTTCCCGAATACGAGAAGCTGGTGGACGATCTCTTCTTTGCGCTGATCGACGGCAAGCTGGACACCCCAGAGGCGACGCGCGCCTTTCTGGAGCCGTTCTCCCCACCCGCTCCTCCGCAAGTCACCGTGCGGCGCCGTCCTGCCAAGTCGGCGCGCAGCCGCTCCAAGAAGGTTACCGAGGAGACCACGCCGGAGCCGGTCGAAGATTCCGAAGTTCCGGAACCCGGGAGTGCGGGCGAGAAGGTCGTGTCCGGGGAAGACACGGACGAAGAGGCGGATGCGACGCCGGAACCGGGGGAGCGCGACGAGACCTCGAAGACCATTCGGGTAAGCGCCGCCCAGCCCGCAGAGCCTGAGGGGACTGCACCGAGTAAGCGCGCAGCGCCCGCCAAGAAGAGCGCGCCGAAGTCTGCCGCCAAGTCTGCCTCCGGGGTGGAACCGACCGGAAGCACGGCAGCAAAGGCCGGCTCGGCAAAGGCCGCTCCCAAGAAGTCAGTCCCAGGCGTGAAGCAGGCGCCCGAGAAGGCGGCCGGACAGGGGCCACGAACCGTGGCGGCGGGCTCGTCCCCGAAGGCAGCGTCTGTGGCAGCCAAGACACCGGCGAAGAAGACCGCCCCGGCAAAGCTGGCGGCAAAAGCCTCCACGAAGGTCGCCGGGAAGGGGACCGCGAAGCCTTCTGCGAGAGCGGTTGCCAAGAGCACGAAGCCGGCGTCGAAGAAGGCAGCGGCTAAGCATCCTGCCAAGACCGCGGTTGCCAAGAGCGCCGTTGCCAAGGGCGCCCTTGCGAAGGCTGTCGCCAAGAAAAGCGTTCCGGCCAAAAAGTCAGCGAAGACCGCGGTCAAAACGGCAGGGAAGGCCCCAGCAAAGATCCCGGCCAAGAAGGTCCCCGCGAAGAAACAACCGGCCAAGGGCGGTGCAGCGGTGGCTCCGGCCAGGCGCGGCGCTCCCGCCAAAGCCGCCAAGAAGACCGCAGCCAAGGGCCGCGGCGGTCGTTAGTCGTCCAGGAAAGACCAGAGCAACGCGCCCGGGAGCTTAGTCGCGATGGCGCCGGCGCACTTCCACGCTGAGCCGCTTGATCTTCTGGTTCAGGGTGGAGAGGGGAATGCGGAAGTACTCGGCGGCCTCGGTCTGGTTCCAGTTGCAACGCTCCAGGCGATCCGAGATGATCCGCCGCTCGATGTCTTCCATCACGTCGAAGAGCGAGGCCTGGGTGTTCTCTTCGAGCATCGCGGTGGAGTAGGTCTGTCCGCGCAGCTGTGCGGGCAACAGCTCGGTCGTGATCTGACTGCTGCGGGACAGAACGACCGCGCGCTCCATGGCATTTTCCAGCTCGCGCACGTTCCCGGGCCACTCGTAATCCATCATGACGCGCAGGGCATCCGGGGAGAGTTCCCGGAGAGGAAAGCCGTTCTCGTCAGAGTAGTACTGCAGGTAATGGGCAGCGAGCAGAGGAATATCGGAGCGGCGCTGACGCAAGGGGGGGAGCTCGACAGTGATGACGTTCAGGCGGTAGAAGAGGTCTTCCCGAAAACGGCCGTCTTTCACGGCCTGCTGCAGGTTGACGTTGGTGGCGGCGATGATGCGGACGTCGACCTGGATCTCCTGGGTGCCGCCCACGTGCATGAACCGCCGGTCCTGCAACACGCGCAGAACCTTGGCCTGCATTTCGATGCTCATGGTGCCGATCTCGTCAAGGAACAGGGTTCCACCGTCGGCGACTTCGAACAGACCTTTTTTGGCGGCGACCGCCGAGGTAAACGCGCCCCGTTCGTGGCCGAAGAGCGTCGATTCGAGCAGTTCGGAGGGAACAGCGCCGGTATTCACAGGAATGAACGGGCGATCGCGGCGCGGCGAGTTGGCATGGATGGCCTTCGCGACGAGCTCTTTTCCCGTTCCGCTCTCCCCCTGGATCAGGACGGTGGAGCGGCTTGGCGCCACCTGTTCGACCAATTGGAAGAGTTCGAGCATGGGCTCGCTTTTTCCGACGATGTTGTCGAACGAGTACCGCTGTTTCAGGGTGCGTTTGAGCTGCTGCACCTCGGCTTCCGCGCGGCTGCGGCCGATCGCGGTGCGGATGTCGGCGAGCAGCTTTTCGTTGTCCCACGGCTTCTGGACGAAGTTCGACGCGCCTGCCCGTATAGCGTCGACCACGTTGCCGACGGTGCCGTAGGCCGTGATCATGATGACCGGGACATTCGGTGCGAGACTTTTGATGCGGGGCAGCAGATCGATGCCGGTCTCGCCGGGAAGCGCCAGGTCCAGCAGGAGCAGGTCATAGCTATGGCGCGTCAGCATATCGAGCCCGGCGTTGCCGTTGGACGCGGATTCGACCTGGAAGCCTTCCAGGGTCAGCAGCGTCTCCAACGAGTCGCGGATGCCCGCTTCGTCGTCGATGATGAGGATGCGGTCTACGGAAGTGGATGGCTTGGAATGAATGGGCTTGGCCGGGCTCTCAAAAGCGGTTTCAGGCATGTACTACGGTTCCTTGATCTGCAGACTCGTCGTGCGTCGCATTGCTGGGAGGAGGAACGCCTCGCGGCGAAGAAGAAGACGAAGGAAGGGCGGCCGGGAAGACGATACGGAAGGTGGTCCCGCCCCCGGGTTCACTGGTGGCATCGATGGTCCCGCCGTGTTCCTGGACGATGCCGTAGGACACCGCAAGGCCCAGTCCTGTTCCCTTGGGCTGGCCGTCTTTGGGTTGAGACTTCGTGGTGAAGAAGGGATCGTAGATCTTGCGCAACACCTCGGGCGGCATACCCGCGCCGTTGTCGGATACGGAGAGCTCCACGTTGCCGGCTTCCGACTGTGTCCGCAGGGTGATCTGACGGGAGGCACACTCCAGCAGGGCGTCCCTGGCGTTCAGGATCAGATTGACCACCACCTGCTGCAGTTTGCCGCGGTTGCCGGCGATCGCCGGCAGAGCGGGGTGCAGATCGGTCTTGACGGTGACCCCGGAGGATCGCATCTGGTGCTCGAGCAGTAGAACCGTCTCGCCCACGATGGCGTTCAGGTCTACCTGGGCGAGGTCCACCGTGCTCATGCGGGAGAAGTTCAGCAGACCGTTCACAATCTCGGAAGCGCGGAAGGTCTGTTGGGTGATCTTTTCGAGCACCGGTCCCAGACGGGCCTGGGCGGCTTCGTCCATGCGCAGTTGCTTGCCGAGCATCTGCGTGTAGCTGGAGATGACCGCGAGGGGCGTGTTTACCTCGTGCGCTACGCCCGCGGCGAGCAGGCCGATGGACGAGAGCTTGTCGGCCTGCGTCAGTTGCGCCTCCATGCTGACGCGCTCGGAGATGTCGTCGACGATCACGATCCGGCCCACCACATCGAGGTCGCGGTTGAGCAGCGGGGCGATGGTGATGTTGGCTGTGCGGGTCTCGCCGTTGGGGAGCGAGAACCGGTGCTTGTAGAGCGTATGAACGCCCTGCTCTTCAAGGTGTTCGAGTTCTTCGGCGAACTCCGCGGAGAAGACCTCACGCGCCGGACGACGGAGAACGTCGCTGCGCGGTGTGCCGTGCATGACCTCCATCTGGGCGTTCCAGCTTTCGAGGCGGTTCTCGAGATCGAGCGCGAAGACGCCGACGTTGATCGATTCGACGATGTTCTCGTTGAAGTCGCGCAGACGTTCGAAGTCCAGGATCTTCTGCTCCAGACGGCTGGTAAGTTGCGCATTCTGGATCGCGATGCCGATATAGCCGGCGAGCGATTCAAGCAGTTCCATATCCTCGCTGGAGAGAAAGTCTCCCTGCCCTGTGCGGCCGAGGCCGAGGACTGCCACCGTGCTTTGGCCGCCGCCGGCGTGCCGGGCGGCACGGCAGGGGACGTAGTAGTTGAAGTCGAGCGCAGCCACCGTCGCCCGTTGCGATTCGGGCAGGCGCATGGCATTTTCCGGCGTTTCGAAGAAGATGTGGGTGTCCTGGTCCGAACGGCCGAACTGGAAGAACCCGAGGTCCAGCGAAGCGTTCGCCAGCGCGGACGAGACACCGTGGGAGGCGACGAGCGTGAAGCGCGGCTGCCGTACGCTGTAGCCCTCGTCTGCCAGAAACACCGCGACACGGGTCACGAGCAGCGTCTGGTGCAGCCGTTCCACGACGGAGTTCACCAGCGCGGAGAGGTCTGTCTGGGCGTTGAGGCGGCGACCGAATTCAATCAGCGTCTCGCGATAGTCAAACCGTTTCTGATCGAACAGGCGATCCACGCGGTTTTGGATGGCGCGCTTCAGCGGGTCGAAGACCAGGCCGGTGACGACCACGGCGCCGATCAGGCCCCATTCGCCGAGGTGTTGCCAACGATTGTGCACCACCTCGGCCGCCAGGGCGACGATGCCGAAGTAGAGTCCGACCAAGGAAGCGGTCGCAAGCGTATAGGCGACGCCTCGCTTGAAGATGAGGTCGACATCCATCAGCCGGAAGCGAACGATGGCCCAGCTGAAGGTCAGGGGCAGCAGGAGCAGGAAGAGAACGGCGACCTTGCTCAGCGCTCCCGAAACGTTGACGTCCGCCAGAAAGGGAATGACATACAGGGCGGTGAACGGCAGGACGGTCAGCAGGGTGCCGCGGGAGAGCCACTTCAGCTGCTGCCGCTGCAGCGGCTGGGTGGCCGAGCGATACCGGAACCAGAACACGGTGGCCGCCAGCAGATAGAACACGGCCAGGTAGGCGTAGTCGATTTGGTCGAGCCGGTGCTGGAGCACGGCGGTCGGCTGCCAGCGGAAGAGCGACAGGTAACGCAGGCCGATGAGGACCGCGCCCGGCACATAAAGCAGGGCATAGAGCAGATGCCAGCGGCCGCGGCGCTCGCGTTCCCCGGAGAAGCTCAGGGCAAAGTGCAAAAACAGCGCCGGCTGCAGGGCTGTGGCAAGGACGTTGCCGATCAGGATCGTGAGATCCAGCGCGTCGAGCGTTTCCGTGTACTTGAAGCCGTACAGGATGAAGGAGGTCAGGCAGAAGATGAAGAAGTGGGTGGACTGGGGCGCAGTCCAGCGGCGCAGCAGCACGTACAGACCGATGGCGAGATAGACCAGCGCAATCAACCGAAGCACCTGGTTGTCGCTGCGGTCGGCAGGCGCGAGGATGACGTTGATCTCGAGCTGGGCCGGGTGCCCGGGCACACCTGTGGCGCGGAGGATGGAGTAGGTGGCGTGCTGCCACACCCCCGTGCGATAGAGAGCCCGCTGCTGAGAGGCGATCCTGGGGGTCGGCGTCTCGTTGATGCCGGTGAGGATATCGCCTTTCCGGATGCCGGCGCGATCGGCCGGGGAATCCGGCGGGACGCGGATCGCACGCAGGCCGCCGGCGGTCTCCGTCCAGGGAACGCCGTCCGTGGGAACCTCGAAGCCATTCTCCTGAAGGAAGTTGCCGACAGCGAGGCCCACCGCCGCCAACGTGAGCACGGCGAGCAGAACGGCGAAGAGCCGGGTTTGGAAGAGACGCTTCATCCAGGGAACCAGACTGGTATTACGAAAGGGTTAGCAAGTGAAGGGCCAAAGAGCGCAACCGAACCGTAGGCCTCCGGAGAAGAATACCGGGCATGGCCCTCTCTCCTTTCATACCCCTCTACCATTTTGCGGATAGCCGGCAATCACCCGGCGGGGGAGGAGCCTGAGCCATCGTAGGTACGCGCTGCACCTTGACCCGGCGTGGTCAATCCTGTGAACTATCTGCATGAAGGACGGATTCCGGCAAGACGCCGAGGCGCTCGCGATCCTTACCCGGGACGCTGATGTGCTGCTGCCCGTTTACGCCCGCTTTCCGGTGGTGATGGAGCGTGGCGAGGGGGTTTACCTGTATGACACCTCGGGCAACGCGTATCTGGATTTGATGGCGGGGTTGGGCGTAAATGCGCTGGGTCATGCGCATCCCCGGCTGCTGCGGGTGATGACGGAGCAGGCGGGCCAGCTGGTTCACCTGTCGCCGCAGTACGCCCACCGCTCCCCGGGCGATCTCGCCGAGCGGCTGTGCGCGTTGGCCGGGATGAAGGGCGCCTTCTTCTCGACGGGAGGAACGGAGGCCGTAGAAGGGGCCCTGAAGCTTGCGCACACGCATGCGCGGCGCAACTTCGGTCCGGCTAAGAGAACGATCGTGGCCCTGCGGCAGTCCTACCACGGCCGAAGCTATGGCGCGCTGTCGGTGACCGGGCAGGAGAAGTACCGCGTGGATTTCGGTCCGGGAATCCCGCACGTCAGCTTTGTCGAGCGGAACAACCACGCTCAGTTGCGCTCTGCCGTGGACGCGGACACGGCGGCCATCCTGCTGGAACCGGTGCTGGGGGAGGGCGGTGTGCATGTTCTTTCGTCCGAATACCTGGCTGAGGCCCGCCGCCTTGCAGATCAGCATGGGGCGCTGCTGATCTTTGACGAAATTCAATGCGGTTTGGGGCGCACCGGAACGTGGTTCGCATTCCAGGCGAGCGGCGTACGGCCGGACATGCTCCTGTTAGGCAAACCCCTGGGTGGCGGCCTGCCGCTCAGCGCTCTTCTGGTGAATGACGACCTGTTCCATTCCTTCGGAGTTGCAAAGCACGGAAGCACGCTGGGAGGAAGTCCCTTTCTGTGCCGGCTCGGGCTGGAGTTTCTGTCCGTGGTGGAGGAAGACGGCCTGCTGGACCGGGTTCGCGACCTCGGCCAATACTTCCTGGCGGGGCTGAGCGAACTGGCATCGGAGTCCGACCGCATTGCGGAGGCGCGGGGCCGCGGCCTGCTGCTCGGACTGGAGCTGCGGGAGCCTGCCCGGCCGATCGCCGAAACCGGCCTGAAACGCGGCTTCCTGCTGAACCTGGTGCAGGGCAATGTGCTTCGATTCCTTCCTTCGTTTCTGCTGGAGCGGATCCACGTGGACCAGACGGTCGGTCTGCTTCGCGAGCTTCTGTCCGCGGAGGGAAGCGGTGAGCCGGCGCATGCGGCGCAGTTGGCGTCGGCCACAGCCTAGGGGCTGCCCGGCTTGATCCGTCGCCGCGAGATCGTTCTGCCGCGATGGCGGATCTCCTGTCTTGAGCAAGGAATGCCGCAGCGGGAGCGGCCGTCCCTTGTGCTTCTCCACGGGTTGATGGGGACTGCGGCCACGTTCACACCGTTGCTGGAAGCGCTCCCTGCGAGCCTTCATGCCGTCGCGATCGATCTGCCGGGCGCAGGCTGGTCGGATCGCAACCCTCTGTTGAGTGCGTCCCTGTCCTCTGCGTCCGGCTGCGTTCGGGAGGTTCTGGCCGCCCTTGGGCTCGACCGCCCTGTTCTCGCCGGTCACTCGCATGGGGGTGCCGTGGCGCTGCACCTGGCGGCCTCCGAGCCCCAGGCCGTGCGGTCCCTGGTCCTGCTGGCGCCGGCGCATCCGTACTTCCGGCACGCGGACCAGCTAATCCGGTTTTACCTGTCGCCGCTGGGTGTGATCTTTGCGCACGCCCTTCCCTGGTTTCCGCGCCGGCTGCAGATGGTCGGGCTCCGGCGCATGGCCGGTCCGGAGGGTGAAGACTCGCCCGCGCGGCTGGTGCCCTATCGCGAAAACCTGCGGATTCGTGGCACCGTTGGGCACCTTCTCCGCCTGCTCCGGACGTGGCACACGGATATGCGGGAGCTGCGGCTGCTGCTGGAAGCGCCCTTTCGGCTGCCGACGCTGCTGATCTGGGGCGATCATGACCGCGCCGTGCCCGTATCTACGGCCGCGTCGTTGCAACGAAGGCTGCGCCATTCCGAGCTGCACGTCCTGCCAGGCATCGGGCATAGACCCGCCGAAGAAAAGGCACAGCTTTGCGCGGCGCTTGTGGAGGACTGGTGCCGGCGACTGCCGGACTTTGGGCGGAAGGCGTCCCCTAGCGCAGGGGACTGAACGTCTCGGCGAGCCACGCCTTCAGCTCCCCACCGAAGATATCCAGCTTCGACCCCGGGGAGTCGGGAACGCCGCCGAAGAAGTGGTCCGCTCCCGGAACCCAGACCACGCGCTTGGGCTCGGGCGCGGCGACGAGGAAGCTCTCCAGAACGCCTCGCGGGCTGAACTCGTCCCGATCGCCGGAGATGAAGAGCTTGGGGATCGCACCGCAGCCGGCAAGGAACGCGTAGTGGTAGTTCCGGCCGGCCGCGCGGACCGGCAGCCCGATGCCGACCAGGCCGGCGATGCGGGGGTCTCCGCAGCAGGCCCGGAGGCCCACATTGGAGCCGAAGCTGAAGCCGGCGAAGAGGACGGGTTTGCCCGGGAAACGTGCGGTGAGCCAGCCCAGGGCGGACCGTACGTCCTCGACCTCCCCGCGCCCCTCGTCGTGTGCCCCTTCGCTTAACCCTGTCCCCCGAAAGTTGAACCTCAGCACGGGCAGACCGAAGTGGGCGAACGATTTGGCCGTGTGGTAGACGACCTTGTTGTGCATCGTACCCCCGCCTAGGGGATGAGGGTGGGCGACCAGAGCGGCGAAGGGCGCGTCCGGGGCGCCGGTGTTGAGCAGGGCCTCCAGACGGCCGGCAGGACCGTGCAGGTCTTCAATGGTCTGAACGTGCGAGCGAACGGTGGAAGGGGACATCCGGGGTTGAGTGTAACCGAGCACGACGGCCCCAACGGTATGCTGGGAGGGCATGTCATTGGACCCGATCGAGCTGACAAAGCGGCTGGTAGCCATCGATTCAACCACCTATCACGAGGGCGAGTGCGGCGCGTTGCTTCACCAATTCCTCCAAGGGCAGGGGTGGAACGTCGAGCGCATGGACGTAAGCCAGCCCGAGCGGAGCGGGACACCGGGTGCGGGGACGGGCGAGCGGTTTAATGTGTACGCGTACGCGCCCGGGGTGCAGCCGGTGGTGGTGCTTTCCACCCACATGGACACGGTGCCGCCGTTTCTGGGTCCGGCACGGGAGGACAAAGCGCACCTGTATGGGCGCGGGGTGTGCGACGCCAAGGGCATTCTGGCCGCGCAGATTGCCGCGGCGGAGCGCTTGCGCGCGGACGGCGTTCCGGTGGGGATGTTGTTTCTGGTGGGCGAAGAGCGCGACTCCGCCGGCGCGAAGATCGCGAACGAGAACCCACGCGGCTCGCGGTTCCTGATCAACGGTGAGCCGACCGAGAACAGGCTGGCTCTGGCCTCCAAGGGGTGTCTGCGCGTGGAGTTGCGCGCACACGGGCGGATGGCGCACTCGGCGTACCCGGAGTTGGGCGAGTCCGCGATCGACAAGCTGGTGGCCGCGTTGCATGACGTGCAGGCGCTGGCGCTGCCCGTTGTGCACGGTATTGGAGACACAACCCTGAATGTGGGATTGATTTCCGGCGGAAGAGCGCCGAACGTCATTGCAGATGCGGCGGAGGCGCACCTGCTGATCCGGCTGGTGGGGCCGTCGGAGGCGATCCGGGCCGCGATTACCGAGGCCGTCGGGGGGCGATGCGAGGTGAAGTTCACGCTGGAGCTGCCGTTTGTGCAGATGAGGCCCCTGGAGGGATTCGAAACGATGGTGGCCAAGTTCACCACCGATATCCCGAGCCTGACAAACTGGGGGGAGCCGTTTCTGCTCGGCCCTGGGAGCATTCACACCGCCCATACGCCGGAGGAGCGGGTTGCGAAGACAGAGCTGATGCGGGCCGTCGATCTGTACGTGCGGCTGGCAACCCAGCTGGTGCGGGGCTAGCCGATGACGGCCGTGGCCGAGCGGGTTGAGCGGGTGGGGACGCCAGGGAGGAGGGTGGCTCCCCGAGCGGTGCTCGGCGGATTGTTTCTCCTTGTGCTTGGCGCCGGCACCATGGCCACCCTGTACCGAAACGTGCCGAAGGGTACCGCGGGCGACGGCCCGGTCGACGCGTTGGTGGTGCTGGGCACGCCGGCGGGTCTGCATGGCGAACTTACACCGATGCAGATCTGGCGTGTGGATGAGTCCGTAAGGGAGTTTCAGCGGGGCCGCGCGGCGCACATCGTGTACACCGGGGGACCGACCGCGAACCGTTTTGTGGAGGCGGACGTGATGGCGGCTTACGCGCGTTCGCTGGGTGTGCCTGCCAGGGCGATCTTCGAGGAGCGGCAGTCCCACACAACGCTGCAAAATGTGGCGAACGCGACGGACTTGGTGCGGGCGCACGGGTGGAAGTCGGTGGAGGTGATCAGCTCCCGGCAGCACCTGCCCCGCGCGTCTGTGCTGCTGGAGACGACGGGGCTTACCTGGCGCGTACACGCCGCGCCCACCCCGGGCTGGAGCCGGACCGAGATCAACGTGGCCTATGTCGAAGAGGCCTTCGGCACGTCGATGATGCGGATCTTCGGCCGGCGAGCCGAGCCCGTGCTGCACGTTCTGGCGTCCACCCAACACGCCATTGCCTTTAGCGTCCGGTGGGTGATCTACACGGTCGAGGGCTGGTCCCGAAGGTAGCGTAGGGTGGCTGCGCCGTCCCGCGCCCGGCTCCGGGAGGTTTCGAACGGCTTTTCCTCCGTGATTGCCCTAGTAACTGGGCAGTAAACTAGGGACATGGCCGCTGAGTTTACCCATCTGCACCTGCACACCGATTACTCCTTGCTGGACGGGGCTTGCGACGTCGACAAGTTGGCCAAGCACCTGAAGAAGATCGGGCAGGGGTCGGCGGCGATGACCGACCATGGGAACATCTTCGGGGCGGTGCACTTCTTCGACGCGATGAAGAAGCAGGACCTGAAGCCGATCCTGGGCTGCGAACTGTACATCTGCAAGGAAGACGACCATCGCGGCAAGCCGGATCAGGATTCCAAGTACAACCACTTTCTGGTGTTGGCCGAGAATGAGGCGGGGTACCGGAACCTGGTGCGGCTTACCTCTGAAGCGGCACTTCATGGCTTCTATCGCAAACCGCGCATCTCGAAGAAGTTTCTTGCCGAGCACGCGGAGGGCCTGATCGGGTTTTCGGGCTGCCTGGCGGGCGAGATGTCGCAGCACCTCATGGCCGGGGACTACGACAGGGCCAGGCAGGCTGGCGGTCAGTACCAGGAGATCTTCGGCAAAGGCAACTTCTTTCTGGAGATCCAGGACCACGGCCTGGGACCGGACAAAGCCGTGACCGAGGCCATGTTCCGGCTGGAGAAGGACCTCGGCATTCCGCTGGTCGCGACCAACGACTCGCACTATATCGAGGACAGCGATGCGCGGTCGCACGAGGTGTTGCTGTGCGTGCAGACCGCCGACTCGATGAACAATCCGAAGCGGTTCCGGTTTGAGAAGAACGAGTTCTACATCAAGTCGGCGGACGAGATGCACCGGCTATTTGCGCATGCGCCGGAGGTCTGCACGCGGACGATGCAGTTTCCGGAGCGCTGCAACCTCGAACTGACCAAGGTGAAGAACCCGTTTCCGAAGTTTCCGCTGCCTGAAGGCGAGACGATCGACACCTACTTCGAGCAGGTGTGCCGGGAAGGATGGCGGAAGCGGCGGGAGACGGCGATTGCTCATCTGGAGGCCCGTGGGATCCTGCGTAGCTCGATCGCAGAATATGAGGAGCGGCTGAACCGCGAGATCGAGTGCATCAAGAACATGAAGTTTCCGGGCTACTTCATGATCGTGTGGGACTTTATCCGCTACGCGAAG
>CAXUNH010000059.1:18467-18678 GCA_964252405.1 uncultured Acidobacteriaceae bacterium | reverse complement strand
AGCCCTGCCCGGCGACAAATCTATCTCCCACCGTTACGGCCTCCTCGCCGGCTTCGCGGAGGGCACCTCCCGCATTGCCAACTTTTCGACTGGAGCCGACCCGCACTCATCACTCGCCTGCATGGCCGCTCTCGGCGCCACCGTCGAAAAGGACACCACGACCCGCACCGCCGTTATCACCGGCGCTGCCGGCCACTTCACCCAGCCCAGC
>CAXUNH010000059.1:0-18412 GCA_964252405.1 uncultured Acidobacteriaceae bacterium | reverse complement strand
GGCCGCCCAACCAGGCACCTATCGTCTCGTGGGAGACCCCAGCCTGTCCGCCCGCCCCATGGAGCGCATCCGCAAGCCCCTCGAGCAGATGGGCGCGCGCATCGAGCTGACCGACGGCCACGCTCCGGTGACGGTCCACGGCGCCCCACTGACCGCCGTGGACTTCGACGCCCCAATCGCTTCGGCTCAGGTAAAAACGGCCGTGCTCTTCGCGGGCCTCCAGGCCCAGGGCACGACAAGCCTCGCCGAGCAGGTACGCACCCGCGACCACACCGAACACGCCCTGCGCGCGTTCGGGGCCGAGCTTCTCCGCCGTGACGGCCGGCTCTACATCGCGGGTGGCCAGAACCTCACGGCCCTCGACCTGACCGTCCCTGGGGACATCTCCTCCGCCGCCTTTTTCCTGTGCGCCGCCCTGCTCTTTCCGGACAGCAACCTCGTGCTCGACAACCTCGGCCTGAACCCCACCCGCGCCGTGCTCCTTGACGTGATCACCGCCATGGGTGGACAGATCAAGATGCTTGAAGTCGCCGACCAGCACGGCGAGATGGCCGGCACCCTCCAGGTGAACCGCAAACCCGGACCGCTGGGAGCCGTCGACCTCAACGGCCAACTCGCCGCGCAGCTCATTGACGAGCTCCCCGTGCTTGCCGCGATCGCTCCCTACACCACCAACGGCATTCGAATCCGCGACGCCAAAGAACTTCGCGTCAAGGAGTCCGACCGCATCGCCCTCGTCGTCCAAAACCTGCGTGCCATGGGTGCCGAGGTCACCGAACACGAGGATGGCATGGACATTCCCGGAAACCAGCAACTCCACGGCGCTACCATCGACTCCGGCCAGGACCACCGGATCGCCATGGCGTTCTCCATCGCCGCGCTCCGTGCTCTCGGCGACACGGAAATCCACGGCGCTGAGGCCGCGAGCATCAGCTTCCCCGAGTTCTTCGACTGGCTCGACGAGCTGGCCGTTCGCTGATAACACGGGTGCACGGCAACCCTTACCTTCCGTCGCCGGAGTCGGCTGTTACGCTGACGAACGCATCTCCTCTGTCCGCGGATACCGTGCCGTCACCACCGTCGAGATGCCGCCGCGAGGCCGGAAATCCCCCTTCACCTCGGCCCACACGGGATCGGTGGCCTTCACGATGTCGTTCAGCACCTGGTTCGCAATGTTCTCCTGGAAGATCCCCAGGTTCCGGTAGCAGAACAGGTATTCCTTCAACGACTTCAACTCCAGGCACTGCTCCCGCGGCATATACCGGATGGTCAGCACGCCAAAATCCGGCAAGCCCGTCTTCGGGCAGACACTTGTGAACTCCGGATCGTCGATCAAAATCTCATACGCCGTAAACTGGTTCCGCCACGTCTCGATCGCCGGGAACGGAAAGTCCAGCCCCGACATGGCGTGATCATCCGTGTAGCCCGTTGTGTACTTCGTCTCTTCCTGCACCATGAATCTATTCTCTCCGAAGTCGCTGGGCAGGTTGCCCGGCGACCTTGCGTCCAGACAGAAGAAGGCCCGGCGCTGGGCCGGGCTTCCTCCGCTGCTGTTTTTTCCAGAAGCCCTAGTTACGCCGTCCCAAGGTGGGCTTGTCGTCACTGGTCCCGGTGCCGGTCGTGCCGGTCGGGTTAGGGTCGTTGTTGGATCCGGCCGTCCGCCGCAGTGTGGGCTTATTCCCATTCTTTTTGTCGTTCAGCCCGCGCTTGTTCTGGATGCGCGCCAGACGCGCCTTCACCTGGTCGAACTCCGAGGTTGTCACCATGTACTCCGGCCGCGCCGGCAGAATCGTGGCGATCTCGTTCTCTACGTTGTCGATACGATTCCCGGTCGCAGGATGGTCGCTGAACGCCCGCGAGAGCGCGCCCGGCTTGTGCTTCTCCAAAGCGTCCAGCTTTTCGAAGATGCTGACCATGCCCTGGGGATCGTAGCCGGCCTTGTACATGTACTGAACGCCCAGGTAGTCGGCCTCCGCCTCAAACTGGCGCGAGAACTGGAGGAAGGTCAGGGGCACCGCCAGTTGCGACGCCTCATAGATCCCGTACCCTGTCCACGTTCCCTGCGTGAAGATCATCAGCGGGATAGACCCAAGCTGCATGTAGTTCAGGCGCGTCATCTCGCGCGCTGCATGGTGCGCCGCCACATGCGAGATCTCATGCGCCATCACACCGGCCAACTCGTCTTCCGAGTCACAAGCGAGGATCAGCCCGGAGTTCACATAGAAGAACCCACCCGGCAACGCCATCGCGTTGATCTCGTCCGTATCCAGCACCTTGATCGTGAACGGCACCTTCGCATCGGAGTTCCGGACAATGTTCTGGCCCACCCGGTTCACATACTCGACGACCACCGGGTCGGTGACCAGGTGCGAGGACTTCTCGATCTCCATCGAATACTGCTTGCCGTTGGAGATCTCCCAATTCGTGGAAAACCAGTTCCCCATACCGCGGCCGCCGATGTTGCGCGTTCCGACCGCGTCTACGTCGTCTTCACTGCCCTTCTTGATGTGGGTGTTCAGGTCCTCACCCGGCGAGGGGATCGCATCGGCCTTCATGGTGCCGGAAGTGTCGGCCGGCAAAGGCTTCCGCTCCGAACCGCCCGGCTTGGTGTTCTCGGGCTTGGTGCCGGGGACCGGGTCCGTTGAGGCCGGCGCCGGCGTCCCAGCCTGGGGCGTCGAGGCCGGAACGGAAGCGGCCGGCGTAGACGGTTGCTGAGCCGCAACGAACCCAGCGGGAATCAGCAACGATGCTGCAAGGAACAGATGGCGCATAAGGAGACCTCCGGCAAACGCACGGTTTTCCGTACCATCTTAGACGCTTTGGGCAACCATTTGTTTCAGTTTGTTCGCCGCGTCTTCACCCTGCGCAAAAGAGACGCTACAGCGATCCGGCCTACCAGGTGTTGTACGACGTCCCGTCCGTGCCAACACCCTGAGCCCCCGAGTGTACGTCGCTGATCCCGGCCTGTGTCTCGGTGAGGCTCGTCATTGCGTCGCTCTGACTGGTGATCCACGTGTCCGTCTTGCTTGTCATCGGATCGATCGGAATCGACTTCAGGTAGCCTGCCTGGACCAGGTCGTCCAGGGTCTGCGGCGCCTGCTCCTTGTCCACGGTGTAGCTGTCGATCGCGGTTCGCAAGGTGTGCAGATCCGACTTGAGGACCGCCTCGCGAGCCTTCCTCACCGAAGTCACAAAGCTCGGGATGGCAATGGACGCCAGCAAGCCGATGATCGTCATCACGATGATCAACTCGATCAGCGTAAAGCCGCCCTCGCCGCCGTTCCGCGCCCTGCCTGTCATGTGCTCGCCCTTGCTCATGCACTCCGTCCTGACTGCCGCCTACCAGGTGTTGTACTTCGTTCCATCCAGCGCTGTGTCCGTGCTCTTGGAGTACACGTCAAACACGTTCTGCCCGCCAAAGCTGTCCGAGTCCGGCTCATCCTGGTTCGACCGCAGCCCCCATTCCTTGGACTTCGTCATCGGATCCTCCGGGATCGCCCGCAGAAAGCGCATGTGCTTGTCCTGGATGTCGACCCCGTTCACCAGGGTTTCCAGATCGGGCGGGTAGCCGTTCGAATCCGCCTTGATCTGGATGCCGCCCATATCCGCGGCATCCTTGTAGGCGTCAATGGCCCGGCGCATCTGCCACAGATCCGCGCGTAACTCTTTTTCCTTGCGCCGCTTGACTTCAAAACGCGCCACCGGAACCGCGGCCGACGCGAGAATGCTCAGGATAGTCACGACGATGATCAGCTCGACGAGCGTGAGCCCGGCCTGCGCGCTCCAGGCACTCTCGCCTGCCGTCTGCCCCGCGCCAGCCCGTCGCCTGATCTGTCCTACCCTGAACATCCTGCACCCTTACTTGACGTGCACCACGCCCTGCGTCCCAACCGCCGGCAGCGTCGTTCCTTTGCTGTCCTTTGCGCCGATTTTGACCAGCGACAACGGCGAGTCTCCCGCCGCGTTCGCCTTGAAGGTCAACGTACACACCACACCTGCGCCATTCACCCCGGGCGTCTGCGGCGGCCGCGACGCGGAGATGGTCACTGTCCCGTTGCCCTCGTCGCGATGAACCAGAGCCACCGCCTGTCCGTCGTGCCCCAGCATATCGCCAGAGTCGACATTCACCAACGACACGACCCGTGGATCGAACTTCAATTGCAGTGGTACCTCGAACAGGTCGTGCGCATTGACTGCCGTGATGGACACCTGGAAGGTCGATCCGCTCACCGGCGTGGAAGACGAAGGTGACACGCCGAAGCTGACCGGCGTCTGGTTCGGTCCGGCCGGCATGTTGCTCACCGGCGCTCCCGGAGCAGTCGCCGGCACCGCGCTGGGCGGCTGCGCCGGACGATCCGCATTGGCGATCACGCCCATCATGGAGTTCGCTGCATTGGCGGCCGACGTCGCCGGCGCAGCGGGCGCTACGGCTGCGGTCTGACGCACTGCCGCATCGGCTGCGGTCGCCGGCCTCCGGATCAGCTCCACAGAGTTGCTCGTTCCCGTATAGATCGCCCGCGTGTTGTCCGCCGTGACCAGCGACTCGCGCACAATGTGCGGGATCAGCAGAAACACGATCTCGTCTGATTGCTGCTCTTTATTTTGCGTTGAGAAAAGGTACTTCAGCAGAGGGATTTCACCGAGACCGGGAGTGCCGCTTACTCCCCGCGTATCCTGCTTTTGCAGCAAACCGGCAAGGATTGAAGGTTCACCATCCTTCAGTTGAATGGTCTGTTCCGCCACACGTTGCGCAATGATCGGCTCATTTACCCCTTGAAGCGGCGCAATGCCGTTCTCGCTGGAGATCTCGATCTTCATCTTGAGCGAGATCTCCCGGTCGAAATGCACCGTCGGTGTGATGTCGATGTTGACACCCACGTCAAGGTAAGTGAACTGCGTCTGAACGCCCAGGGAAGCTGTCGTGGACAGCGTGGAGCTGTAAGATCCTGTCGCAACCGGGATCTTGGAGCCGATCTTTAGCTGCGCTCGCTGTCCGTCCGTGGCCCGGATACGTGGATTTTGTAGAACGCGGGTGTCATTGTCCGTAAGCAGCGCGTTCACCGTGCCGCCCGTAACCGTCACGGCGAAGTTCGTCGCATTCAGGTTCCCTAGGGAGTTGAGGGTTAAGTTCGTGCTCGTCGTTCCTGTTGTGCTCGTTCCGGTGCTCGTTCCGGTCGTCGTACTCGTTGAGGTTGTCCCTGTGCTTGTTGTGTTTGCGTTTGAGGTCTGTGGAGTGAGCCCAAAGGTTTGCGGCAGCGTAATGCCGAGATTACGAACCTTATCGCGGCTGACCTCCAACATGGCCACATCCACGATCACCTCAGCCCGGGTGCGATCCAGGTCATTGATCAACTTCTCCGCCAGCACAAGCTGGTCCGGCGTCGCGCGCACCACGATCGCATTCTGGCTATTGACCAGGTAGATCTTCACGGTAGGGTCCAGCAGGTTGCGCAGCGCCACCATGATCTCGTTAGCGTCATTCTGTTGCGATACGTTGGTCAGATAAAACGTCTGCACGGCCAGATCATCCAGGTCTGTCCGCTTGTTGCGCGTGTTCTGCGCCACAAAGATCGTGTTCTGCGTGACCGGCTTCCAGAACGTTCCGCTGAGGGTTTCAACGATGCGCAGGGCGTCAAACAGCGGCACGCTGGTCAGGTCCACCTGGATGCGCTTGGAGGTGTACTCCGGGTCGAAGATCACGTTGATCCCGGCCAGCTTCCCGATCGCCTGGTAGATGTTCTTGGAATCCTCGACCATGTGCAGGGTGATGGGGTCGTTCGACACCGGTTGCAACTGCACGGGAGCCGCCAGGGACGAGATCTCATCCCGCACGTCATGTTGCCGGGGCATCCCCTCGTCGACGCCCGGAATGAGCGTCTGCCCCGGCGCCACGCTGTTCTGTATGGCCCCGATCTTGCCCGGGGTGACGGCAGCGGCAGGCGGCCGCTCGGTGATCTGCAGTTCCTGCGCCGCGGCCTCGTTGCCAGGGTCAATCTGCAAGGCCCGCGAAAACTCGTTGATGGCGCCGGTCACGTCTCCCGACTGCCGCAACACCCGGCCGCGATCGACATGGAGGCTCGCCGCCTGGAAGCGCAGCCGTTCATAGCGCTCACGGTAGCGAAGATCCTTCGGGCTCTTCAGGTGAGCCTGCCGGTAGTCCTCAAAAGCCGCGTCATAGTCCTCGCGCAGCTCCGCCGCCTGGCCACGCTTGTTCCATGTGCCTGCCGACTGCGCTTTGGCCGGCAGTTTGGCAAGGCAGAGCACCATAAGCAACGCCAAACCGGCTCGAACACCCTTGCTCCACCCCAGCTTCAAGCCGTGCCTCTCCGTTCCGTGCTGCTGCGTCATGCCGCCGACCCGCTCCCGCTCCCTTTGGAGGATCCGCCCCCGGGGTCCCCGGCGAGTTCCCTCGCTGGAGCAAAAACCCATGGGCCGCATTGTCACCGGGCGGCGACCTTCGCCGGGCACACCAGGCTCCTGCTCTGCGGTGTCAAACGACAGGTCGGGGTACGTCGATACTACCATTCCAGGCATTACGTCCGGGGCTCTTTCGGGGTTACTCTTGGCAGTCCACGGCCCCGGACAACGGCCAGCGCAATGGTGGATCAGTGACTCTGCCCTCTTGGACGAAGCGCGGCGGCGGTTGTTTCCTCTCGTCCTACAACTTCCGGTGCAGCCGGCGCCACTCTGCTAGCATCCATTACCGGAACCCTGACAGGCACCCGCCTCTGGTTTCGCATCGACCCGCATGCCTCGCTCGCTCTCTAACCCGACCGTGCCCACCACGCCCAAGCCCAGTCCGGTGAAGGCCAAGGACCGCGACCCTGTCGCTATGGGCTCCCGCGATGCTGCTTTCAACCGCTCGGCCAGCTTTCACTACTTCCTGGAAGACCGCTTCGAAGCCGGCCTGGCCCTCCGCGGCACCGAGGTCAAATCTATCCGGGAAGGCAAAGCCAACCTTAAGGACGCGTACGGTCTGCTCAAGGACGGCGAAGCCTTTCTCCTCAACGCCCATATCGGCGCCTTTTCGCACGGCAACGCCATGAACCACGACGAAGTCCGCACCCGCAAGCTGCTGCTCCACAAGCGCGAGATCGAAAAGCTGACTGCTGCGAGCAAGGGGAAGGGCTACACCATCATCCCCACCCGGCTGTACTTCAAGAACGGTCGCGTGAAATGCGAGATCGCTCTAGCCAAAGGCAAGCAGGACTGGGACAAGCGCGAAACCGAACGCAAACGCGAAGCGGACAAGGAAACCAAAGCGGCCATCGCGCGCTCCCAGCGCCGCTGATCTATCACTCGCCGGTCTTGACCTCTGCCATAATCTCCCCATGGACCGCGACCAGGTCATCGCTATCCTGCGCGCCCACGAGCCCGAACTGCGGGCCGCCGGAGTAGAGCATCTGCGCCTGTTTGGCTCCGTTGTTCGCGGGGAAAAATCCTCGCTCTGACGTAGATCTCGCCGCCGACTTCTCTGATCCCAAGCTCCTCAACCTCTTCCGGTTTGCGGGGGTGCAGGCACTGCTCAGCGAAGTCCTCGGAGCGCGGGTCGACCTTTCCGAACGTCAACACTTAACCCCTGCAGTTCGAGAAAGCTTCGAACGGGAGAAGGTCCTTGTCTACTAAGGATACAAAGCGCCTCTTGGAAGACATTCTCGAGAGCATCGATCGTATGACCGCGTTCACGGAAGAGATGAGCTTTTTTCAATACGAGTCGGACACGAAGACTCAGTGGGCCGTCGACGCGCTCTTTTGATCATCGCTGAGGTAGCTTACAGCCTGAAAGACGACCTCGATCGCTTATGCCCCGGCTTTCCTGGCACGGTATTCGCAATCTCGGAAATGTCATCCGGCACGGGTATGAGGCAGTCGTGAACCGCCGCATCTGGGACGTTGTCCAGGAAGAACTGCCCCCGTTGCGCGCGTCCGTGCTATCCGCCCTCGAAGGCCTGCGCAAGCTACCATAATCCTGTGACCACCAAGCTCCTCTTCCAGGACCCCGCCGGCCTCGCCACTCCGCTCCTTGCCGTCCTCGCTGTCGACATCGCCACTGGCAAAGACGCGCAGCCCTCGCCCGCGCTGCTTTCCACCTCGGACACCCTCGCCAACACCGCCGCCCCCTGGCTTACCTCGGGCGAGTTCAAAGCCGCCGCCGGCGAAATCCTTCTTCTGCACGCCCCTGCCAATCTCAAAGCCGAGCGCCTGCTGATCATCGGTCTCGGTAAAGCGGCGTCCCTCAACGCGCACGAGGTCCGCAAGGGCGCTGGGATCGCGGTGCGTCAGTGCAAACCCCGCGGCCTGCACGACCTCGCATTCAGCTTCCCGGAAGATCATGCCCTCGCCGACGAGCACCTCGATGCCCTGCCCTGCGAACTCACCGCACGCGCCCTCCTGGAAGGCGCTCTCGTGGCCGACTTCGAGATTGACACCTATCGCTCCGACCGCAAAGACCTCTCCATCCACAACCTCACCGTGGTCTCCAGCGAGCCCGACACCAAGTCCCGCGCCGACATGCAGGCCGGCTTCGATCAGGGCATCATCTTCGGCGAAAGCCAGAACTTCGCGCGCTCGCTGGTTAACGAGCCTGGTAATGTTCTGACGCCCACCGAACTCGGCCGCCGCGCCGCGGCCATGGCGGCCGAGGTTGGCCTGAGCGCCGAAGTTCACTCCACCGACAAGCTCCAAGAGCTCGGCATGGGCGCTTTCCTCGGCGTCGCGCAGGGCTCGGCCGAGCCGCCAGCACTCATCGTGCTCCGCTACGAGCCGCCCACACCCCCCGCCGGCGACACGCCTGTCCTCGGCCTGGTCGGCAAAGGGATTACCTTCGACACCGGGGGCATCTCCATCAAGCCCGCCGAAAACATGGACAAGATGAAGTACGACATGCACGGCGCGGCCAGCATGCTCGGAGCCATGCGCGCCATTGCCCTGCTCAAGCCTGCGGTCCGGGTGGTGTGCGTGTGCTGCTCTGCCGAGAACATGCCCGACGGCCGCGCGTACAAGCCCGGCGACGTCCTCCGTGCCATGTCCGGCAAGACCATCGAAATCCTCAACACCGATGCGGAGGGCCGCCTTGTTCTCGCCGACGGCCTGCACTACGCCCAGACCCTCGGCGCCACCCGCCTGATCAACGCCGCCACGCTCACCGGAGCGGTCGGCATCGCGCTCGGTCAGATCAACGCCGGACTCTTTTCCAACGACGACGCCACGGCCGAACAGTTTTTGGGCACGCTCGCCACCACCGGCGAAAAGTTCTGGCGTCTTCCTGCCGCCGACGACTACCGCGACCAGATCAAGAGTTCCATCGCCGACATTCAGAACACCGGCAACTCACGTTACGGCGGCGCCATCACCGCGGCCATGTTCCTCAAGGAGTTCGCCGGCGATACACCCTGGATCCACCTGGACATCGCGGGCACGGCCTGGATCGATACCGACAAGCCGTGGCAGTCTAAGGGCCCCAGCGGCATTGGTGTGCGCTCCATCACGGAGTGGGTGCGCGCCTACGCCAAATAGTTTTGCAGCAAATACGGCTGTGATCTCCCGCTGCCCGGGAGGTCCTCGGCGCGGGCACGGGACGAACAACGACTTAAGCCTCTGTGCTTGCTGCCCGATCCTCGACCAGCACATCCCGTTTCACGGGAAACTGGGCCGTCTTCTCTACGGTGCTCGTCACCTTGCGCACGTGGACCTCTTCCCGCAACCACAGTTCCCGTTTCACGACCATGCGCTCCTCCACCAGGGGAAAGATGAGCGTTTCGCCTACCTGGCGTATCTCCGGCTGTGACTCCACCAGCTGATCCACCGGCACATGTTCTACTTCCCAGTTCACATTCGCCAGGGCCACGTTCACTGTCTGGACGTGTTCTTCGGTCTCGCGACGCAGGCGCACCCGTGCTGTTTCTACCCGCGTCTTCCCGACCTCGATCCCTTCCGCCACTAGCGGAATCACGACGTCCGTCGCGCGGTCATCCTGGGGCGTAGACGTCGTCCTCTCACCTTCGCGGAACCCTGGCGCGAGCATCGCTTCGCCGTCTTTGGCAGGGGTGAAGCCCGCCAGCAGGATCTCGGTCGGCAGCACAATCCGCTGCCCGCTCGGCAGCATCAGCGCGGTCTTAGGCGCCTGAGGATTGAACTCTCCGGTGGCAGCCAGTTCGTTTTCGTAAGCGCCTTCCAGATTCAGGATCGACATAGATCTCCTTGCAAAGTTCAGGGGCCCGAAGCACGGAGGCTTCGGACCCCTTTTTGGTTTAGCCCTGCGGCAAGAAGTTAGAACTTGCTGCTGTTTGTGCTGGTGGTGGATGCGTTTGTGGTTACCGGCTCAACGTCTACCTCTGTACGACGCACGGAGTCCTGGATGGTCTCTGTGCGATCGTTCGCCGTCTTGCCAACGACAACCTCTTCCACCACGCGGCCTGCCTTGCCCACAACAGCCTCCTCGCCCATGGCGCGGACCTCAATCGGACCTGCATCGGTGAAGTCAGCCTCCGTTGCCGGACGATCTACGATCCGGCGGTCCACCAATACGCGCTCGTCGTGCAGGCTCACGCTTTCGCTCACGGGCTGGCTCACCACCCGCGAGAACACGCGCACACCGCCGCGCTCCACCTGCCGCTTGCCGACCACCAACTCTTCCTCAACTACCGGGATCACCTGCTCCCCGGTCACGGTGCCACGCTCTGTGCCCGTATACCCTGCCGTTGTGGACGTGCCATAGCCGGCATCCGAACCTCCTTCGATGTCAGACGCACCATAGCTCTGCAGCAGGGCGGCCGCGCGATCTGCTTCGTCATCGTTCACACTGATGGCCACCAGGGCACCACCACGGCTTACGCCCTCGGCGTAGGCGGTGTGGGTATGCTCGTCATGTCCGGTCAGGTCCTGGAAGAAGTGCTTGATCTTGGCCCCGACTCCCTCATTGCTGCCGGTTGTGCCCTCCACACGGTCCCGGTTGAAGGTGGCATCCGTGACACTGGTGCCCGAGCCAGACAGCCCGGTCACGCCAGAGCCGATGCCGGATCCGGTCCCGGTCAGGCCTGTGCCGTACGAACCGGCCTCACGGTCCGTTGCCGAGCCATACGCTCCGCCAGCCGCCGTGCCAGCATACGACTCTGAACCCGCACCATAGCTTCCACTCTCGCTTTGGTCGATGACGGTGACATCGCCGCCGCTATAGCCTTCGTTCAACAAGGCTTGTTTCACCTTGTTCGCCTCGTCCACTGTCCGGTAAAGTCCCACAACTGTCTGCATAGCCGTCTCGCTTTCTATTCTGGTTTCTGGTTCAAAGTGCGGGCGGCGCGCGGACACCGCCCGAGGTCGCCTGTCGTTATTGCTGTGTGAACAACTCCACCCGGCGGTTGTCAGCCTTGCCGCTTGCTGTGGCGTTCGTATCTACCGGGTTCTGCGGACCGAAGCCTTCGCCCGTCAGCTTCGACCCATCCACGCCCTGGCTCTTCAGGAAGGCCGCAACACTCTGGCTGCGGCGCTGCGAAAGCGTCATGTTGTGGGGGTCGTTGCCGGTCGCATCCGTATAGCCTTCCAAACGGATGTGCGCTTCCGGATGCTGCTTCATGTACGAAGCCGCTTGCGTCAGGATCCCCTGATCGTCCGGAGTGAGGTCCGCGCTATCAGTCGCAAAGTGCACCGCACCCAACGAAGGCATGCTCGAAGGGGCGGAAGCCGTAGCCGCCGGGGGTGTCGCGGGCGTTTCGGCTGCGTTGTTGTTGCGATGCAGCAGGTACCACGCCAGCAGCGCCAAAATCAGCAACAACGGCAGCAGCCAGGCCCAGACCGGGATACCTCCCCGTTTGCCGTCTTCATAAACCTTTACGCGTTCTGTAGCCATCGTCGATCCTCTTTTCCGCGGTTGCGGATCACTTCAAATGTTGGTGTTACGAGGCAGAGCACTGCTCATAGCGGCACTCCCCGACACACTCTGTTCGGCCTTCTGGATGGGCAGAAATGTTGGCCAATCAGTCGCGGAGCCTTCCGCCGGTGACCGAGGACGCGTCCACCGGTTGCACATCCACCTCGGTGTGGCGAACCGTATCTTCGATCACCTCGGTGTGCTCGCTTTCCACCTTGCCCACGCGAACCTCTTCGACGACCCTCGCCACCTTCTGCACGACAGGAACTTCAGCGGTCTCCACCAACTCGATCTGTTGCGATCCGGCGCGCAGATCGGCATCCGTCACGGGCCGGTTTACTTCCCGGTACTCCAGGACGACCCGCTCACTGTGAAGGTTCACATCCTCACTGACGGGCTCTTCCACAGTCCGGCGGTACACGCGCACACCCCCGCGCTCCACCTCACGCTTCCCTACCTGCAGTTCTTCCTGGACGATCGGAACAACCGCCTCACCCGGAAGTTGGCCGGTTGTGGATTCCGCGACGAGAGGCGCTGCCACCGCTGTGCCGATCTCAGTCTCGTCGATTTTGTCTGCGCTGTAGTGGTGGAAGACCTTTTCGATCTCCCGGCTCTGATCCTCAGGCGCTTCCAGCGAAACCAACACGCCCCCGCGGCGCAAACCATCCTGCAGGTGATGGAGGTCGCGTTCCGGCACCCCGAGGTCCGTTAAGGCCTGTGAGCCGGTCATTCCTGTCGAGGCTTCGCTGTCTCCCAGGCTGCTAATGCTTCCGCGCGCAACGCCAAGGCGTTCCAACGCACTTACGGCCGCACGGGCGCGGTCCGCATCGTGAAATAAGCAGATAAACCGAGTCAAATCATTCACGGGCATCATGAAACCTCTGCATCCGCCGCACAATCCCCGTCCTCACCGTAAATAGGCGAGGGGCAGGGGCGTAGCAGTCTGGACTTCTCAGGGTGTGGGTACAACCTCGCGGCCGCTGAGTTGGCCATTGTCATTGCGTGCTCTTCGGATCGATACCTGCAAGCACCAACGCGTTCGCTCTTATGGTGCGGGCGTCCGTCCACACGTTGCTTGCGAGCAATCTTTTTCAGCGAAGGCGCTCGTGCCTCCCAAACCGCACACGGAAACGCTCGACCAAACGGCCGCCAAACGATGCTTTTCCACAAAGTAATCCCGGGGCTCTGTGGAAAACCGTGTGGGTGGCCGCAGGGGAAGTGACGCCGTGCAGCGCGTTTGTGCCGGCCTCAGCCTGTCGCTCTACTCAAAAGCAGCTTGCAGAAGGTGCATCGACCCTGCGGCAAGTACGGCCACAAAGTGACGGAGCGGCTTACATGACCTCGGGAATGCGCATCCCCAGCCATCCCACCACGCGCACCAACTCCCGCCTGGCCACCGCCGCGGTGGCCAGCAGCAGCGCCCGTCTGCTCGCATCCGTTTCCTTCAGAATGTTGTGCCGATGGTAGAAGTTGTTGAAGCTCTGGGCCAACTGGAAGGCATACTTGGCCAGCACCGCGGGCTCCGCCGTCGCAATCGCCCCTTCCAGCGCAAGGGTCAGCCGTGACGCCGTGAGCCAGAGTTCCCAGATGTCTGTCTCGGCGCGCAATAGCTCCGAGAAGTCTGCGTTGGCTACCGCTCTCAACGCGTCCGCTTCCACCACTCCCGCTTTGCGGAAGATGTTGGCCGCGCGCACCGCCGCATACTGCACATACGGCCCAGTCTCCCCTTCAAAACTCAACGCATCGCGGAAATCAAACGCGATGACGGTATTGCGCGTAAATCGCAGCAGAAAAAACCGCAGCGCGCCCACGCCGATGGCGTCTGCAATGTCACCCCGCTCCTCTTCCGGGAGCTCAGGATGACGCCGCTCCACCTCTTCGCGTGCCGCCGCGATCATCCGGTCGATCAGGTCATCGGCCTTCACGCCGAAGCCCTTGCGTCCTGACACCTCGATGTACGCACGGCCTCTATCCTCATCCTTCAGCGTGTAGCCAAGCTCCTCCGCGCACCGCGGCGTCAGCGCCACCATCGCGTAGTTGAGGTGTGTGTAGTGCTCGCTTTCCGCGACGAATCCCAACGCGCGCAGGGCCTCTTTCACCTGCGTCTGCGGATCGTCCTGCCGCGAGTCGATGACGTTGTAGACCGCGCTGGCATGGCCAAAGCTGGGATGCGGCTGTTCGCCTTGCAGCGTGGAGATCCAGCAAGTATGGTCCGGGTACTCGCGGAACTTTGCATAGCCGAAGTCCAACCCGAGCAGGCCGAACTTCCACAGGTGATAGGCGATGTCTTTACCCACATAGGTCACAGTGCCGTTTGAACGGATGATGATCTTCGCATCCTCATCCACCTCACCCGACTCAAGCGGGGAGGCGCCGGCCCGCCGCATCACCCAGCAGCCGGCGTTTTTGCCCGTAGTCTCCAGGTAAAGCACACCCTTTTCGACCATCAGCTTGCGCGCGGCTTCCCAGAAGTGCAGATGAAGGATCTCGCTCTCGCGCGGCAGGAAGTCATACTCGATCCCGAGCCGCTCCATCGTCTCGAGATGGCAGCGCAGTACGGACGTTGCAATCAGATCCGCGATCTCTGCCGTGTCGTTCGCGCCGGCTTCAATGGCGTGCAGTGTATCCAGCCTGATCTTTTTGCGCGCCGCGGCCTGCGCCGGATCAGACTCATACCATTGCGATACCTCGGCATACATGTCCCAGCAGAGATAGTCCAGGCGCTCATTGCTTTCGAGCGTCTCCGTCAGCCACTGCCGCACATTTTCCAGTGACATGCCCTTCAGCACGGTCACAGCGACGACGATGTCCGCCACCTGCACGCCGGTGTTGTCGATATAGTTCTGCACGCCTACGTCATAGCCGCGCTTCCACTCCGCGTCCGCGCCTACGCCGGGGCGCAACATGCGCCCGAAGCTGTCGCCCAGCACAGCATTCCGTAGGTGCCCTACATGCGCAGCCTTGTTGGGGTTGATGCTTGTGTGCTCGAGCAGTTGAAAACCCGGCCCACCGACAACCGCATGCTCGTCCGCGGCGATCCGCTCCACGGTGGCCGCGCGATCCAGCTTGATGTTCAGATAGCCCGCGCCGGCGATGTCGACACCGGCAACGCCCGGCATCTCCGCGAGGGCGGCCTGCAGTTCTTGCGCGATCTGGCGCGGCGCACGCCTGAGCGGACGCGCCAGTTGCAGGGCGACCGTAAGCGCCATCTCTCCGAACTTAATCCTGGGCGGAAGCTCCACCGCAAACGCCGGCAGGTCGATGCCGTAGCGTTCCTTCACAAGCTCCGCCAACCGGACCTGAAGTTGTCCCTGCAAGATCTTGTACATCTGTCGTCCTCTTCCCTTACGCGGTCCGGCCTACGGAAGCTCTGCCGGCAATGTTTCCAACTCTTCCACCAGCGGCTTGCGCCGGGGACGCTGCAGGCGGTGCAACAGAAACCACACCCCACCCACGCCCGTGATCACTACGATCAGGTAGAGGTGCATCACCAGGCCAAACAGGCCGGCGGCCGACGGGCTCGCGCCGTGTCGCACCAGAGCATCGCGGCAGGCAAGCTCGAAGGGGCCAATGCCGCCCGGCGAGCTGGGAATGAGAAACGAGAGGTTGGCCTCTGCGGCGCCCTGCCACGGTCCAACCGGGTCCGCGACCAAACCGATTGCGCGCGCCAGCGACACATAGATCATGCCCTCGCAGGCCCAGGCTGCGAAGCTGTACACGATCAGCAACAGCGTGCCCAGCACACCGATGTCGCTGATGCATCCTAGCGCCAGCATGACCCAGTGCTCCACCTTGCGGAGCATCGAACTCTTCGCCTGGTCGAAATAGCGCTGAAGTGGTCTCTGCAGCGCTTTTGCGCCAAAGACCATGATCAGCAGTCCCGCCGTGGAGATCGCCATGCCCGTCTCCGCGACAACCCGCAGGTGCGGCGTGACGCCCCCGCCAAAGTGCATCGTGAACACAAACAGGAGGCCCAGAGTGAACACATCCAGCAGCTTCTCCAGGATCACTGTGCTCAGCACGACAGAGGGCGTAGCGTTCACATCCCCGGCGTACGTGAAGATGCGCATCACGTCCCCGATGCGCAGCGGAAGCACGTTATTAGCGGCAAGCGAGGTGATGAAGATGCGAGCGCATGCCGAGAACCGGGCGTGGAGGCTCCGCAGCATGGCGTAGGCCCGGTAGCATCGGAGGCCATACCCCATTACCGTGAACAGGAGCACGCCGCCGGTCCACACCGGCGCCACCACGTGCAACTGATGGAACGCCGCGGGATCGAAGCCACGCTTTCCGTTTGGTCCGACCCGGATGTAGGTCCACCAAAGAAAGAACGCACTAATCGCAAAGCCCGGTAGCGTCTTCAACCACTTGAGCCAGCCCTCATTCGGGGCTTCCGTCACAACTTCTTCCATGCCTTCGCCAGACGCCACGCGTGTGCGATGCAGCGAAGCTGTCGCTTGGGGACGTCTTCTTATTGTAGCGTCCCCCTCCCGTGCGAGCCCGAAAGGAGACCGGCGACAAGCGCCGTCCACACCGCCGCCGGGTAGACGTGTCTGTGCCTCTGAAGGTGAAAGCCGGCGAGCTCGCCTACCAGAACGAAGGCGCCAACCAAGGACACTCGAACACCATCGCGGACAAGGCGCAAAGCTTGCAGAGATTCGCCTCAACTGGACGGTCAGCGTTCGCCCTCAGCAGCCCTGTGTCCACGCCGCGTACACTGCGCACACGGCGTTTGCGTTTGCCGTGCCTTGCTTCGCTTCCACTGTGGTCTTCTTGGACGTCCTTCCCGCAAGGGACCCGCTGTTTGCTTTGCTGTTGCCTTTCTTGTTGTCCTTCCCGCAGAGAAACGTTTTCGCCATACCGATGCCCAACGGAGCACCAACGAACCATGAAGTCCTTCGGCCTACAAGCCCTCGCCGCCACCACGGCAATCCTCCTCACCACCGCGCCAGCCCACGCCCAAACGCACATCAGTACAGACCGCGGCGACGCCACCGTTCTCATCGAGCCCTACGCCCCCAACATCGTCCGCGTAAGCCTGAGCCTTCGCAAAGACGACGCCCTCGCCGCCCCCGGCTACGGCATCACCGCGCAACCTGCCCTCACAGGGTGGACCACCACCTCCGACGACCACGGCGACATCCTCAAATCCAACGCGCTCACCGTCACACTGGCTCCGTGGCCCAAAGGCCCCCGCGGGCCCATGCCGGAGACCTCCAAGTTCTTCTCCGGCTCTACCGGCTACGTCGGCCTCAACATCACCACCGCCGACGGCAAGCCTCTTCTCCGCATGAACGGCTGGCAGATGGCCGTGCCCAACTACAAAGACGGCACCCACGACATCGAGTACGACCGCCGCCCCACTGACCCGCCCTTCTACACCGTCGGCGCCAGCTTCGCCGCAGCTGACGACGAACACGACTATGGCCTGGGTCAAAACCAGGAACGCTATCTCGACCGCCGAGGCCACGTCGTCAACTGCGCGCATGACTACGACGCGCCCTCCGGCCAGTCTGTCTGCGTGCCCTTCCTCATCACCAACAAAGGCTACGGCCTCGTCTGGGACAACCCCTCCAAAACGCAGGTCGCCCTCGGCTTCAACAACCAGAACACCTTCAAGTCGCAGGTAGGCCAGCGCGTCAGCTTCTTCGTCATCGCGGGCGACTACGACGCCATCTACCGCGGCTACCGCCTGCTCACCGGCGACGTCCCCATGCTGCCCAAATCCGCCTACGGCTACATCCAGTGCAAGCAGCGCTACAGCACGCAAGCCGAAATCATGTCCGTCGCCAAGGGCTACCGCGACCGCAAACTGCCCATAGACGACCTCGTCATCGACTGGTTCACGTACACCAGGATGGGCCAGATGGACATGGACCCGCAGGCCTGGCCCGACGCCGTGAACATGCTCAAGCAGCTTCACGCCATGAACTACCACGTGATGATCAGCGTCTGGCCGCGCTTCACCGAAGGCAGCCGCTACTACGACCTCATCAAGCAGCACAACTGGTTCGAGCACGTTGCGGACAGCACCCCCACGGACGGCCTTCCCTACGATAAGGCCGGCTCCGACATCGACACCACCAACCCGGAAGCCGCTAAGTGGTACTGGTCGATCATCAAAGAAAATTACGTGGACAAGGGCTTCGACGCCTTCTGGGCCGACGAGACCGAACCCGACATCCCGCCGAACGGCTCCTACTTCAAGGTTGGCCCAGGCACCCAATTCTTCAACGTCTATCCGCTCTTCCACACCGCCGCCTTCTACAACGGCATGCGCCAGGACATGCACGAACGCGCCCTCATCCTTGCCCGCGACAGCTATCTCGGCGCGCAACACAATGGCGCGATCTTCTGGTCGTCCGACATCAACGGCAACTGGGACACCCTGAAGCGGCAGGTGCCCACAGGCATCAACTTCGTCGCCAGCGGTATGCCCTACTGGTCCACCGACATCGGAGGCTGGCAAGGCCTCCCCTACTCGCACACGCCCGATCATCCTCCGCTACTCGATCCCTCCGATGCCCGCGACAACATCCACCACTA
>CAXUNH010000058.1:0-18713 GCA_964252405.1 uncultured Acidobacteriaceae bacterium | reverse complement strand
GTCCCCATCTCTGCCCCCCTCACGTTGCCTTCGCGATCCGGGCTGTCTTCGTGGACCGCGTCTCCAGCGCCATGGAATCCTCTTTGGCAACGCCTGCTTTCAGGCGGACCGTGCCCGTGCCGGCGTCCTCCACGTCCACCACGCCTCGGAGCAGCTTGGCCGTGGCTTCGTTGCCGGAGTCGTGCGCAATTTTCACCGCGCGACCGAGCAGCGCCGTCGCACGATCCTCGTCGCCGCGCGCGCGCGCTTCAAGGCCATCATGGATGGACTGCGCCAACTCGGCCTGCCCTGTGTAGTGCGCGACAACCCTGTCGATCTTCGTGGATTTTGCTTCGTCGTCCGTCCACACGGCAAGGATGCGCGCTTCGGCAACCTTGTTCTCCGCGCCCCGGTCCGTATACACCAGGCTGGCGCGTCCTGCGAGCACCTCATCGCCCACCGTGCCGGGAGTCACCTCAATGCAAAAGTGAAAGTCCCGGCTTTCGCCTTTGCCCCACGCGCCGGTGGGATACTCCCGCCACTGCGGCTTCACCTCGCGGGCCCTGGCCGTGAGGTCCACGATCGCCGGGCTGACCTCTTTGCAGAACTTCACGCGCGCTCCCTGCGGCGTCCACAGCCGCAGGAAGACGTCGCTGACCGTTTTGCTCATGGCCCGTTGCAGGATGGCGTGGAAGTCCGCGTCGATCTGCTGCGGCGAAGGAATGATGTCCACCGTACCCAGGAGTTTGCCGGCAATGGTCCGCAGTTGCTCCACCTGCCAGTCTGTCCCCACACCGCGGCAGTCGCACTGAAACAGGCCCTCGCACTGAGCCAGCACCGTCTGCAGCGGCAGTGTGTCGCCCGCGTCGTTCTGTCCATCGGTCAGCAGCAACGCCTGCCGCAGCGCGCCCTGTCGCGCACGGAATTGATCGAGCGCCAGGTGCAGCCAGTTGGAGATCCGTGTCCCGCCGAACGCGCGCATGTTGTGGATCGCGCCAAGGGCCTGCTGCTTGCCCGCAGCATCAGCCCGCAGGACAGGACAGATCAGGTTGGCCGCATCTGCGCCGGCCACGATGAAAAAGCTGCACTCCGGCGGAAGCATGCCCACCAGCCGCGCCATCGCGCCTTTGGCGGCGGTGATCTTGCCGCCCTCCATGGATCCCGAGACATCGCACAGAATGCCGAAGAGACGTTCGCCTGTTCCACTGGCGGCGGTACTTTCGCTGGCCGTCACGGTCATAATCGCGTGAACCTCGCGCGACCCTGCAGGCAGGAACTCGTTCTGGAACGTTTCGGCTTTGAACTGACCCGGCATGCGTCCTCTTTCCTCTGTACGTTGTCCCCTGGTCCCCGGTTCAACCCGAAGTGAGCGCGCTCTCCGCCGGGGGGTGAAGCCGCAGGGTCGCAACGGTCACGTTGTCGCGTCCTCCCGCCTCATTGGCGAACGCGATCAGATCCCTTGCAATCCCCAGCGCATCCTTGTCTTCCTTCCCTTGCAGCAATGCGGCCAGCCTCTCTGCGGAAGCCGCGTAGTTCCACAAACCATCCGTACACATCAGCAAGGTCCCACCCGCTTCGGTGCCGAACTGCACGATCTCGGGCGTAGACGCATCCTCTGCGTCGGCTCCGAGCCAGCGTGTAATGGCGTGCGCCTGGGGTGCAGCCTGGGCCTCGGCTTCGGTCATCTGGCCGCTCTCCAGCACCGCGTTCATCCAGGAGTGATCACGGGTAAGAAGCCGGGCTCCCTGCGCATCGATCCAGTACGCCCGGCTGTCGCCCACCCAGCCCACCGTGATCTCGCGTCCACGTACCCAGGCGGCGACCACCGTGGTTGAAGGCGAATCGTTCCACGGCTCACCCCCGGTGCGCTCTCGCAATGCGCTCGCCCCCGCCGCAATGGCCCCGGCAACAACCCCGGCCGCGTCCTCGACCTCGCCCGCGCTTACGCTCTCCTTCAACGCACTCGCAACGGCCTCGGAGACGGCCGCGGAAGCGACCTCCGCGTCCCTGGTGGCCGAGACCCCATCGCACACCACGAGACCGCATCCCGCTTCCGTTTGCAGGATGGCGAAACGGTCCTCGTTGCGGTCATGGCGAAGTCCGCGATCGCTGACGGCGGCAAAGTCCGTGCCCAGCGACTCTTCGATGTGGTCGCTGGCCGGCCTTCGCACGCGCCGGCCGCAGCGCAGGCAAAAGCCGTCCTCGTCCAGCTCGTCAGGATCAGCACCACAGGTACACGTGGGGGCGCTGGGCTCCTCCGGGCGGAGCTTGATCCCACAGTTTTCGCAAAAAATATCCTCATCCGGCACATCGGCGGTACACGCAGCGCACACCATGGTCTTCTCTCTCTTCCTTCAAGAAAACGCACCCCCTCAAACCAGCGTTCGCGGCCTCACGAGATTTGCCTGGTCGATCAACCGAATGCGCTCTTCCCCGGTGGCGAACCTCGCCATGGAGCGCAGTGAGTTCTCCAGTCCCTGCCGCAGTGGGCGCTCGGCCAATGGCCTTCCCAGCACCAGCGTCCTGCCATCGCCGCCGTTCCTCCCAAACGCCAATGCGGCGATCGCTGCCCGAAAGATCTGGCCCTCCAAAAACCACTTGTCCTGCCCCTCCAGGCCCAGGCGCTCGGCCAGCGCCGCGGCCGCGAGCACGTCCTCCAGCGTCGGCTTTCTGTTGCCCTCGCCGAGCAGCGCTCGCGCTGCACTGACCTGAGCACGCAGGTAGAGCGCAGAGGAGGGCGGGATCCGGTGAAGCGCCTCGACAGCTTTCTTGCACTCCCTCCCGTGCTCATAACAACGCGCCAGGCCAAAGACCGCGGACACGTACCCCGGGTCGACCCCCGACACCAGATCGTACATCCTGATCGCCAGGGGCAAGTCCCCGGCCAACTCAGCCGTCAGCCCAAGGGCAAGCTTGGGGGCCAGTTCGCCGGGAAGATCGAAGTACACCTGATCGAACAGCCTGCGCGCCTCCCCGACGTCGTTTTGCAGGAGCCTTGTTCGCGCCAGAAACCACAAGACGCGCCAGTCCCAGGCATCCTCCGTTGCCAGACTCCGGAGCAGGTCTTCCGCTTCCGGGAAGGCCCCGACCTCCGCCAGCGTCGCCGCCAGACGCAAACGAGCTTCGCGAGAGGCCGGAAACTGCTTGCACGTCCCGCGCAGCGCTGCCGCCCTGCGGCTCGGATCCGGTAGAACCAGGGCGCTGGCCACCGCCTGGGCGCCCGGGTCCTCGACGGCCAGCGACGGCACGGGAAGATAGCGCGGAGACGGCACCACGGGCTCCATGGCGTCTCCCGCATGAAGCGACAGCAGATCTGTCCCGAACTCCCGGCTTGCTTCCGGGTGCGGTCTGCCAGTCTCCGTGGCGACAACCTCGCGCAGCACCCCCAGCAGCTGCTCCGCCATCTCCTCGGCCGATTCAAACCGGTCGTCCGGCTGCTCTGCCGTGGCTTTCAACAGAAACCGGTACAGCGATTCCTGCTCGGCAAAGAGCTGCTTCTCTTCAGGACCGGGTAGCGTGTACCGGTGTTCCTTGCTGAAACCGCTGATATCGGTCAGCAGCACGGCCAGACTCCGTCCCACCGTGAACAGATCGGACGCGGGGGTGGGGCCCGCGCCGGCCTCCGGTGCGCTGTATCCCACCGTCCCGTAGATATCGCCGCCGGTGTCATCGACCCGCCGGACGCCGCCGAGATCGATCAGCTTGACGTCGTCGTGCTCCAGCATGACGTTGTCCGGCTTGAAGTCGCAGAACACCATCCCCATGCGGTGCAGGTAGGCGAAGGCGGGCAGAATGCGATGCACGTAGGCAATCGCCTCCGCCGGGGGAAGCGGCCCGCGCTCCTGCCGGATCTGCTTCAGCGTCTTCCCGCCCACGTACTCCAGCACGATGAAGCCTTCGCCCGTCGCTTGCACGAAGTTGTAGATCCCCACGATGTTGGGGTGCTTTACCGCCGCGAGAAACTGCCGTTCCGCCACGGCCGCCGCCGCCGCAGACTCATCCTGGGTGTTCAGCAGTCCTTTCAGCACGACGTACCGCGACAGCAAGCGATCAAAAGCCAGGTAGATCCACCCCAACCCACCAAACGCGATGGGACCCTTGACCTCGTATTGCCCGGCCACCAGGTCTCCGGCCCGCAGTGTGGCGACGAAGTTGTACCGTGTTCCGCACTTGCCGCAGAAGCCTGCCTCCCGCTTCAGGACCGCTTCGCAACCGGCGCAAATCCGCTTGCGTTCCGGTACCCTCGCCTCCAGCAGGATGACCTTCTCCGGCTCCACCGAGGGCAGATCCGGCACCGTGATCAGCCCTGCGCCCAGCTGCTTGCGCGCGGTCCGCCGGCTGGAGCGCCGCGTACGGTGCGCTCCGTTCCCCGCCCGGCTCATCGGCGAAGATCCGGTGCCCGTTGTGATGGCCGACGATCCCCTGCCCGGCTTCGTGCCCGTCCTCCCCGACGTTGCACCCGACCCGTTCCCCGCAGCCGCCCGGGCCGGCGCCGTCGCTCGTACCTCAGCCAGTCCACACAGGTTGCAGTAGCCGTCCTCGAGGACACCCGCGCATCCTCCTCGCCGGCAGGGCTCTCCATTCATGGGGACCTACGCCTCGTTCCCGTTCCCGCGCAGTCGCTTCTCATAGTGGGCCACCGCGGCTGCCGCGCCTTCCAGATCCGTTGGTCGGCTGTACAAGAGCGTCTCCGCCCGGCCGCCCAGTTCGGCAAACTCCTGGCTCTCCGCCACGCCAAACCGGCGCGCCTTCGCCTTCAAGGCATGCAAGCGCCCCCGCAACTCACTCCGTTGCTCCACTCGCGCGCGGGCCGCCTCCAGCGCCGTTCGTTCCTGGGATACGCAAGCCTCGGCGGCCGCGTTCCAATGCCGCAGCCCCACGGTTACGGCCTCAATCGCGCCCTCGTCGCGCTTACCCTCCAGCCGAACCAGCCACTCCCCGATCGCCCGAATCGTTTCGTCTTTCTCGCGAACCGGCAAGGCTATGCCCTCGCCGACCTTATCGCGGGCTTCGGCAATGGCCGCGCCGGCTTCGCCGTGCAGCCGCAACAACTCCTCCCACCGCGCTCTCGCGGTCCGCAACTGCCCGCCGGTCTGCTCTGCGAGATCAATCCGTCGCGCCACGTCAGCCAGTGCAGGTTCGGCCTGGGACCGCAGTTCGCCCTCCGCGCCCAGCGGATCGGTTTTGGCTTCCGCCCGCACCGCCGCCAGCTTCGCTTCCACGGCGTCCAGCGATGACGCCAGCAGCGCGCTGGGCAGGGCCTTCTGTCCGCGGAGGCGCGCGATCTCCCCCTCGATCCTGCTGCTGTTCTCGGCGAACTCCGTCCAGGCACGGTCCGCGCTCATCACGGCATCACGCGCTGACGCAAAGGTCTGTTCCATGGAGCCCAACAACTCCTCCGGGGCGATCCGTTCCGCACCCCGGATACCGCCCTGCAGCGTCCGCTGCTCCAGCGGGATGTTCACCGTCGAGAGCTGAATGGATTTGCCGAAGAGCAGATGCTGGATCTCCCGCGCCTTGGCGTCGCCGCCAAAGAATGCGGGCAGTTCTTTGCGAAGCGACTCGGCCTGATCCACCGTGGCTTGCAACAGGCCAAACTGCTCGAACATGGTGTGCACCGCGCCCAAAGCCGGCTTCACCCGCGCCGCCGTCAATCCTGTGACCGCGATCTTCTCCAGCCCACCCGTTCCGGTCAGCGAGCGGTACGCCGACTCCGACTGCAGGTCGAGCAGGTTCTCCGCGATCGACGCCAGTCGGGCCTTCCACACCCGCAATACTTCGTCGAGTTCTGCCAGAGTCATCCCGGTTGCGCCGTGTCCTCTCTCGCTCCGTGGAGCGATTCTAACAACGGTCAATACGCGCAACACGGCACGTTGGTTACACGCCGCCGCGGAATCTCCGAGAAGGAAACGTTCTACGCACGTCCGTTCGGCTGAAATCCGGCCAGACCCATCGCCCTGCCCACCTCGGGATTGCGCCCAAACACCTCCCACACAAAGCCGGTGCGGAGGTTCTCCGCCATCAGGACACTGATCCCCAGGTCGATCCCTAGAACATCCTGGTCATACCACGCCACATCCGGGTGCAGGGCGTCGCAGAAGCCATAGCGTCCCCAGGCCGTGTCGGCATACCGCGCCTGCACCCCGCGCAGAGTCTGCAGACACTCGGTCGGGAGAAACGGCAACGATCCCGCTGCCGCGTTCGGCACCACGGACCCGTCCACACCGCCAAAGCTGGGAGGGCCGCCCCAGGCACGGTAGCCATGCTGGGAGTCGGACGCCGAAACACCCCAGTACGTCGGGCTGTACGGCGCTCCCCAATCGAGGCAGAACTGCCGGTGCGCTCGCGTCGCGATGACCGAGTTCCCGAAGTAATCAGCAAAGCCGTCGTGCTTGCCCCGGAAATCGAACCAGGCATGGCTGTACTGGTGGACGAACAGCGGATCGCGCGCCGCAATGTACTGGAAGCCTTTGTACTCCGTCACAGGACGCGACCACGCGCTCCAGACCGCGGGAGACACGGGATGGGTCGGCGATCCCATCGCCAGCAAAGGAATCATCATCAGCTCGCAGTAGTGATTCCACACCGACGACAGGAATCCTGAACCCCCCTTCCACCCCATGCAGAACAGGTTCGTCTTGCCGTACAGCATCCACGGCCACTCCACGCGCTCGTAGATCAAGGTCGCGTCCTTCACGATGGCCGCATTGGCCCCGAAGTAGGCCCGGGCAGTCAGCACACCGCACAGCAGCAGGCTCGTATCGATACTCGAGTACTCCACATGCGGGTAGGGCACCCCTGTGTGCACATCGTTGAAGTGGCAGAAGAAGCCGTGTTCCTGCCTGAGACTGTGCGCGTGGAAGGCGAGGGTCCTGGCGACGCGGGTTTCAATCAACTCTGGGGCCGCATAGCCCCGCTTGTGCGCGATGCAAAGTGCCGTCAGGCCGAACCCCGTTGCCGCAATGCTCGAAAGCCGTCGCGGGTCCAGGGCCCCCTCCAGGCCAGCGGCCCTGGCCCGGTCCAGCACCTGTCCGTTCTCCGGGTCTGCCTGCTCCAGGAAGTACAGGCAGCCCCGCCGCTCCATGTCGTCCAGGAAGGCAACATCCGCGGCCGTAAGCAACGGTTTTGGCGTGGGCTTCGGTGCGGTCCCTTTGCGTCGCGCCTTGGTGCGCTGGCCCCACCCAAACGGCTCGCCGGCCAGAGCTCCCGCGGCGCTCCCGCCCAACCACCACAACACCTCACGACGATGCATAGGCCCCTACTGCTGCCCAACCAGTACCACGGCTAACCCATGTGCCGGGACAGTCAGCTCCAGCTTTCCTGCCTGCAAATGCGTGTGTTCCGCAGGGGCCATCGCACCCGCGGCCTGCAACTGCTTCACCTGAGACGGGGAAAGATCCCCCGGCGGCCGGCCCATGGCATCGAACGCCTTCAACACATTGCCGTGATCGGCGTCCACCCGCAGGATCTCTACCGCTGCGTTCTGCCCCACATGCTGAAAGCTCAGATGAAAGCTCTTCGCCGGGCCTGGGTTCGCAGGAGGCGGGGTGTACGAAGCCCCCGTTCCATCCGGCGGCGCATAATCCCACACCGCGACCGCAAGGTGCCCCTTCGCATCGCGCGTCGCCAGCGCCGACTCCGAGTTCACCGCGATCCGCTGGTCGCCCATCCGGTGCAGCACCCGAAACACATTCAGCGCTGGCTTGCCGATATGGTCCGCTGCCACCAGCCCGAAACCGCCGTAAAACGGCGAGCGCACCACACCCTGCTCTTCAAACACATCGCTGAAGGCCCAATAACTCATGCTCTCCGTCAGGCCATCACACAGCCGGATGTTGTTCGCCATCCACGGGCCCATATACACAGAGTCTGTCACATCGGGCTCGTTCGCGTAGCTGGCGTTGTACTCGGAGAAGATCAGCGGCAGCTTGGGAAAGGCCGATCGCGCGATCTCCTCATGCACCTTCTTCACCGAGCGCCATACCATCCGGTCGCGCGGGATGTCCTCGTTGGTGCCGAACACATCCCTGGCGTTGTCGTTGGCATAGACGTGGGTGGAGACGAAGTCTGCCGGTGCTCCGCTGGCTTTGATGTGCTCCAGGAACGGCGTGACCCAGGCTGCCTGCGCCGTCGCGGGGCCGCCCACCTGTAACCGCGGCGACACGGCCTTCAGCGCTCGCGCGGTGTGGTCATACAGCTCAAAGTACGTGGCCTGTTTCGGACTGCCGCCCCAGAAGTCGAGGTTGGGTTCGTTCCACACCTCGAACTTCCAGGTGGCGACCTCGTCCAGCCCGTAGCGCTCCACCAGGTGCCGCGCCAGTGCCTGGATCATGCCGTCCCACACGGCGTAGTCCTTCGGGGGCGACACATTGGGGTGATACCAGAACGGATGCAGCGCCTTGGGGTCGGACGCCATCTTGGCCGGCGTAAAGCTCAGCTCCACAAACGGACGCACACCGTTGGCCAACAGCCCGTCGTAGATCTGGTCGATATAGCTGAAGTTGAAGGCAGAAGCATCGTTGGCCTTCTGCGCGGCCAACCCAGGATTCTTGGTCATGCGATCGGGGTCATACAGCCCCACTTCATCCATCAGAATGCCGTGAAAGCGAATGGACTGGAAGTCCGTCGCCCCCTTCACCGTGCGCAGGTCCTCCCGGTAGCTCTCACGCAACGACAGAATGGCCCGCCCCGACCCAAACGTCTGCTCCCAGAAGTGCGGGAACGGCGTTGTAGGCGCGGTCCCATCGATGGTGATCGTTTCCTGCTGCCCGGTCTGCTGTCCGGCGCCGCTGACTGTTGCGCACAGAGCGGCCGCCATTGCTAAACAGGCGAACCTCGATTGCCAACTTCCGTTCATCGCACTCCATCTTCCGTACCGCAGGTTCAGGTCCGCACGCTCGCAGGGGACGGCTCGCTTGCCGTCCCCCGCACTGAGTTGGCAGGTCGCTAGAAGCTGAACCTGGCCTGCATGGTCACTGTTCTTCCACCCAGGACCGTTACATCCTGACCGAAAGTAGCGCCAGCGACGTTGCTGTTTACGTTCGCCGGGTTGAGGTTGAGGATGTTGAAGAGGTTGAACGCATCGGCACGGATTTCGAGCCTGGCGCTCTCACCAAGAAGACGGGTATTGGGTAAGCCAAAACCCTTGGTCAACGAGGCATCCACATCGCGGTAATGTGGCCCGGTGAAGGCGTTGCGGTCCAGCCCCGGACGTCCCGGAAGCGCAAGATTCCCCGACGGGAAGCCGCCGCCCGAGGCCGCCTGAATCGCTGCCGCGTAGTTTGGCACTGTGAAGAAAGCATTCGAGTAGCTCACCGGCACATTCGTTGCCCCGTTCACAGTCGCCGTGCCTGTCGTGGCAGCGGCCTGGGCCTTCGCGTAGTTCGGGAAGTTGGTGTTCTGAATGAACGCCTTATTGCTGTGGTCGCCCGTCCCGCCGCCCAGGTACTGCGGACGCAGGTTGTAGTACCCACAGTTGGAGCAATAGAGCGACTGCGGCGTTCCGTATGTCGGGCTGTACGGGAAGCCCGTATGCACATTGAAGATGCCGCTGAGCGACCAGCCGCCCGCGATCTTGTCTACCCAACTGTTGCCACCATGGGAGAACACCGGTTGCCATAGCCCGAACGCCTTGAACGACTTGCCGACATTGAAGTCCGAAGGACCATAGGAGTAGGCGGCGTTCTCCGGGAAGTACGGATCTTCGGAGTACGGGCCGGAGCCGTCCGTATCCATGCTCTTGGCCCAGAAGAACTGGGCATCCACCATCAGATGGTGGCTCATGGGATGTTTCAGTTCGGCGAGGAGCTGGTTGTTGTTGGAGCTGCCCTCATTGGTCCAGAGATCTCCGCTCGTGACTAGTGGATTCAGGGCGTAGCCTGCCACCACGCCGGGCGCATTCGGGCCTTCATGGTTGATCAGGTGCCGTCCCAGACTTCCCTGGTACCCCAGCGTGGCCACGAGTTGGCGGCTCATCTCGTACGTGGTCTCCAGAGAGTAGTGCTCGACGTAGGTTGTAGGCAGGTTGCCGTGCCCATCGCCGATCACGATTACATTTGCATTGCCAGCCACGGGCAGGTTCGCGCTGTTGTAGGCGGTGATGGTGTGCGGATTGGAAGCGAACCCTGCCAGCGAGGTCGCACCGCTGGAGATCCCGTACAGGATGTCGGCCCCGTTGGCGCCCTGGCTCGTAGGGCTCGCATATTGGAAGGTGTAGTAGTTCTGCGTTGGCGGGTTGTATCCCGTGTTGGCCGTGATGGCGATCTCTTCCTGGTTAAAGCTCAGGCCAAAGCCGCCGCGGACGATTAACTTGTTGTTGAAAGTGCCAGGGCTCCAGTTGAACCCGAACTGGGGACCGAAGTTCGCCTTCTGTGGCCTCCACAGATCACCGCCTAACCGGATGTTCATCGCAGTGTAGGTCGAGGCTCCGGTGCCGAACTGCGCGACTGGGAGGTTGTTCTGCTTGGTGTACAGCGGTCCAAAGTAGGAGTAGCGAATGCCGGCGTTAATCGTTAGGTTGGGCTGCACCTTCCAGCCATCCTGCACAAACAGTCCCCACATCCACTCGCGATTATCGGAGCGGGTTCCGCCCGGGTATCCGGTGACACTATTGAACCCGCCCGATTCCTGCCAGGGCGCATCGTTCAGAAAGTCCCAGATGTTATAGAAGCCGTAATTGGGCCGGCCAATCGGATTATTCAGGTAGCGCAACTGCGTTGCGTCGCCGCCAAACTTGATCGTGTGCCTGCCCTGCACCAGCGTGGCCACGTCTTTATAGCCGTAAGTCCACTGGTTGAGGTCGCTGCCCAGGGAAGAGCCAAACTGGTTGATGGTCTGGCCCGAGGGCCCGAAGAACGTGATCGTATCCTGCGGCAAACCGACTGGTTGCTGTGGGTTTGAGGCAATCTCGTTCCAGCGCCAGCCGGCCGCGTTTACGCGCGCTTCGTTCAACAGGTTCGCCGAAAAGGTATGATTCCAGATCACCGAGAGCGCTTCGTTGATCTGGTCATGATTGAAGAGGTTGTATGCGCGCGCACCGCCGTTGTACTGGGTGTTGCCCTGGGGAACCCAGTAGATCGCGAAGGCGAGATGATCCTTCTTCGTCGCGTCTGCGTCCAGGCGTCCGTTGAACTGCCGGTAGTACGAGCTGAACGGGGTTGTGGTCAGGTAGTATCCAACGTCCGCCACGCCATCGAGGCCACTGCCGACACCAGGCTGGGCCGCTGTACCCGAGGCAGTCGGATCCTGTTTCCCCAGGCCGATCTTCAAAGGCGATCCAATGTCGAGTCCCTGGCCGGGAACCGTGTTGCAGTTCACGCCTTCCTGCAGGCCGACGATGGCGCACGTCTCTCCGCTCGTAACGAGAGTTCCGCTGACGGCGCTGCCCGGAAACGTGAGGAACTGCGAGGCGATACTGCCCGAAGGGGCTGAACTGCGGAAGGACGACGTCTCATACCAGCCCGTGCTCTGGGAGGTGGTGTTGTCCGGGGAAGACTCGAAGGCGAAGAACGCAAAGATTCGGTTCTTGAGGATCGGTCCGCCAAGACTTCCGCCGTACTGATTAAAGCGCTGCTGGTCGCGTACGGCTGCACCGATCGGCGTGCCATCGGCTGCGTGAGGACGGGGGTTGTACGCGTTCAAGCCGGGCCGGTGAATCGCGATGAAGGCACTTCCGTGGAGCTGGTTGGTTCCGCTCTTGGAGGTCACCATGGTTTGTGCGCCACTGAAACGACTGTTCTCCGCGTCATAGTCGTTCGTCAGGATGCGCACATTGTCAATGGAATCTTCGGTCGGGGTGATGATCGTCGTGCCGCCCCAGACCGCGCTCACTGTGCTGATGCCGTCCAGCGTGATGCCGTTATTTTCGTACTGCTGGCCGTTGGCGTTGGCCTGGGGTCCGTTTTCTGTCGGCGCCGCGCCGCTGTTGTTGGAGCCGCCCGGTCCCTGCGTGCCGGGATTGCTGCGCACACCGCCTCCGGCGTTCTGCCCGCCATCGCTGATCGCTCCCGGAACAAGCTGCGTGAGCGTGAACACGTCACGGTTAAACGACGGCATGTGCTGGATATCGTTGCTCGAGATCGTGCCACCGATATTGGCGGTCTCGGTATCCACAGCCGCCACGGTGTCGCCGGACACTTCGACCACGGTCGAGCTCGTACCGAGCTCCATCTTGATGTTCACCGAGTTCGGCTGCTCCGGAATGATGCTCAGGTCCGAGATGACCCGCGCCTGAAACCCCGGTGCGGTCGCCGTCAACTTGAAGCGATCCGGCGGCAGGGCGTTGAAGTTGTACACACCATCCTCATTGGCCGTTGCCGTGAGGGACTTGTTCGTCGCCTGATCGATTAGCGTGAGGGTTGCCCCGGGAATGACGGCACCGCTGGGATCGGTTACTGAACCCTGGATGGACGCACGAAACTGCCCATGAGCCGTACCGGCGATGCAAACCAGGGCTGCGGGGGCGATCCACCCGGCTCTGGACGTCCAGCGCTTACGCTGTGATCTCGATTTTGTTTTTGAAGCAGCCATTGTTGGCCTCCTGAGCACTTAAGACAAATCCCGCCCGGTTCGCGTAGCTAGCCTGGGCTGAGGGGTGCTCAGTCGGTGCTGCGGAGGGGCAATCGTTTGACTCGCTCGGCATCATGCTCTTGTGCGCTGTCCCATGTCAAGCCGGATCTAACGACTGGCCCGTTTTGCCTTCTGCAACAACGACCACTGCAGATTGTTCCTGGCCAACTGGAAGTCCGGACGCAGCGCGATGGCATTTCTCGCGGCCTGGATGGCTGCGTCCCATTGGCCCATTGCTTCGTCATCGGCGGCGATGTTGTTCCAGGCTTCGGCTGACTGAGGGTCCAGGGCCAACGCCTTCTTCGCGGCTTCTGCGCTTTCGGCGTAGTGACCAGTTTGGTTCAGCCGCAAGGATTGATTCACGAGAGCCCCCGCGGCATCGGTGCCCGGGCCGCCCGGCACGGCGCTCGTGCCGGCGGCCGCCTTCTGCGACTGGAACCAGCGGAGGTTGTTCGCCGCAATGGTGAGCGCAGGGTTCAGCTTCAACGCCTGCTGCTCCGCGGCGATGGCCCGGGCCCAGTCGTGCATCGCGCCATACCCGGCGCCGATGTTGTTCCATGCCTCGGCCGAGTGCGGGTCGGCCTTCAGCGCGGCTTGTGCCGCAGCAATCGACTCCGCAAACCGCCCTGCCTGGTACGCGGCCAGGGACGCGTTGATCAGCGCGGCGGCGGGTCCTGCTGGGCCTTCCGGCGCTCTGCCCTGCAGCAGGGCCAGTGCTGCGGGATCGCCTGGGATGATCGCCAGGGTCTTCTCTGCGAGCTCTCGGGCCGCGGCTGGGTTGCCAGCCTGCACATAACAGCTCAGCAGCAGGTCGCGCCCCAGCTCTCGTTGGCCGTTCAGGGCGACGGCTGCTTCCAACTGCGACGTCGCTTCGGGCAGGCGCCCGTGCGCCAACAGCCAGCGACCGTAGTACGCATGGGGCAGATCGTCGTTCGGAGACAGCGCCAGCGCCCGTTGGAAGTGGGCCTCCGCCACGGCCTGCAAAGGGGGCTGTCCAGCGTCGGCCAGCAACCCATTCACAATGCCCAGGTTCACCTCAAGCGTGGCGTAGTTGGGCGTATACAGCAGCGCGCGATGGAAGAGGTCGAGCGCACCGGCGTAGTCCCCCGCGTTCATCCGGGTCAGGCCATAGATCATCAGCCCGCGCCCGTTGTGGGGCGACTTCGCCACGTCGTCTGCCCACAGGCTCGGCTCGTCATGCCACACCGCATTGCGACGGTGCGCTCCATAGGCATAGCCGCAGAGCGCCAGCGCACAAAGAACGCCAGCGATGCGCGGCAGCCAAACAGCCTTGTCCGGCTGACGTGTCCGCGTTGCGGCCATCCGCTGGTACCCCAGACGAAGTGCCCAAACGGCCGCGATCATCAGCCCGGGAAAGGAGAAGAACATCCGGTGGTCATTTTCCACTTCGCTGAGCGTGTACAGCGACGTCGGCGACTGCGTGAAGGCAAACCAGAAGAGACCATAGGCGATCGGGTACAGCCTCCGCCTTTGTGCCGCGAAAAACGCGACCGCCAACAATCCTAGAACAAACAGCAGGCCCGCCGCGGCCTGCGCATTGAACGTGGAGATCGGCTGCAGGTCTGTGTCTACGTTCAGGTGCAGCGGCAGAAACAACGCGCCGAAGTAGCGTAGCCACACAAAGGGCTGGACCAGACGGTACGCCGATGCGGAAAGAATCGTCGGCGCGTAGCTCCTGGGCGTCATCGCCGACTGAAGCCACAGGGCCAACACGGTGACTCCCCCTGCGGGGGAGGCGGCGAGCACGCTGCGGCGCCACCGCACTCCGGCCGGCTCGTCCGCTCCCTCGAAGAAGAAGACGTACAGGAGCAACAGGAAGGGAAAGACGGCGGCAGGCGGCTTGGAGAGCATGCCCAGCAGAAACGGCATAAGGTACACCCCGTACCGTCGCCACTGCGGACGTCGCGCGTAGATCGCCAGCGCAGCGACGCAGCCTAAGGTGCAGTAGAGATCGCCCCTCTGGATGACGTAGTTCACCGTCTCCGCCATCGCCGGATGCAGCCCAAACCAGGCCGCGACGCCCCATGCAAGCCAGCGGTTTGCCGGCGACAGCTCCACGCTGTCAAACACCCGCTCGGCAAACAGGAACAGGACCCAAAGCAACACCAGGAACCAGACCAGCGTACTGAGGTGGAACCAAAATGGGATATACCCGTGAGCGAGCGCGTAATCGAGCGCAAGGGAGGCGGTGACCACAGGCCGGTACGTCTGGTTCGCAGGCAGGACACTGAAGGCGGTCGTGTCCGTAAAGATGCGCGGAAGATTCCCCAGCGAGCGGACCGCCGGATTGTCTGTCACGGTATGGAAGTCGTCGAAGTGAAAGCTGTTGCCGAAGAAGTTCAGGTACGTCAGGCACACGGCAACCAGCAATACGACTGCGGGGAGAAATCGTCTGCTCAGCATCTCACGAAGGGCTCTGGCCCATCATATGCGCGGTCTGCGCACAGGGGGACAGTTGCGTCCCTGAAAGCAGGGTCTACCCCTTAAGGGTTCGCCTCAAGGCGCAAGGCGCGAATCATCGAGCCCAGCGTGCCCGGTGCGGGCGCGGCTTCGACACGCTTCCCGGCTGGACCTCGCTGCGACCGCGTAGCCTCTCGGGCCAGGGCCTCCGCCGTTACAACAACCGGGGCCGCAGGGATCGCAGCCGTGAGAGCCCTCGCTGCGGGCTGGGGCTTCACACGCGTGACACTCACTACGCGATCACGGGAGCCGGGCTTCGACACCCGCCGTTGTCGCTCCTTTTTCCGGGGGACCTCGCGCACGACCTCGGGCACATCCTCTAAGGCGGACTGGTTCTGCACTTGCAGTTCAAGGACTGAAGGGCCGGCCAACCCGGAGACAATTTCACGCAGGGACGAGAGCCGTTGGAGCTCTCCGTCGAGCACAGCGACGATTTGCTGCAGAAGCATACGGCTTTAGTGTAGCAATCAGGTATGCGCGTTCTTTCCGGCCCCTGTTGCAAACTGTGCATCGCTGCGCTGTTTCTCTCTCCTGTCGTGCTCCTCCCGCGGGCGGGGGCCGCGCAAGGGGCGGCCAGCGAACAAGCCGCCTTCGACGCCGCTCGAGCAAACACAGAACCACAGGCGCGTGTGACTGCGTTGGGGCAGTTCCTTCAGCAGTTCCCTTCCGGCTGGCGATCCTCCGCCGCACAACAGCTGCTTCTGGAGACGTACCTGGCCTCCTTCCCGGATCGGACCGGGCCAATCAACGCACTGGGGCAATCGATGATCACCGCCGTTCCAGCGGGGTTCGAACGCTGGGCGGAGCAGGCCCGCCTGGCTGACCTCCTGGCCAGCAGTGGAGAAGCCGGCGTTAATCTCGACCAGGCCCGGCAGTGGGCCCAAGATGCCGTCACGTTGCTGAGCGAGGAGAGCTACCGCCGGGAGATGACCGTCGCGCAAGCCCGCTACAAGCTCCCCCGCATTCCGCAGAAGCAGATGCACGCGCAATACACCGAGTACCGGGCCTCCTTTCTGGCCGCCCTGGCCGCGGTCGAGCTTCGGAGAGGGGAACCGGAACATGCGGCCCCGCTCCTCACCGAGGCGTTTCGCCTGCAGCCCCTGTCAGGCGAGGTCAACGCTCTGGAAGGCCAACTCGCGCTGGCTCAGGGCAACTCGCAAGCAGCCCTGCAGAGCTTCGAACGCGCCGACGCCCTGGGCGCTCTGCATCAGCCCTGGAGGGCTCGCGAGCTTCAACTCTTCACCCAACTGCAACATGGCGATGCGAACGCGTTGACCCTCGGGGTCGATGAGGTCTACCGCCGTCTCTTCCCCGCCCCGTTTACGCTGCCACACCGGCAGCTTGCCCCGGGCGGCCACACCGTTCTGCTGGAGCTGTTTACCGGCAGCGGCTGCGCTCCCTGTGCCGGGCCTGACCTCGCCGTCGACAGCCTGCTCGGCTCCTACAGCCGTCAAGACCTCGTTGTGCTTGCATTCGACGAGCACATCCCTCGCCCTGACCCACTCACCACGCCTGATACAGTTCGGCGGGCCGGGACCTACCGCGTCCAAAACACTCCGGCCGCGTTTCTCGACGGGCAACCGCTGGAGATCCTGGGAGCCTCGCGGGGGGACGTGGAAAACATCGTGGTCGGCTTCGCGGATGAGATCGAAGCTCAGGCTGCTTTGCCCAGCGGTCTTGGACTGCAGCTCGTCGCTGGCCAGGATGCTGACGGAACGGTGAGGGCTCAACCCGTTCTCGCCGTAAAGCCCGTTCCTGCGGCACAAGCGGCCGGGACGACAGGCGACATGTCGCTGCGCACGCTGGCCCGGGCCGTGCTATACGTTGCTCTCGTGCAAGACAATGTCCGCTATAGTGGCGAAAACGGGGTGCGCCTGCACCGCATGTTGGCGCGCTCCATCACCGAGCTCCCCGTCGCCACGTATCTGCACACCGACCCACAGCCATCACCGGTGCTCTACAGCCCCGGGGAACTGGATCGCGCACAGGACGCCTATCTCACGGAGTACGAGCGCCACAACGATCGCTTTGGTGCGTTTCGCTTCGCGACGGAGCCTCTCCCCATCGCGGGCGGAGACCTGGCCGTGGTGGCCTGGGTGCAGGATCCGCTGACCCACCATGTCCTGCAGGCTGCCTACGCGACCGTGCAGCGGAAGTAGGCCGCCGCGGTGCACCCGAAGCCCTCTGCTATGCTCGACCCGACCGCACCCGGCGGTTGTCCGATGCGCGTCCTCCAAACCGTCTTTGGCGTCTTCCATCACTTCGAGCTTGCCCGCGAGTTCGAGCGCCGGGGACACCTGCAGGCCATCTACTCCACGTGGCCGTGGAGCCGGCTGCAGCGGGAGGGAGTCTCGCGGCAGAAGGTCCGCTCCTTTCCCTGGCTGCACGTTCCCGAGTATCTGCTCGGCCGCAGCGGATGGGACCTGCCCTGGCTTGCCGATGAGCTGGGCTACCGGAACGCCCTCACGTTCGATCGCTGGACCGAGCAGCATCTGCGGTGGCTCCTGCGTCACGGTCAGCGTCCGGACGTTCTGATCGGCATCTCCGGCTCAAGCCTTCGCTCCGGCCAGCTCCTTCAGCGTGAAGGCGGCATCTTTGTGTGCGACCGCGGCTCAACCCATCAGCGATACCAGGAAGAGATCGTTGCGGAGGAGTTCCAGCGCTGGGGCGTCCGCCGGCCTGTCTCCGACCCGCGCGACACGCGCCGCGAAGAAGCCATCTACGCTGCAGCCGATGCCATCACCGTTCCTTCGTCGGTCGCGCGCCGGTCATTTCTGCAGATGGGCGTCCCCGCCTCCAGGGTGCATGTAATCCCGTATGGCGTACGGCTGGAGCAGTTCACCCCCACGGCGTCCCCGCCGGCCGATGAGTTCTGTGTCCTGTTCGCCGGTGCGGTGGGGCTGCGCAAGGGCGTCCCCTATCTACTCGAGGCCTTCGCCGCCCTGCAACACCCACGCAAGCGCCTCCGGGTCGCGGGGGCTGTGCAGGAGGAACTCCGTCCCCTGCTCGCCCAACTGCCCACCGGGCATGTGGAGTTTCTCGGGCCGCTTCCGCAAGCCGAGCTCGCAGGGCTGATGAGCCGCAGCCATGTGCTGGTGCTTCCCTCCATCGAGGAGGGCCTCGCGCTCGTACAGGCGCAAGCAATGGCGTGCGGCTGCCCGGTCCTCTGCTCGGCGAACACCGGAGGTGAAGACCTGTTCACCGACGGGGAGGATGGCTTCATCGTCCCGATCCGTGACACAGCGCTTCTGGCGGAGCGCATGCAGCGCCTCGCGGACGATCCAGCGTTGCAGGGACGCATGCGGGCCAACGCGCTCCGGCGGGTGCAGACCCTGGGCGGCTGGCGCGAGTACGGCGACCGCTGGGAGGCGCTGCTTACCCGCCTCCTGGCCGAGCGAACGCTCTAGCGCTGACCGCCGCCGACAAAGTGGACGATCTCCAGCCGGTCGCCATCGCGCACCTCCGCCTGGGCCCATCCCGTCCGGGGCGCCAACTCTCCGTTCAACTCCACGGCGACACGGTCGGCACGAAGCTCCATCCGCTCGAGCACAACCGAGAGCGCGCACGGCGAAGCCAGCGCCTCAACCGTTCGCTCGCGCCCATTCACGACCAATCGCAACCCCTGGCTCACACATCCAGAGTAACAACGCTCGCTTACGGCTTCCCGATACCACCCTTCAGAGGCC